>JAFGIR010000055.1 GCA_016929515.1 Pirellulales bacterium | reverse complement strand
GGTTCGCCCCGGCACCGGAACCTTCGGAACCCATGGTCATCGTCTTGCCGGCTCGCCTGCTATACGACAAGGGCGTGGCCGAATTCGTCGACGCCGCCAGGATTCTGACCAGCAAGAAGTACAACGTGCGCTGCATTTTGGTAGGTGATCGCGACCCCGAAAACCCGAGCGTTGTTACGCAAAAGCAAATTCAGCGTTGGCAAAACGAACGCGTGGTGGAATTCTGGGGACACCAGGAAGACATGCCGGCCGTTCTGGCTCAAGCCCATATCGTCTGCCTGCCCTCGTATCGTGAAGGACTCCCCAAGGCGCTGCTCGAAGCAGCCTCGTGTGGAAAACCAATCGTCACGACCAATGTGCCTGGTTGTCGTGAAATCGTCCGGGACGGTTTCAACGGCCTCCTTATTCCGGCAAGGAATAGTGTCGCTCTCGCCGAAGCCTTGACCAAGCTGATCGACGATAGGAAGCTGCGCCAACAGATGGGATCGCGCGGGCGCGAAATGGTCCTTGCCGAGTTCTCCGAACAAACCGTCGTTTCCGAAACGCTTTCCCTTTATCAAGAACGTCGCGCGGCATGACAGAAACTCCGGATTCGGTCGAGACATCGTCGCCTCGGTCCAAAAGGTGGACCGCCGTCGCTTCCATGAGTGCGTCGACATGGTAATCCACCAACAGGAGATCCACGCGTGAAGGTACTGATCAACTGCCAAGCAAGATTCTCGCAAGTCGGCGACGAATTCTACTCGCACAACCTGGGCACCTTTCCGTTGTGGATGAGGTACCTCGATGTTTTCGACGAGATCGGAATCGTCGCCCGAGCGTACCCGTGCGACGCTCCCCGGGACGGCTGGAGCAAGGTCAATCAGCCGCGAATATCGATGCATCCGATTCCGGCGTATCACGGACCTTGGCAATACCTTCGGCAAGCAGGCCGCATCCAACGGATCCTCAAACAGACGATCCAAGAATATGATGCGTTTTTGCTCCGAGTACCCGACCATATCGGATGGCTCATCTCGCGGGAGTTGCGCCGGCAGCGAATACCTTACGGCGTCGAGGTCGTCGGCGATCCGTGGGGAGTCCTGGCTCCCAAGGCAATCCGGTGTTTCGGACGTCCCTACTTCCGTTGGGCCCTCTATCGACGAAGCTATCTGATGTGCGCCGGTGCCGCCGCATCGCTCTACGTCACCAATCGCGCGCTGCAGCAAAGATATCCTTCGCCCCGGGCACAAGTGACCCTGGGCTGTAGTGATGTCTTTCTTCCGCCTGAAGCATTTGCCGACGACCAATGCCGGTCCATGAAACAAAACCGATGGGCAGCGTGGTCCACAGCCACGCCCCCAACCGATGAAGACCCCGTCCGTCTTCTCTTTGTCGGAACCCTGAACACGATGGTCAAGGCCCCCGATATCCTTCTACGCGCGGCGGCCCTCTGCCGGCAACGTGGGCTACCTGTCCACCTTACCATGGTCGGCGACGGCATTCGCCGAATCGAAATGGAGCAACTTGCCGCACGCCTTGGCATCCGCCATTCTGTCGACTTCAAAGGGTTGATCCCGTCCGGCGAACCTGTCAGGAAGCTGATCGACGCCGCTGATATCTTCTTGCTTGTCTCCTATTCTGAAGGCCAAAGCCGTGTACTGCTGGAAGCCATGGCCCGAGGAAGCATCTGCATCGGCAGCGACGTGGGCGGAATCGTTGAACTGCTCGACCGCGAAGACCGAGTCAGGCCCGGTTCACCGGACGAAATCGCCGATCGGGTCCAACAATGGGTCACGTCGCCTGGCCTCCTCCGCGAAAAGTCCGAAAGGAACCATGCCACGGCGCAAGGATTTCGTGACGATGTCCTCATCCCCAAACGGCGCGCGTTCTACGAGACTTACAAACAAATCGTGTCCCAACGACACGAACGCCGCGCGGCGTGCCGCTCGTCCAAATCGCGTGCCGCTTGAATAGTCTCATGACGTTCACCTGGCCAACCAAACAGACGCTATATCCTCATATTGGGGGGTTTCTTTTTGCGGCGGATATGATATTCTCATTGGTGATAATTGATATCGGTCCGGTCGACGTCTCGAGCCATGCCGCAGTCTGTCGTTCAAGATGAAATTCCTCGTTTTGGAGATGAACATCATGAGACACTTTGCCTTCTTACTCGCGGTTATCGCTCTCGTCAGCCTCAATACCTCGGTTCAGGCGGCGATTGTCACCATTGATTTCGACAGTCTGGAAAACCCTAACAATGAAATCAACAACGTGGCCAGTCCGTACGTCGAGGACGGTTTTCAGATCACTGGCACCCCGTTCAACTCCTTCGGCCAGGCCAATTACCGATACGCCGGCTCCGCCGGACTACTCGTCGCCGCCAGCAACGGCCAAGCCGTGCTCATGCAAGTCGACGGCGGAGGCATTTTCGATTTGCTGAGCATCGAGCTATCAATCGTCGAACCTTCGGGCACGCCCACCGAAGTGACGTTCGTCGGCAACCTGGCCGGGGGCGGCACGACCATGCAATCGTTCACGCCCCTTGGGTTTGGCTTCACCCAATTCGACTTCGACGGCGCCTTCGCGAACCTTGTGACCGTATCATGGTTGCAGGGGCCAGGCAATTCGTCCCTCGGCCATCAGTTCGACAATATTGTCGTCAACGGAGGAGACATACCCGAACCGGCAACCGTGGTCATTTGGGCCACGCTCGCCGGCCTCGGTCTCATCGCCGCTCGACGACCGAAACGCACTGAGACGTGATTGTGGCTAACGACTGGCCGCTTGGCCGATAACGCACCGCCACCCCTGCGCCGTCGATTCTGAGTTCCCATTTTGAGGTCGTCTGGGCCATAATAGCACCAGCGCCCGCTCTGAAGGCACCACTTCCCGCATCTCACTTCTGAAGAAGAAAACGGCGGAAAACTCGCGCATGCTCTCTTGCATTTGTATGGGATAATGGCGCCGGTACAATAGTAGACAGTGGGAAGGGGGTAGCGGATTGTAAAATGTGTGCTTGCACGCATCAGAGCCCCCCCCACTCGGCAGGTGCCGTCGAATCGGCTTCAAAGACACCGCTTTCTACCGGGCATATAATCCTAGGGACAAGGCTTTTCCGGTTAGGCCCGGGCAACCAACCCACCGCGACCTTCAGCAAACGGCTACACTTCAGTGCGACGGCTCTTGCGCGTTGGAAACAACCAGAACCAACGGAGGAGGTAATCGGCATGAGCACCCAGGGTTATGCCGGGCCGCTCGAACGGATTGACGAGTGTTGCTGGCGGATTCCGGCCAGCTACAAGTCGGGCATGCGAGTCGACGGGCGGATCTTTGTCGACGAGGAACTGCTCGAACAGGCTCGCAACGACCAGGCCCCGGAACAGGTCGCCAACGTGGCCACGTTGCCCGGCATCCAGACGGCCAGCATCGCCATGCCCGACATCCACTGGGGCTATGGTTTTCCAATCGGCGGCGTGGCCGCGACCGATCCGGCCGAGGGCGGCGTCGTCTCGCCCGGCGGCGTGGGCTACGATATCAACTGCGGCGTGCGTCTGGTCCGGTCGAATCTAACTCGGGCCGACGTCGAACCGTGTATCACGCAGCTCACCGACGCCTTGTTTCGACGCATCCCGGCCGGCGTGGGCCGCGGCGGACCCTATCGGTTCGCGTCCGACGAACTCAAGCGTCTGATGATCGAGGGCGTCGCGATGTTGAAAGCCAAAGGGCTCGCGACCAGCACGGACATCGAGCATACCGAGGAGGCCGGGTGTTTGGCCGATGCCCGCCCCGAGTCGGTCAGCGATCGCGCGCTGGCCCGGGGCACCGATCAATGTGGCACGCTCGGCTCGGGCAACCATTTTCTCGAGGTCCAGGCGGTCGACGAGGTGTTCGACGAAGCGGCCGCCCGTGTGCTTGGGCTCGAAGAGGGCATGATCTGCGTGATGATCCATTCGGGCTCGCGGGGACTGGGCTATCAGGTGTGCGACGACGCGCTTCGGTCATTGCGCAACGTGCCGGCTCGCTACGGCATCGAGTTGCCCGACCGGCAGTTGGCCTGTGCCCCCGTCGAAAGCACCGAGGGTCAAGCCTATCTCGGAGCGATGCGTGCCGCGGCCAACTACGCCTGGGCGAACCGTCAACTGCTCATGTGGCAGACCCGCGAGGTGCTGGCCGAGGTGTTTGGCCAAACCTGGGAATCGCTTGAACTCGAATTGGTTTACGACGTTGCGCACAATATCGCCAAGATGGAACAACACACGATCGACGACCGCGAGAAGACCGTCTGCGTCCATCGCAAAGGAGCGACCCGGGCCTTTCCGCCGGGCCACCCGGACGTGCCCGGACAATATCGCGAGGTGGGTCAGCCGGTGATCATTCCGGGCGACATGGGCCGGGCAAGTTGGGTGCTGGTGGGTCAGCCGGGTAGCATGGAGAAGGCCTTTGGAAGTTGTTGCCACGGCGCCGGCCGCGTGATGAGCCGCACGGCCGCTGTCCGAAACGCCCAAGGACGCCGGATCGACCGCGAGTTGGCCGAGCAGGGCATTGTGGCCCGATGTCGCAACCGCAAGGGACTCGCCGAGGAACAACCGGCCGCCTACAAAGATGTCAGCCGCGTGGTCAACGTGGTCCATCGGGCCGGATTGGCCAACAAAGTCGCTCGGCTCGTGCCGCTAGGGGTCGTAAAAGGCTAGACGGGTTCCGATCGAAACCTCCGGCCCACAGAGGTTTCCTCCCGAACCGTCAATGCGTACAATCACCAAACGGCGGACGTTCTTGGCAACGCCTCCCCCAGGTTGGTGAAATCGGCAGCAGCCTACGGCACGTACCGAGGAGAAAGACCGATGGCGATTCAGGTTACGAGCACGGCCTTCGCCGAAGAAGAGCGCATCGCCGACCGATACACGGGCGAAGGCCAAGACGTTTCGCCGCCGCTGTCCTGGTCCAATCTGCCCGAGGATGCCAAGGAACTGGCACTGATCTGCGACGACCCCGACGCCCCCACCGACGAACCTTGGGTCCACTGGGTAATCTACAAAATTCCGGCCCACGCCACCGGCCTGCCCGAGGGTGTTCCGCGAAAAGCCCGGCTCAAAGACACGGGCATGCTCCAAGGCCAGAATTCCTGGTCAACCCCCGCCAAACCATCGCTCGGCTATCGAGGCCCGATACCACCGAAGGGACACGGCGACCACCGCTACCGCTTCACGCTCTACGCACTCAGCGGCAAGCTGGTTGTGCAGCCAGGCGTGAGCAAGAAGCAGTTGCTCAGCGAAATGGCTGACCATGTCCTCGACACGGGCAAATTGGTCGGACTTTACTCCCGCTGAGCTACCATCGCCCCCTCTCCTAGTCGCAGCCAACATCAAGAACACGAGGAGAGAAGCGAACGTCCGAGAAGGTGGCCTCTGGACTCGGCGTTGTGGCTCGATATCGCATCGAGCGCGATTTTTCCACTTGCCAAAATGGTCAAGGTGCATGTAACGTTGTCTGAGAACTTGCTAACGTAAGAACCTTGGTGCGTGCAAATATACACGCTACTCTTCGTATCCCCCGTGACCCGTAGCTCCCCCCTAGATCACCGAGACTGTGAAGCACCGCATTCTGCAGATTATTCCCACGCTCGATCGAGCGGGCGCCGAGAAACAGATGACCCTGTTGGCCGAGCGGCTCCCTCGCGACGAGTTCGACGTCCACGTCTGCGCGCTGACCCGGGGTGGACCGCTGGCGGCCGAACTCGAGGCGACGGGCATTCCGACGGCGATCATCGGCAAGCGTCGGCGGCTCGATCCTCGGGCGTATTGGCAACTGCGGCGCCACGTAGCTCAACTTGATCCTGCTCTGATTCACACGTGGATATTCGCGGCCGACGCCTACGGTCGCGCGGCGGGGTTGGCCTGCGGCGTGCCTCATCTGATCTGTGGGCTGCGGTGCGTCGATCCGTG
>JAFGIR010000474.1 GCA_016929515.1 Pirellulales bacterium | reverse complement strand
TGGCCGCCGGCGGGGTAGACGTAGCCGATATGCGGCTGGCGCTGGGCGAGCGGCCCTTGCTGGGCCCACGCGGTCGGCGCGGCGGCGAGCAATACGGCGATCCAGAGGAAGCCTTGCCATCGTGGTGGATTCATCGCGTGCTCCACGGATTACATGATTTCTTTGAGGCGCCCGCCCGACGAGACGCCCTCGTCGGCCGACGGCGTGACCCGAACCGCGAGACCCTGAGGGTGGGGCAGCGGTGCGTTCGGGTCGATGCCGAGCAGTTCGTACATGCTCGCGATCAGATCGCACGGGTAGATGAGGCGCTGGGCAACGTTTTCGCCCTTTTCGTCCGAGGCCCCGACGACTTGGCCGCCCTTGAAGCCACCGCCGGCGACGACCGTCGAGAAGACACGGCCGTAGTGGCCTCGTCCTCCGTTCCACGGCGGTTCCCACTGGACTTTCGGCGTTCGGCCGAACTCGCCGCCCCACCAGACGATCGTGCTTTCGAGCAAGCCCCGATCGGCCAGATCGGCCAGAAGGGTCGCCATGCCTTTGTCCATTTCGGGGAGCTTGCGTCGCATGGTTTGAAAATGCTGCTTGTGGGTATCCCATCCCTTGTAGTTGATCGTGACGTAGCGTACGCCCTGTTCGACGAGTCGGCGCGCCGCCAGGCACGACTGGCCGAACGTATTGCGGCCGTACCGGTCTCGCAGTTCGTCTTTTTCCTCCGAGAGATCGAAGACCTTGCCGGCGTCGCCGAGGATCAAGTCGTAGGCTTGTTTTTCGCACTGGTCGAGCGCGTCGAGTTGGCGATTGCCTTTCATGGCGTGTTTGAGCGTATTGAGGTCGGCGAGCAGACCGCGCCGGCTCTTTTGCCGCTGGTCGGAAATACCTTCGGCGACGACTCCTTCGACGGCAAACCGTTTTTGGTTCGGATCGCCGCCCGTGGCGAACGGTTTATAGCGCGCACCGAGAAAACCGGCTTCCGAGAACCGCCCCTGCGGTTGGGTCAACACGATGTAGGGTGGAATCAGGCCCTCGTAGCCGGCTGCGTATCCCTTGAACCGCGAAACAACCGCGCCGACGCATGGAAAGACGTGGCGGCCGGGCTGGCGGCCCGTTTGAACCAGATAGGATGCCGTCTCATGGGCGTTGACGCCGTGGGTCATGCCGCGAAGGATCGAATACTTGTCGGCCTGTTTGGCCAGAAGAGGAAGCATTTCACCCACCATGATCCCTTCGACGTTGGTCGGGATCGCCTTGGCCAACGGGCCGCAATAGTCGTAGCCCGCCGCCGGTTTCGGATCGAACGTGTCGAGGTGCGCCGGTCCCCCCCACATCCAGATCTGGATCACGGCTTTCGCCTTGGGCGGTCGCGCGCCGGTCGGGGCCGCCAGACCGAGCCGGCCAGCGAGCAACACGCCGGCCGCGCCGAGCAAACCGCTCTTGATCGCCGTCCGCCGCGAAATGGGCGTGCCAGACGTGCCGGAAGGGAAGACTATCTCGGGGATCATGCGTTTGCCTTATGCTCAGTGTCGGTAAAGGAACTCCGCGCTGTTGACCAGCGCCCACGCCAAGTCGACCATGACCTCCCATCGCTTGATCTGGCCCGAGTTGGCATAGTCACGCACGACAAGCAGCTCCTCTTTGGTGGGCGGCCGTGAGAGAATCGTCAGATAGAGATTTCTCACCTTCTCCGCTGGATTCCGCCCGGATCGCATCACCTGGCGCAACTTTTCGCTCTGCTCGATCTTGTGCCGGATATGGCTTGAGTTGAGCAGATGGAGTTGTCCGGCGGCCGACGGGCGGTTGTCCCGCTCCGACATCAGCCCCGTGTCGCGCGGCGGACGGCCAAACGTTTCGAGGAAGGAACTGGTGATGCTGCCGTCGGCCAGGGCGACCGAGTGTTGCTCTCTCGGGATGAACGTAAAGGGCTCCGGAATGAGACTCGAATACTCCTCCGTGGTGTCCGTGATCTGGCACAGTGCGTCGATCAGCACTTCCGCGTCGAGCCGGCGGAGCGGATAGTAGGCGAAGTTCGCCTCGGCGTCGGGGTGGTTCGTCCGCGGGATACAGGAGAGCTGATAGGTCTTGGAATTGAGAATCAACCGATAAATGTGTTTCAGGTCGTACTTCGACGCCACGAGTTCCTCCTCCAAATAGGCCAGCAACTCGGGATTGCTCGGCCGATTGTCCGGGCGAAGATCGTCGGGCTCGTGAACGATGCCGCGACCCAATAGCCAGTACCAGACGCGGTTGGTGATGTTCCGAGCAAACCACGGATTCTCCGATCGGGTGAGCCAGTCGGCGAAAACGGCCCGGGGATCCTCGCCCGGCAATAGCCGACGGCGGGTTCCGTCGGGCAGCACCGTCTCGGCACCGTTTTTCGCGGGCTTCGCCAGCGCGTCGAAGAAGATGATCTCTTCCTTCCACTCGTCGGTCGACTTGTAGCCGACCTGCGAGAAGAAAACGCTCATCTCCGCGCGGCGCTCTTCGGACCATTTTTCGGTCCGGGCACCCATGAAAGCCAAGGCAACCGCGGCGGCGATGGTTTTCGGTTCGCGGTTCTGGACGGCGCGGTAGAAATTGACCGCCGGCACGCGGAAGTTGCTGCCGCTGGCGGTGAGCATTTCTCGCACGAACCGATCGTAGGGCACGTTCTTCTTGACGGACGTGTGGATCCAACGATAATACGCTTGGACGGCGTTGGGCCAGAGATTGATCGGAAACTCCGCCTTGACCCGAAGCGAGTCGCTCCAACGCATCGCCCAGTAGTCGGCGAACTCGTCGCGCGCGAGGAGTTGATCGACCAACTTGCTTCGTTTGTGCGGGTCGCGGTCGGCCAGGAACCGCCTGGCCTCTTCCGCCGTTGGGAGTGTCCCGATGGCGTCGAGATAAACCCGCCGCACGAAGACGGCATCGGAACAGAGGCCGGCCGGCTGGATTTTGAGTTGCTTTAACCGGCCGAAGACCAGTTCATCGATTGGAGTGTCGGAAGTTAGCTCCGCATGCTTTTCGAAAGGGACAACTGGGGGGTTCTGCCCACCCGATGTCCCGAGCGCGACGAGCAGAAGAACCAACAAGGTCTTCATATCCAGCGTCCTGGTAGGGAAAAGGTGTGTGTTCGGCGCAACGTTTCCGAAGCAATTAACCCCAGCAATGATCAGAAGTTCCGGGGTCACAGGCATGAGGGGGCTATAAGCAAGGGTCGGCACCGGCCGCGAGCCAGAACCACGCTCGCCAAAAAGCCGCTCCTGCAATCCGGAGGCTGTTCATAAAACGTTACTTCGGCAGGGATGCAAGCACCGCTGCTATCTCGTCTGAAACGAAGGCGAGAGCTACCCCCTGAAAGAAGCCAAACACCGGCAAGGCGAATGGATGCGAAAAGTCCTATTTCTCTGTACCGGCAACTCCTGTCGTAGCCAGATGGCCGAAGGTTGGACTCGTCACTTGAAAGGCGATCAGATCGAGTCGTACTCGGCTGGGATCAAGGTCCACGGGTTGGATCCAGTTGCCGTCCGGTTAATGGCCGAGTCGGGCGTGGACATCTCCCGGCAACGTTCGAAGCCGATCAACGAGCTTCGCGGAATCGAGTTCGACTTGGTAATCACAGTCTGCGATAATGCCCGCGCGTCATGTCCCGCGTTTCTTGGAAAGGCCAAGGTCATTCACGTCGGTTTCGACGATCCGCCTCGCCTGGCTTCCGGCGCAAAAACGGAATCGGAACGCTTGGCCCCTTATCGACGCGTGCGTGACGAAATCAGTGCGTTCGTCGAGTCACTGCCGGAGGCCATCGATCTATACTGACAACAAGTGAGATAGCCAAACACTGACTGATTTCTCATCGAATCCTAACACCTTGGGGGTAGAATGTTGGGTTGGACGTAGCCAGAATCGCCAGATATCGTTTGCTTCCAATCTAGTGAGAGGGTGACGTGGGAAGGAGATCGAGCATGACTGAGCAATCCGTGCTTGTCGTCGAGGACGAAGAAGACATTCGGGAATTGGTTAGTTATAACCTACAGAAGGAGGGGTATCGGGTTGTCGGCGTGGCGTCGGGCGAGGATGCCCTGAAGGCCTTGGAATCGAACACGCCCGACCTGATTCTCTTGGATATCATGCTGCCGGGGCTGGACGGGCTGAAGATCTGCCGCAAGCTCAAAGAGAACCCGGCATTCAAGGCGGTCCCCATAATCATGCTGACGGCGAAGGGGGAGGAACCGGACATCGTGGCGGGGTTGAACATGGGTGCCGACGACTATGTCACCAAGCCGTTCAGCCCCAAGGTCTTGCTTGCCCGGGCGCAAGCCGTGTTGCGTCGCGCCGCCGCGGAACACGACGTTTCGCGGGAAGAACAGGGGAGCCAGATTGTCGAGATTCGAGACCTGATGATCCATTCAGGCCGACACGAGGTGTCCGTTCATGGCCGACTCGTGGAACTTACGGCCACGGAGTTCAAGCTGCTTCAATTCTTGGCGCAACGACCTGGCTGGGTGTTTACCCGGCAGCAGATTCTCGACGGCGTCCACGGCGACAATTACGCCATCACGGATCGTGCGGTGGACGTGCAGATTGTCGGCTTGCGTCGGAAGCTCGGCTCGGCGGGCAATTATGTCGAGACGGTTCGAGGCGTGGGCTACCGCTTTAAGGAATAGTCGATGCACAAGAAACGGCTGTGGTGGCGACTGTTTATCGTCTACCTTTGGGTGCCGGTGATCGTGTTGCTGTCGGTCAGTTGGTACGGCTCCGACGTTGTGTGGAGACTCTACGAGAGTCAGATCAACAGCGATCTGGAGGCCCGTGCCCGACTGTGCAGCAAGCCCATTGATGAGCTTTTGGCGCGAGGCCGGGTGGCCGAGATCGATGCGGTTTGCAAGGAATTGGGGCAGTCAAGCAACACGCGGATCACCGTAGTGCTGCCCTCGGGTCAAGTCGTCGGCGATTCCAATGAAGCTCCTCGCAATATGGATAATCATAGCCGGCGCGCCGAGATCTTAGAGGCCCTCGAAGGCAAGGTTGGACATTCGCAGCGCTACAGTTCCACCGAGCAGGAAGAACGGATTTACGTGGCCATTCCTTCGATGCGAGACGGCTTGCCCGTCGCGGTCGTGCGCACGTCGTTTCCCCTTACTGCTTTGACTCGCGCGATGGGCATTGTCCACAAGCGCATCCTCATGGCCGCATTGATCGGGATAGTGCTCCATGCAATGATTACCATGGTGATTTCTCGCCGCATGAGCCGCCCCTTGGAGGAAATCAAGGCGGGAGCCGAGCGATTTGCCGCCGGTGATCTTGGCCATCGGCTACGAGTCACGGATTCGGTGGAAATCGACACTCTGGCCGAAACGATGAACCGCATGGCCGAGCAGTTGGACGAGCGAATCCAGACGGTGTTGCGGCAACAGAACGAGCGGGAGGCGATGTTGTCCAGCATGGAGGAAGGCGTCTTGGCAATCGACAACGAAGGTACGATTCTCAGTCTAAACAAAGCCTGCGCGACGTTGTTGGGCGAGGAGCCGGCGAAGCTGCAAGGACGCGAGATTTTTGAAGTGATTCGCAAAGCAGATTTATTGAAATTCATCGAGTCGGCGTTGGCCAGTGCGTCACCGGTCGAAGGCGAGATTCAAATTCGCGGCAACCAAGACCGTTGGGTCAGCGCCCACGGCACGGTGTTGCAGGACTCGCAACGCGGCAAGATCGGAGTGCTTATCGTTCTGCACGACGTCACTCGATTGCGCCATTTGGAGGAGGTGCGCCGCGATTTCGTGGCTAACGTATCGCACGAATTGCGAACGCCCATTACATCGATCAAGGGTTTCGCCGAGACTCTCGTGGATGGTGCGTTTGAGGACGAGGAAAATGCCCATCGCTTCTTGCAGATCATGCTGCGGCAGGTGAATCGGCTCGACGCCATTATTGCCGACTTGTTGATGCTGTCGCGCATCGAGCGAGGTGCCGAAGAGCAACGGATCGAACTGGCGCCGGAGTCAATACGCGAAACGCTCCAGGCCGCCATCGAGATGTGCGAAAAGAAAGCAATCGACAAGGCCGTGCGAATCGAGTTGTTCTGTCCCGAAGACCTGACGGGCGAGATCAATGCGGCATTGTTGGAGCAGGCGGTAGTCAATCTTCTGGACAATGCCGTCAAGTACAGCAACTCGGATGCCGTCATCGAGGTTCATGCCGCCTCCGAGCAGTCGGAGCTTGTGATTCACGTCAAGGACCAAGGCTGCGGCATCGATGCCCGGCACTTGGCACGACTATTCGAGCGATTCTACCGCGTCGACAAAGCTCGTAGCCGTGAATTGGGGGGCACGGGGCTGGGGCTGGCGATTGTCCGGCACATCGCACTGGCCCATCGCGGTTCGGTTAGCGTCGAGAGCACGGTCGGCGTCGGCAGCACATTCTGCTTGCGGCTGCCCATGGCGTCGGCGAATTCCCCAGACTAACCGAATTCTAACCGATCGCCCACACTCGTCTAACGGGCCATCCGTAGACTTCTGCAGGATGCATTTGACGTTTATCCTACCTGGGACGCAGCAGGAGGCCCGCGATGCGGATGCTTAGAAACTTGAGACGGAGTTCAGTGATGCTGGCAGGGATTCTCTGTCTGGGCATGTTAACCGTGGGGCGACAACAGGCTCGTGCCGAGGAAACGACCAATTCCGCCATCAAGAGTTACACCAAGGTGTCCGGGGTAAGCGGCAGCCTCAACAGCATCGGCTCCGACACTCTGAACAACCTGATGACCTATTGGGCCGAGGCGTTCAACAAGCTCTACCCAAACGTCAAGATTCAAGTCGAGGGAAAAGGGTCGGCCACCGCGCCACCCGCACTTGCCGCGGGCACGGCCCAACTCGGGCCGATGTCGCGCAGGATGAAGCCCGAGGAGGAAGACGCCTTCGAAAGGAAGCACGGATTCAAGCCGACTCGGGTCAGTGTCGCCTTGGATTGCCTGGCGGTATACGTCCACCGGGACAATCCCATCAAGGGATTGACGTTGGCCCAGGTTGACGGCATCTTCTCGAAGACGCGCAAGAGCGGCTTCCAGGACGTCACCGTTTGGGGACAAGTCGGTTTGACGGGCGACTGGGCTCGAATGCCCATCAGCCTCTATGGCCGCAATTCGGCCAGCGGCACGTACGCCTTTTTCAAGGAACATGCACTTCTGAAAGGCGACTACAGGGACAGGGTGAAGGAACAGCCCGGCTCGGCTGCCGTGGTTAACGGCATCGCTGCCGACCGAGCAGGCGTCGGTTACTCGGGCATCGGCTACCGCACCTCGGAAGTTCGCGCGATTCCCCTGGCCAAGAACGGCAAGTCGCCGCCCGTTGAACCTACATTTGCCAATGCTCTCAAGGGTGACTATCCGCTTGGCCGGACTTTGTACATCTATGTGGCCAAGAAGCCGGGTGAACCGATGCCAAGACTTGTGAACGAGTTCCTCAAGTTCGTGCTATCTCGTCAAGGACAAGAAGTCGTTGTCAAGGACGGTTATGGCCCACTGCCGGCGAAGGTTGTCGATCAGCAGCTTGGACGGTTGAGATAGTTCAGCAGATCGCCACTTCCGTGCCATAATGCCCACATTGAAAACGGCCTCGACACGAAAAGCCAAACGCCACGACAAGCTCGCTCGGTGGGTCATCACGCTGGGGGGTATCATCGTTATTGCGAGCGTGGTTGCCATCCTTGCATTGATCGTGGGCGTTACCATTCCCCTGTTTCGGACCCCAACGGCGAACGTTGTCTGCACGTGCCGTCTTC
Organism: Pirellulales bacterium; assembly: GCA_016929515.1. GTDB lineage: Bacteria > Planctomycetota > Planctomycetia > Pirellulales > Thermoguttaceae > UBA11386. Next base: position 12,764 of record JAFGIR010000474.1, on the reverse strand, counting down.
CCGAGTCGTTGCCTATCGATGACGTGCTGCAACTAGGAATCGACCGGGATCTCGACGACACTCGTGTCACGGGCTTCGTTTGGTCTCGGAGCGGGGCTGTCGCTTGGATCGACCTGCGGACGGGCAAACTGATTGGGCAGGAGCAGCTCTCTCCGCCCGGCGGAAACGCACGAAGCACGCTTCGTCAAGTAGAGTCGCTCGGGGTGGGTAAATACTCGCTCTCTTGGTCCGGTGGGGCTGCTTCCTTGGTCGAGATTGTACCCCAGCGAGCCAATCGGAAGGAGACACATGCCACCCGGTACGTCATACGGTCACTTGCGACTATTCCCGCGAGCAAGAATCAAGAGTCGCAGCAAATTCTCGTAAGACGTTCGGAAACGGGAGCGATTACGCAGGCCACGCGGTTGCCCGACGCCACCATCGCTATCCTCCGGGAAGTGACCACCGAGACGCTCATGGGCGACGAAGAAGTCAGTACCCACCGAAGCGTTTTGCGAGACGATATCATCGCGCGCGTGTGCACAATGACCATGGGCCGTGAGGGCAATACGCTCTATGCAGGTACGGACGACGGTCGCCTGATTCGTTGGCAACTGGACGAAGAAGGCCAACTTGCTCGTCGAGAAGTGATCCGCGCCTATTCCGATGGTCGGGCCATCACGGCGCTTGCCCTGGTTCTTGGCGACGTGTCACTAGCCGTGGGCGATGCCAAGGGGCAACTCACGACCTGGTCTCCGGTCAACGCCGACGGCACGCGGAAGCTCCGGGCGATTCACGAGCTTCAGCCACATCATGGTCCCATCCGAGCGATTCTGCCCTCCGGCCGCAACAAATCGATCTTCAGTCTTGGCGAAGACGGTGTCATGCACCTGGATCACATGACGAGCGAGCGCCACCTGCTTTCCATTGGTCCCGAGGAATCACGACCCATTTGCCAAGTGGCGTTAGGCCCGCGCGGCGATACCCTGCTGGGATTGGATGCTTCGGGCGTGATGACCGCCTGGCAAATCGACGGTGGATGCCCGGAGATTAGTCTCAAGACACTCTTCGGCAAGGTCTCTTATGAAGGCTATGATTCGCCCGAGTACGTGTGGCAGACCACGGGCGGCGAAGACTTCGAGCCCAAGTACAGTCTTGTGCCACTAATATTCGGCACGCTGAAAGGCACGTTCTACGCAATGCTCTTTGCGGTGCCGATCGCGGTATTTGGAGCGATGTACGTGAGCTACTTCACCACCCCAGGCTTCCGCAGGACCATCAAGCCGGTGGTCGAGATCATGGCTTCGGTGCCGTCGGTCGTCATTGGTTTTCTGATCGCGCTGTGGCTGGCCCCGATCATCGGACATTGGATACTAGCGTTCTTCGCGAGTTTGATAGTCGTGCCCGCGACGTTTGTTGTCTTCATGGCCGCCTGGCAACTCCTGCGCCGGTTCCATTGGGCAAAACGGGTGGAGAACGGCTACGAGTTTCTGATCGTGTTGCCCGTGCTTCTTGGCGGCGTTGGGTTGGCGGTGTGCCTCGCGGCACCCTTGGAGGCGTGGTTCTTCGACGGCAACTTCCAACGGTGGCTTTTCGAAGGACCATTGGGAATGCAATACGATCAGCGCAACAACATCATCATTGCCTTTGGGCTTGGTTTCACGGTGATTCCGATCATCTTCTCCATTGCCGAAGACTCGCTCTCGAACGTTCCCTATCATCTGACGGCCGCATCGATGGCCGTTGGAGCAAGTCGCTGGCAGACGCTGTGGCGCGTCGTGCTGCCGTCGGCCAGCCCAGGCATCTTCGCAGCCATGATGATCGGCTTTGGCCGCGCCGTGGGCGAGACCATGATCGTACTCATGGCAACCGGCAATACGCCGATCCTGGATTGGAGTCCCTTGAACGGAATGCGAACGCTCTCGGCCAATATCGCCGTGGAGATTCCCGAAGCACCCGTGGGTGGAACACTTTACCGAGTTCTTTTTTTATGTGCAGTACTCCTGTTTCTACTGACGTTCACGGTGAACACGGCCGCCGAGTTAGTCCGCCAGCGCCTAAGAAAACGATTCGGCCGATTCTGACCCATGCGTCGGCGGCCAGACAGTTTTGGAGGCGCGGCGAGCCGCTCGTCTGGACGACTGCGGCGGCCCTGACCGGAATGCTGTCTTTGGTGTGTGCCCTGCTGGCGGTTGTGACGGTCAACGGGTTGGGTGTGTACTGGCCGTCGCAAGTGGCCGAGGTTACCTTGGCCGACGGCACCAAATTTCTAGGACGGATGATCCGTAGCGAAGTAAACCCCGACACCGACAAGATGAGCGTCCAGTTCAAGGTCGGCAACCGGGAACAAGATCCCCAACGTCAGGACTTCCGTTGGATAAGATACGACGCGATCCTCGCGATCACCTACCCGGCCGAAGTTTACGTACTAGAGCGAGTCGAAAACGGCGATTTCTACGGCTATTTGAAAGACACTGCCGGTCCCGATCTAGCACGGCTTTCTGGAATACCCGTGGCTGAGGCTTTTCCCAAGGCGTTGGGTTCCGTACGCTCAAAATCATCCGAGGAGATCGCACCGATTTCCAAGAAACTTCTGTCGCTCGGCAATGAGCTTCAGAAGACCCAAGACAAGATACTGCGGCTCACCTACCGCAGAGATCGGCTTTTGGCCGATTCGAGGTCGGGCAATCAGTCTCGGGCATCGGACGTCGACCGCCAAATCGCGGAACTTCAGGCTTCGAGCCAGAAGATCAAGGAGCAGTCGGATCGGCTTGTCGGCCAACAGCAGCTACGGCTTGCCGATTTGCGCCGCGACGCGGTCGTTATGACGAATCCGGCGGGAAAGGAGACCTCGATTGCCTTGGTGGACATCGTGCGTTTCCACGACCCCAACGCCATGGGGTTCTGGGCCAAGTCGCGGTACTACCTGAGCAGAATCGGCGAGCTGTTGTGGGAAAATCCACGAGAATCGAACACCGAGGGCGGTTTGTTTCCGGCCATCTTTGGCACGGTGATGCTGATCTTTCTTATGGCGATCGCCTGTTTTCCGTTGGGGGTTCTGGCGGGAATTTACCTGGGCGAATACGCCAAAGAGGGTTTTCTCATTCGACTCGTAAGAATCGCCGTGAACAATCTGGCAGGCATCCCCTCGATTGTCTACGGCATCTTCGGTCTAGGGTTCTTTGTCTACGGGGTTGGCGGTCTGCTGGACCAGTGGTTTTTCCCGGAGCGCGTAGCGTCCGGAACGCCCACCTTCGGCACAGGGGGCATCCTTTGGGCAAGCCTGACGCTGGGCCTGTTGACCGTGCCCGTCGTGATCGTTTCCACCGAAGAAGCGTTACAGGCGATTCCCCGAGCCGCTCGCGAGGGCTCCTTCGCCCTCGGAGCAACCAAGTTTCAGACTCTGGTTCGCGTGTTGTTGCCGACGGCCTCGCCGGGCATGATGACCGGCTTTATCCTGGCGATGGCTCGGGCCGCCGGCGAAGTGGCTCCACTGATGATCACCGGGGTGGTGAAACTGGCTCCGCAGATGCCGGTGGACGGCGACTTTCCGTTTTTTCACCTCGACCGGAAATTCATGCACTTGGGTTTCCATATTTATGATGTCGGGTTCCAGTCACCCAATGTCGAAGCCAGCAAGCCGATGGTGTTCGTCACGACGCTGCTGCTGTTGATAATCGTGCTGGCAATGACCAGTGTGGCGATCTACCTACGAAACCGCATGCGAAGACGTTACCAGGTGCGGACTATTTGAAATCACCCATGCAACACAAACAGGACCAGACCATGAATGCGACGTTAGCTATCCCGTTCCGAACCGTTGCCGCATCTTCGCTTCCCGGAGAGGCTCGGAACCACTCCGCTCACGACGATTCCATCGTCCAGACGCGAGAGCTTTGTCTTTTCTATGGCTCGAAGCAGGCGCTGTTCAATATCTCGATGGATTTTCCACGCCATCAGGTAACGGCACTGATTGGCCCGTCGGGTTGCGGCAAATCGACGCTCTTGCGGTGCCTGAACCGGATGAACGATCTGATTGATGACGTTTCCATTACGGGCAGCATTCTTCTGGACGGCGAGGAGGTCAACGATCCCACTCTGGATGTGATCGAGCTTCGTCGCCAGGTCGGCATGGTGTTCCAGAAGGCTGTTCCATTTCCCAAGTCGATCTACGAGAACGTTGCGTATGGTCTGCGAATCGCCGGCATCCGCGACCGCCGAGTGCTCGACGAAGCGGTGGAGAGAAGCCTCCGGCGCTCGGCACTTTGGGACGAAGTGAAAGACCGGCTGCACGATTCCGCATTAGGGTTTTCCGGCGGCCAGCACCAGCGGCTGTGCATTGCGCGCGCGATCGCCGTCAGCCCGGAGATCATCCTCATGGATGAGCCGTGTTCGGCGCTGGACCCACGTTCCACCACGCGTATCGAAGATCTGATGGGGGAACTACGTGGGGAGTACACGATCATCACCGTGACTCACAATATGCAACAAGCGGCCCGCGTATCGGATTTCACGGCATTTCTCTACGAAGGATCGCTGGTGGAATTCGGGCCAACCAAGCAGTTGTTTACGAAGCCGGAGAAGAAAGAGACCGAGGACTACATTACGGGCCGGTTCGGGTAGCGTAAACGTCTTATCTTGAGAGGATCCGCGAGCGATGTCGATTCATTTGCAGCGAGAAATGGGGAAACTCAAGAGTCGCCTTTTATCCCTGTGCGCGGTCGTCGAAGACCAGGTGCAGATGGCCATAGAGGCGTTCTTGCAGAGAAACGAGGCCCTCGCTCTGGAAGTCGAAGAGCGAGACAACGAGGTGGACCAACGAGAAGTCGAGGTCGAGGAGGAATGCCTCAAGATGCTTGCTCTCTACCAACCGGTGGCGGCTGACTTGCGGTTGATTGTCGCGGTCCTGAAGATCAATAACGACCTGGAGCGAATCGGGGACCTGGCGGTGAATATTGCTCGAAAAGCACTGGCCGTCGCGGCCGAACCGCCCATCGAGGTTTTTTTCGACATTGCCGGGATGTGGGAGAAAGTCCAGGCGATGCTCCGCGACAGCCTTGATGCCCTGGTGAACATGAACACGCAACTCGCCGAAGATGTCTATACCCGCGATGACGAAGTCGACCGCATCAAACACGAGATGCGACTAAGAATCGAGGAAACCGCCCGCCGGCAGCCTGAGTTGCTGAACCGCCTGCTGAGATTCCTGGCCGTCTCCCGCAACCTCGAACGAATTGCCGACTACTCGGTCAGCATTGCTCAGGACGTGATCTACATGGTCAATGGCACGATTGTCCGCCACGGCCAACTCGATTGACCTCTCTTTCACGCGATTCCTCCTGTCCCCTCGGGGAGATGGGTCTGCCTCGGTAGCACGTTCCTAACATGGAACTGACCGAAGATTCTCTCGGCGCACATCAAACGCTCATTCGCGATTCCGATAATCCGGGCGTGTGTTGAAGAGCGCGGTGAGTACCGGGGGCGCCCCTGGCCGGATGTTCGACACGTTCCGAACGAAACCATGAGGATGGTCGAGTGACGAAGGAGTCCACTATGCGAGTATCGGGGCAAAGAAAGGGTGGACGGGAGATTAACCAGCTTCGACGCGGTTTCACCCTGATTGAGCTATTGGTGGTCATCAGCATCGTCGGCCTATTGATGGCCATGTTGTTTCCAGCGCTGAATGTAGCGAGAGAGTCCAGCCGCCGGACGGCCTGTTCGGCCAATTTGCGCCAATTTGGCATCGGCATGGCGACGCACGCCCAATGCCACCAATCGTTCTGCTCGGGGGCCTTTGACTGGCGGCATGACGGCTGCGTTACCGAGATCGGGTGGGTGGCCGACCTGGTGAAGCAGGGTACACCAGTCGGAAAAATGCTATGCCCCTCCAATCCATGCCAGATCAGCCACGCCTACAACGACTTGCTCAACAAGGCGGTCTCGTCGTTTGATGACTGCGTGAACTGGAAAGGCAGTCCAGCGACCACGGAGCCTGATGGAACCGTCACGCGAAATCCATGTCGGGCCATCGCTGAACTCGGCTTGGCGCCCGGCAGTGAAGAACGACGCGCGTTCGTCGAGAAATACATATTCCTCAAACACTTCAATACCAACTACACCGCAAGTTGGTGGCTGGTTCGGTCGGGAGTGAAACTGGACGAGGACGGCAATTTAGTGAGCGACAACACTGGTTGTCCGGCATCGCGGCTGTCGCGCCACGCGACCCTTGGGCCATTGACGCGGGCAAGAGCCGACGCGGCACATTGCTCCAGCAGTTTCCTACCCTTGTTGGGCTGTGGCGCGGCAGCCAAGCCGTTGACCATGCCGATAGGAACAAATCTCTTGGGCGTCCCCACCGCGCATGGCATGACGGCCGGACCGGTGACGAATCCCAACATGGCCACCCCCAGCTTTGCCGCGGGCACCCCTCGCGAAGGAGCCAGCGGTTGGCTTGCAGGCTGGAAAACCACGCTCCAGGACTATCGCCACTTCGGTCCGGTGCATCGTGGCTCGTGCAATCTGTTGTTTGCCGACGGCAGTGTTCGATTTGTCACCGACACCAACGGCGATGGCCTACTGAACAACGGTTTCCAACCTGCGGCCGAGAACGGTTTCAGTGACGACAAGATCGAGTTGTCGGAAGACGACGTGTTGAGTGAGTGGAAGCTTAGGTAGACGCCATGCCGCAAACGCGGCATGGCGAATCTTGGATGTCAAGAAACGAAAGGAGACGATTTCGGATAGAGAACAGCAATAAGTACACAAACGCCGTTCCGGAAGACATGGCTCACCGGAGCATTAGTAGGCAATCCCCGCATGTTGTTCCGCGGTTTTCGCAATCTGTGTTCAGATGGAAACCGTTTTGTTGTGCCGGAAACGGACTATTCTTAGAACTCAAGACAGAAAAGGACACTTCAGATGAACCGTTCAATCAAACAGCACGGTTTTACACTCGTGGAACTGCTGGTAGTCATTACGATCATCGGGATCTTGGCGGCCATGTTGTTTCCGGCGTTGTCGCGTGCTCGCGAAGCCGCTCGCGGCGCCACCTGCAAGAACAACTTGAAGCAGTGTTATCTCGGCATGACCATGTTCGCCGACAGCGACCCGCAAAAACGCTATTGCTCGGGTGCCTTTGATTTCCGGCGGGATGGTTGTCCCGACACGTGGGGCTGGGTGGCCGACCTGGTGAACACGGGGACCGCTAATCCGGGCGAGATGCTCTGCCCCACGAACCCGATCAAGTATCAGGAGAAATGGAATGACATGATCGGGGCCGATACGACCGACGGCAAGGACGGAGCCTCGGCCGATCGTCTCGCGTGCGGTGTCTGCAACTACGGCGGAGCGAGCTTCGGTGGCACTTCAACCAACACGCCGGAGCGAGCCGATTTCATCACGCGCGGTCTGCTTGAAAAGGGCTACAACACGAATTACGCCGCCAGCTGGTTCCTAGTACGCGGCGGCGTAAAATTTGAACCAGCCGTCACCTCCTTGTCGTCGAAGGTCGAGACCGGTAGCTACAGCTTCAAAGGACTCAAAATGACGCTTGGCCCGCTCACCCGCCGAGTGACCGATAGCTCGCCAGTCTCCAGTTCGGTCATTCCGTTGCTGGGCGACGCCGCGCCGGGCGATCCGAGCGAGGCCACGCTGGTGGCCGACCTGAAGCGTTCGCCGAGCACGGGCCACCCCGACTTTGCCGATGATGGCAAGGAGAAGATCTTCGCGGTTGCCGGCGAGCGACTCTGTGAGTCGTTCTGTGATGGCCCAGCCCAATACGACGTGAGCGGACCGAGTCTCGTGCTCATGCCGAAGACGGGCGTGCCGTTGGAGGATCAGATGACCGCCGAAGCTTCGCCGACCGGCATAGGCGACCCCGCAGTAGGCAGCAACTATTGGTTGCAAGATACGCGCGACTTCTACTGCCTGCACGGTGGAGGCAACAAGCTGTCCTGCAATATTCTCATGGCCGACGGCAGCGTTAAGGAATTCGCCGACGGTAATGGCGACCGTTACTTGAATCCGGGTTTTCTCAAGGGGGTGACCCTGACGGATGCTCAGGCTAAGAGCATCGGATACAAGGACGGCACGGTGGACTTGCCGCCCACTGAATGTTTCAGCGGTCTATTCCTGAACGGGGACGTGTTCAAGCGGGCGAATTTCGAGTGAGCCATTGCCACGATCAGGCTCGCGGGGTGTCAGTGTGTGATCATTGACGTCCCGCCTTTTGCCCGACATGAATGTACTGCCCATGAATCCCAAGTCCCGCCGAGGTATTTTATCTCGTGAAACGTGATACTTCGGGTCCCAACGGCGGATCAAACAAATACGGAGTGGTTCTCGTTATTTCATGATCGAAGAAATGGAGAATAGCTCGCGGACGGCCTTATGTTGCCCACAATGTCGCGAGGATAATTTGCCCCAGTGTAATTACTGCGCCAAGTGTGGAGCGGCGTTGTGGGAACGGTGCCTCGGGTGTGGCGAGCCGTGCGCGGCAGGCGAGAACTATTGCGGTGCTTGCGGCGTACGCCTGTGCGACGCTGCTGCTGGGAAGATCGAACAGCTGGAGGATGATTTCCGTGCCGCTGACGAAATGGCTTCGTCGCTTCGATTCGACGAAGCGATTACGCTATTGACTCGCACGAGCAAAAACGACCATCCGCGATTGACCAAATTCGTCTCACGGGCGAGAGAACGCATCGACCAGCTAGTCGCCCAGCAACAGCAGCAGCGGAAGGCGGCTGAAGAAGCTTGCCAACGTGCCCGGCAGTGTCTTGCCGCGTTCGACTACGACGGTGCCGCCGGATTTATCGAGAGCGTGCCGGTCTTTCTGCAAGATAAGGAAGTTCAAGAACTTCGAAAAACCATCGAGGACCGGCAACGGGAAATCGGCACGCTCGTTGATGAACTCCGCGAGGCTGTTCGTCACAGGCGGCTGCTCGAGCTGACACCGCGAATCAAGCGATTACTGGCCTTGAAACCCGACCACGCGAGCGTCAAATGCTTGGATGGCCAAGTGCAAGAACAACTCGTCGCCACCGCAAAAAAGATGCTGGCCGAGCATCACTACGATCAGGCACGCCAATTCCTGGAGCAGGTTTCTTCGCCGCCCGATGCAACAGGTTTCGAGCAACTTCGTCGACAAGCGACGGAATTGGCGTGGCTGGCTTCGGACTTGCGGAATGCTCCTGTTGTCGATGGCACGCTCGCGGCTGTCGCCGAGCGAATGCGGCGACTCGTGCCTGATGATGAGCGAAGCATCCGGTTGTGCGATGAGCTTCATCGCCGCACTCGGCTTGATCGGGCCGAACAACGAATGGAGCCCCTTCCGTGGGCACGTCCACCGGCGGAGACGCCTTTGGGCATTCCGGTCCACTGGCTTGCCGGTTTCCGGCGAGTGATTTGCGCCGAGCGGCTGGATCGATCCGCACTGCAACGACACCCCGGCCGTTTCGCAATAGCCTGCGGCTTGGCTTTGGCCGGCATCAAGCAGGCCTCGTTGCGAATCAACCTCATGCCGGCCCGGCAGCCAGGCGTGCTGCGCCGCATCAGCAATTTGATGCGATCTGAGGCGAAACGGACAGCTTGGGGGATGGACCTCGGCGCCAGCGGGTTGAAGGCAATCAAGCTGGCGTGGAACGAGGTGACTCAACAGGCAGCCATCGAAGCAGCAATCTTTGTGGAACACTCCAAGCCACTCCATGACGCCATCGATGAAGGCGAGCAAACAAGCGTCGCGATGGAAACGCTCAAGAAGTTCCTTGACGTCCATGACGTTAAGGCGGAGCGGTTGTGCGTGGGCTTGCCCGGTCGAATGGCTCTCATCCGTCAGATCGAACTACCGCCGGTCGATGCAGCCAAAGCCGTGAAACTGGTCCGGTTCGAGGCAGCCCACCAGTTCCCGATGCCCTTGGAACTGCTGGCCTGGGACTTCCGACTCCGCGACCATGCCGTCAGTTCGGATCATGGAACCGAGCCGCCGAACGTGCAGGGACGTCGGGCACTGTTGGTTGCGGCGAAACGCGCGACGGCGGAACACACGTTGAACGCTTTCCAGAAACTGGGCATGAATGTCGACCTATTGCAGCCGGATGTTGTCGCTCTGCACAACTCTCTTGTCCATGACCGCTTTGCCTGCCCAGGCGATTCATTGCCAAGCAGCGACTGTCCCGCGATCGGCGCGTTGGACGTTGGCTGCGACGTTACCAACGTGGTTGTCAGTTCGCCGAACTCTCTGTGGTTTCGCAGTTGTCGCGTGGCGGGCCGTAGTTTCACCAACGCCCTGGCGAAAGAGTTTGATCTTAGGGTCGATCAGGCCGAGCAGCGAAAACGCGCGCCGGAATCCGTGGAACGCCTCAGCGATCTCGGCGAGGCATGGTCGCCCGTGTTCGCCGACCTGCTGAAGGAAGTGCAACAATCACTCTCCGCATATACCCAGTCGCGGCCCGATCACCCGGTCGAGCAACTCCTGGGCCTTGGCGGGGGGTTCGCTCTGCATGGGCTGTTTCGGTACCTGCGCTGTGGGCGGTGAATCCAACGCCAGGAGACCAAGCCGTGTTCATTCGGTTTATTCGCGGAGCGGGTCCCTCGTGGCTCCGGCGCGACCGGGGCCTGAAGCTGTCACTCGGCATTCTCTTCTCCCCTGGTGTTTTCGTTTTGTCAGATCCTGCTATCATGGGTGGTGAATAGCGTATCGATAGCCCCTCGTTCCTTCATGTTTTTGGATTTACCAAGGGAGAATCAAAATGGCCCGTGCTCGCGCTCGTCACATTCTCGTTGAAACGGAAGAAGCCTGCCAACAGCTCAAGGACCAGATTGAGGCCGGCACCGATTTTGCCGCAATGGCTCGGCAGCATTCGCAATGTCCCTCAGGCAAGCAAGGGGGCGACCTGGGCGAGTTCAACCAAGGTCAGATGGTGCCCGAGTTCGACCAAGTCGTTTTCAGCGGCGAGATCGGCAAGGTCCACGGCCCGGTGAAGACCCAGTTTGGCTACCATCTTCTCGAAATCGTCAGCCGGACGGCGTAAGAACAGGCGAGGGTTTCCAATCATCCCGGGCGCAAGGCGATGGCCGGCGTCGAGGTCTGAGAATGTTCGCGCCGGTCACATCGCACCGACGGTTGTGCCCGTCTTGCGGTCGGCGATCACTTCGCGTTCGAGGCTCGCCGGCAGCCGCTTGTATCGAACGAACTCCATGCTGAACGTGCCTTGGCCTTGGCTCATGCTCCGCAGATCGGTCGAGTAGCCAAACGTTTCGGCCAGCGGAACCTCGCCTTCGATTCGCGTCGTTGGGCCGTCGGTACTCGTGCCCAAGATCATGCCGCGTCTCGACGTCAGATCGCCCACGACCGAGCCCTGGAACTCTTGAGGGCATTCGATTTCGATTTTCATCACCGGTTCGAGCAGGACGGGTCGGGTCTTCGGGAAAACCTCGCGCATGGCGGTCTTGGCCGCCGTCTGGAAGGCCAAATCGGAACTGTCGACCTCGTGGAACGAGCCGTCGTCGAGGGTCACGTGCAACCCGACGATCGGAAAACCGGCCACGGTTCCCTTGTTGAGCATGGCGCGCAGCCCCTTTTCAACGGCGGGGATATACTGCTTTGGAATTCGTCCACCGACGACGTGCTCCTCGAACTTGAAGACGTGTTCTTCGTCTTCCTCGGTCAAGGGACGCATTTGGCCCTTGATGTGCGCGAACTGCCCTGAACCACCCGTCTGCTTCTTGTGGCGAATGTCGAATGTGGTCGCTTGGGTCGGCGCTTCGCGATAATTGACCTTGGGCCGGCCGACTTCCACCGCGACGCCATACTCGCGGCGGATTCGCTCGACGTAGACTTCCAGGTGCAACTCGCCCATCCCGGCCATGAGCGTTTCCCCGGTTTCCTCGTCGCTACTGATTCGCAGGGTTGGGTCCTCGCGTCGAAACCGGTAAAGCGCCTTGCTCAGTCGGTCGGCCCCGTCGCGGGCCGTGGCACGGATGGCCATCTTAATGACCGGCTCGGGTACAAACATCTGCTGCAGGGTGCAATAGGCGTTTTCCGAGGCATAGGTATCGCCGCTGGCGCAATCGACACCCAGGACGGCCACGATATCACCGGCCGTTGCCCGATCGACGTCCTCGCGCTGGTCGGCGTGCATCCTTACCAGCCGGCTGAAACGATCCTTGCGCCCGGTGCGTTGGTTGTAGTACGATCCGCCTTTGAGGAATTGCCCTTGATAGATCCGCATGAACGTCAGGGCGCCGTAAGGGTCCTCGGTGATTTTGAACGCCATGGCCACCGTGGGCTTGTCGGGATCGGGCAACAAGGGGATCTTTTCGTCGGGATTGTCTGGCTTCATCGCGAACACCTCGGTCTCCAACGGCGAGGGTAGGTAACTCGCCACCGCGTCGAGCAGCGGCTGTACTCCCTTGTTGCGATAGGCGCTGCCGAGGAAGACGGGCGTCAGGAGTTGCTGGCCGACGGCTGCCTTGATCACATCGTGGATCAACTCGATCGGCACCTCCTTTTCCACCAGCAGCATTTCCATCAGTTCGTCGCTATACATAGCCAGCCCTTCGAGCAAGTGATTGCGCGCCCTCCGCACGGAGTCGACCATCTCGTCAGGAATATTCTCCTCGCGTACCCGCTCGCCGTTCTCGCCGTCAAAATAGAGAGATCTCCTCGAAATCAGGTCGACGACGCCCTCGAAATCCGCGCCGCGGCCGATCGGCAGTTGCATCAAGATCGCATCGCAATCCAGCTTTGTCCTAAGCTCCTTGGTAACTCGAACCGGGTCGGCGCCGGC
>JAFGIR010000473.1 GCA_016929515.1 Pirellulales bacterium | reverse complement strand
GTTCGTCGGGTGCCATCGGCTGCCCATCCGTCACGGCATGACCGTGGGCGAGTTGTCGCGGATGTTCCGCAGTGAGCAAAAAATGCAACTCGATCTGCAAATCATCCCCCTCGAAGGCTGGCGGCGGAGCGATTATTTCGACGCGACCGGCCTGCCTTGGGTCAACCCCTCGCCCAACATGCGCACCCTTGCCGAGGCCCTTCTCTATCCGGGCATCGGACTTCTGGAGTTCACGAACCTCTCGGTCGGCCGCGGCACGGCGACGCCCTTCGAGTTGTTCGGCGCGCCGTGGCTCGACGGCCGCTCGTTTGCCGAATTGCTCGACGCGGAGGGTTTGCCGGGCGTGCGGTTTAGAGCGGTCGCCTTCGTGCCCCGCGCGAGTAAGTTCGCCGGCCAGCCCTGCGGGGGCATCGAGATGACCGTCACCGATCGCGACGCGTTTCGTCCGATCCGCACGGGACTGACCATCGCCCGGCTGCTGCGGCAGGCGTATCCCAAGGCATGGGAAACCAAGCACTACGACCGGCTCTTGGGAAATCGCCGCGTGTTCGAAGCGATCCTCTCAGACGCACCGATCTCCGCCATCGAACCAGGCTACCAGCCCGAGTTGGACGAGTTCCTCAAACGCCGAGCGAGGTTTCTGCTGTATTGATCGCTCGTTCGGAACTTAGCAACCCTGCCATGGACTGCGTGACCCGATGATTGTCATCCTGAGCGCAGCGAAGGATCTCGTTTGCGCGGAAACGACCTGAGATCCTTCGCTGCGCTCAGGATGACGTGTTCCGCCGGATTCTCGGACAGGCTCCTAATAATTGAACCGCACGCCGCGCCCGCGTAGCTCGTCGGCCACCTGCCGGGCCGAGCGGTAGACGATCGCGTCGAAGCCCGCGGCCTGGGCACCTTCGACGTGGCCGGGCATGTCGTCGACGAAGAAAATGTCGCCGGGCGCGTGGCCCGCCAGCCGGGCCGCCGCTTCGAAGATGGCCGGCTCGGGTTTCACCGCGCCGAGTTCGTAGCTCAACGCCGTCGTGTCGAACAAATCGGACAAAAATCGATAGCGACGTTTGCAGTAGAGCCAATGACATTCGGACGTGTTCGAGAGGATTCCCATTGCGTGGCCCGCGTCGGAAAGCTGCGTAACGATCGGCAGCATGGGCAAATTGACTTCAAAGATGTCGCCGGCGGCTTCTTCGAGCGCGGCCGGATCGGCGCGCGTGCCGGTGGCCATGCAGAATTCTTCGTGAAACGCCTCACCCGAAATCTTGCCCGATTCGAGACGCTGGTGCAAATCGGTGCCGAATAGGGTCGCCTGGACCGCCGTGGCCGGGATACCGGCGACCAGGCCCATCTGGCAAGTCATCCGGTCGACGTCAAAATTCAGGAGGACGCGTCCGAGGTCGAAATAGAAGAACTTCGGGGTCATGTTTCCATCCGGGGTGTCGTGTTTCCATCCGCCGCGCCGTGTTTCCATTGAGAAGATCGCGACGGCCGACCGATTGCCCTGATGGGCAAAACGGTACTTTATCAGAGTGAGCCAGCAAGGGCCAGCCGGTGTCCGGACGAATGGACTATGGCAGCCCCACGACGTAGAATTGCACTCTGGCATTACCAAAAGGAGTCAAACCGATGCGATCCGATACCGTAAAGTTGGGCGACTCAAGGGCCCCCCACCGAAGCCTTCTCCGCGCGACGGGCGTCGGCGAGGATGATTTTCAGAAACCCTTCATCGCCATCTGCAGCAGCCACATCGATGTCATCCCCGGCCATGTCCACCTCAACCAGGTCGGCCAAATGCTCAAGGAGCTTGTCCGCGCGGCCGGCGGAGTGCCCTTCGTGTTCAACACGATCGGCGTCGACGACGGAATCGCCATGGGCCACTCGGGCATGAAATACTCGCTGCCCAGCCGCGAGTTGATCGCCGATTCGGTCGAGACCATGCTCGAAGCCCACTGCTTCGACGGCATGATCTGCATACCCAATTGCGACAAAATCGTGCCCGGCATGTTGATGGGCGCGATGCGCTGCAACATCCCGACGATCTTCGTCAGCGGCGGTCCGATGGAGGCAGGCCGCCTGCCGGACGGTCGCGCCATCGATCTGATCGACGTCTTCACCGGCGCGGTCGCCCGGCAGAACAACAAACTCTCGGCCGAGGAACTGCTGACCCTCGAACAAAACGGCTGCCCAACGTGCGGCTCGTGTTCGGGCATGTTCACGGCCAACAGCATGAATTGTCTTTGCGAAGCGTTGGGCATGGCGCTGCCGACCAACGGAACATTGCTGGCCACCAGCGCCGAGCGAAAGCAGCTCTATCGCCGCGCGGCCAAGCGAATCGTCGAAATGGTTCTGCAATTCGAGAAGGTTGGGCCGGGCCACGGCCTCTTACCCCGCGAAATTTGCACGCTCGACTCGGTCGACAACGCGATGGTGTTGGACATGGCGATGGGCGGCAGCACGAACACCGTCCTCCATATGCTGGCTGTCGCCAACGCGGCCGAACTCGATTATGACATCGAGCGGATCAACCAACTCAGCCAACGGACGCCCACCGTTTGCAAGGTGGCCCCGAGCAGTCACTACCACATGCAGGACGTTCACAACAGCGGCGGCATCCACACGATCCTGGGCAGCGTCCAACGCGGCCGGCCCGGGCTGTTGAAACTCGACTGCCCCACCGTCACCGGCAAAACGCTCGGCGCGAACCTGGCCGAGTGGGATCTTCGCGCCAAGACCGTCTCCGACGACGCATTGACGCTGGCGGCCGTGACGCCGGGTGGGCAACGCAACGTCGAGGGGCTCAACGTCGAGCGAACCGCCGGCTCGATCCGCGAACTCTCGCCCGAGATGTTGGGCTTTGAACCGGCCGACTGCATTCGCGAGGTCGACGACGCCTACAGCGACGAGGGTGGGTTGGTCATCCTCTACGGCAACCTGGCCCCCAACGGCGCCGTCGTCAAGGCGGCCGGCGTGCGGCCCGAGATGATGCGCCACACCGGACCGGCCGTCATCTTCGAGGCCGAAACCGACGCCTACCAGGGGATCGTCGCCGGCAAGGTCCGCCCCGGCGACGTCGTCGTCATCCGCTACGAAGGTCCCAAGGGTGGGCCGGGCATGCAGGAAATGCTCGCCCCAACCAACGCCATCAAGGCAATGGGCATGGACGATCGCGTGGCGCTGATTACCGACGGGCGCTTTTCCGGCGGAACGGCCGGCGCGTGCATCGGCCACGTCAGCCCCGAAGCGGCCGCCGGCGG
>JAFGIR010000472.1 GCA_016929515.1 Pirellulales bacterium | reverse complement strand
GTCATGCTCATGATGGGCGACGTCAGCCATGAGGACTTGCAGGAAGCGTTCACCGCCCAGGCCGAGGCCATGGCGGCGGCCGGCGCCGACGCGATCGTCATCGAGACCATGTCCGATCCGACCGAAGCCCGACTGGCCGTAACCGCCGCGCGAACCACCGGCTTGCCCGTGGTCGCTTGCATGGTCTTCGACAGCGGCACCGACCACGACCGCACGATGATGGGCACCACGCCCGAGGAAGCCGCCGAGCAACTGGCCGCCGAAGGAGCCGATTGCATCGGCGCCAACTGTGGCCAGGGCATCGAAGGGTTCTTGCCGATTTGTTGCCGATTGCACGCGGCGACGAGCCTGCCGATTTGGATCAAGGCCAACGCCGGATTGCCCAAGATGGTCGACGGCCGGGCAACCTACGCGCAAACGCCCGAGGGTTTCGCCGGCTACGTGTCCCAATTGATCGACGCGGGGGCCAGCTTCGTCGGCGGCTGTTGCGGCACCACGCCCGAGTTCATCGCCGCGGTCAAACGCGAGTTGGCCGTTGCGTAGAAAAAGCCCGATTGGCGTCACGCCCTGGGGCACCGCTACGCTATGCCCCAGCCACCCTTTTTGTAATTTTGAAATACCCCTCCTACTTCTTCTTCGGCTTCGTCCGCTTGTCGATCAGGATCTGTTCTTCGCGCCAATCGTGGTCTTTCAAATAGCCGATTTCCTTGACTCGCGGGCGACGCTCGCGGAGTCGGACCGAATTGACGCCGATCGCGTGGCCGCTCGAAAGATGATTGCGGCCGACGCATTGCAGACGTAGCGTGTACGTGCCCGGCTCGGGCCAGAAATCCATGATCTGTAGATCGTCGACTTCGGACTTGTCCTGGTAGAGATCGATCGGTCTGCCAAGCTTCACTCCGTTGAGGATCGGCTGATAGATGCCCGAGTCGGGTGAGCGCCGCAACACCAGGACCAATCGGTACGGCTCTTTCCGCTTGACCTCGAACGAAAGCTCGATCCAGCCGTCCTCTTTCGAGTCGGGCGAAAAGTGGAGCACGCGGTCGGTGTCCCAATATTGGGCCATGCCTCGCATTCTGACGCGTCCCCGGCCGTGGTGCTTGGCGGCCTTGTGGTCCTCGCCCCAGGCGATGACCGGATCGATGCAGGGGTATTTCCGCTCCTCGGCGGTGGTCGACTTGGCGAACTGCTTGCTGGGGCCGAATTGATACCAATAGGCCACGCTGCACACGTCGTCCTGACGCTGGCTATAAAGCCGGCTGTGGCCCTGGTCGTTTTCGTCGATGTTCGAGAAGCCCATCGCCTCGATGGCCACGCGAATCTTCTTCTTGAAGATGATCGGGTCGCGGACGTGCCAGCGGTAGCAGGACGACATTTGGCCGACGTCTCGATCCTGGTGGCTCAGATAGGGAGTGCCGAAATAGGGCGTAAGGCACTCCTTTTGCCCCCAAGCCGACAGGAAGTAGTCTTCGGTGCCCGTGCCCCAAATCGAGGGCTTCGCTTCGCCGTCGATCGACACGCGGATGTCGCCCTCGCCGTACCAGTCGGGGCTGCGCGTGCGGACCGACAAGACCGTGCCGACGTAGCAGCCCTTGCCCTCGGTGTCGAGGAGCAGATATTCGTTGTCGGTCCGGTTCGGGTTGCCCTGGACCGGGAACTCCTGGCGATATCGGGCACAGAAATTCATGGTCTCGGGCGGCAACGCCTTCTTCTTGATCCAGTCGATCGTATGAAACAGCGCCCGAATCGGCTTCTTGCTCTGGTTGATCACTTCGATCCGCGCCGATTTCTCGAACGGCATCCGCCAGTAGCAGTTGTACGAATCGCCGTCTTCGGTGACCACGGGCAGGCTGTTGACCGTGATGCGTTTGCCGAAGCCTTGGGCGAAAAAGTCGCTCAGCGGAGCCTCGACGTCCGGTTTCTCGCGGCCGTCCCAATACATGCGGAGCAGGATTTCTCGCGGGTTGGCCCTGCCGCGCGGCGCCCAGCCGGGCTGAAGCGACTGGTAATGGTAAACGGTCATCCAGATGTGCGTGATGACGCCCGGCCCCTCCAGGTCGGCGACCACGACCTTCTCGCCCGGCTCGATGACACGATCACAATCGCCGTTGCCGTTGGGGTCGGGCAGTCCGTCCTTGCCCAGCCGGACCGAACTGGCGCATTGGCTGCGACCGTCTTCCCATCGCGTGACCTTGTCGAGCACGTCGCCCGAGGCCGACGGCGTCCCCGAGAGGAATCCGCCGACAAGCGTTCCGTACGCAAGCAAGCCAACCGCGAAGCCGCGAAGCCGCGAGGAAGTCCAAAAGTGCCGTTGGTCGTTGCCCACCCAGGATCGATTTGAGCGACGCATGGTTTTCTCCAGAGGGTGCTGATCGAGTGTTTTCGGGGTGTCTCGCGAGGGGGGCCGCGACAGTGCCGTTCGAGAAATCCGTGGCGGCACTAAAACAGGCAGGTCGTGCACGCGCCGTGGCGGCACCAACCGCAGCCATTTGAAACACGCCGTGCGGGGTCGTTGCCTGACGAGCCGCGCGACCGAATCGCGGGGTGGACCAGGCAATACGACTATTGTCATTCGTGGCCGTCGATTTTTCAACCACGAAGGACCACGCAGACCAGGCCTTCGCCCAGCAGGCCCCCCCAAAAATCCCGTCTGCCGATTTGGAGCCTATCCGGGAGCCTCATGCGTTACTGATTGTCATCCTGAGCGCAGCGAAGGATCTCGTTTGCGCAGAACGACTTGAGATCCTTCGCTGCGCTCAGGATGACACGTTCTGCCGGGCTCTCGGCTGGGCTCAGGATGACATGTTCTGCCGGGTTCTCAGATAGGCTCTGATTGCCGCGTCGCTTCTGCGAACGAGGACAGAAACTCCAAAAAAGACGAAATTTGGCAACTCGGCTCTTGACATCCTGGCCGATAGCGTCTACTGTACTAGGTAGCTAGTACAGGGAGCACGACATGTTTTTCACTATCGACCCGACCAACGGGCTGCCTATCTACGAACAGGTAGTCCGACAGCTCAAATTCGCCGTCGCCGCCGGCGTGCTCAAGCCGGCCGAATTGGTCCCGTCGGTCCGCGAGGTTGCACGGGAACTGGCGATCAACCCCAACACGGTTGCCCGAGCGTACCGCCAGCTCCAGACCGACCAGGTTCTCGAATCGGTCCGCGGAACGGGGCTCCAGGTGGCAGCCGGCGCGACCCAACGATGTCGGCGCGAGCGGCTCGCGTTGATCCACGAGCGGCTCCGCCAGGTCCTGCTCGAAGCCAAGCAAAGTCAGCTCGCCGGCCACGAACTGCGAACACTGGTCGAGGCCGAACTATCGAGACTTGAACAAGAGGAACCCAAGAAATGACACCCGTCATCAAACTCAATAGTCTATCGAAGCGTTTCGGCTCGCAGGTCGCTCTCGATCGGGTCTCGCTCGACGTTCCTCCCGGCTCGGTCTTTGCCTTGTTGGGCGAGAACGGCGCCGGCAAAACAACCGCCATTCGGATCATGCTCGGGCTGGCCGAGGCCGACTCGGGCAAGGCCTCCGTCCTGGGGCTCGACAGCGCGACTCATGGCATCGACATCCGGCGCTCGGTCGGCTACGTGCCCGAACGGCCCGTGCTCTACGACTGGATGACCGTCGACGAAGTCGGCTGGTTCGTGGCCGGTTTCCACGGCGACGGTTTTTTGACCCGCTATCGCCAGACGGCCGACCGCTTCGACCTGCCCGGGCGAAAGAAGATCAAAACGCTATCGAAAGGTGCCCGGGCGAAGGTCGTCCTCTCGCTCGCTTTGGCCGGCGACCCGGAATTACTCGTGTTGGACGAGCCGACTTCGGGGCTCGACGCGATGGTCCGCCGCGAGTTCCTCGAAAGCATGGTCGATCGCGCGGCCACCGGAAAGACCGTGTTTCTGTCGAGCCATCAGATCGGCGAGGTCGAACGGGTCGCGGACATCGTGGCCATGATTCACCACGGCCGGCTCCTGATGGTCGAGTCGCTCGACGAGCTTAAGAAGCAGACTCGCCAGCTCGTTTTCACGTTGGCCGACGGGGTCGGGTCGCCGCCGGACGTGCCCGGCCGAGTGCTCGCCCGATGCCGCCGGGCCCGCCAGTGGCAGGTGATCGTCGCCGATCTGGTCGAGACATCGATTGCCGAGCTGCGCCGCCACCCGGCCGTCGAGTCGCTCGAAGTCCGCACACCGACGCTCGAGGAGATTTTCGTCGCCCACATGCAGGCCGGTCGTCAATCGGCGTCCGAGGAGGTGTCGGCATGAGCAGTCACGGCGTTTCGCGAAGCATGCTTTGGAAGGACTATCGGGAGTTCCGCGGTTTTTGGATCGCCACGCTGCTGTTGGCCGTCGCGCTCGAGACGCTCACCGCGATGATGGCCACCCGGCTCGGATTGGCCCACTTCACGTTGCTGCCCATGCTCGCGTGGGCCTTGGTTACGCCCGGGCTCTATGCGCTGGGTTGCGCGGCGATGATGTTCGCCGGCGAGCACGAATCGGGCACGTATTCGTTCCTTCAGGGATTGCCGGTCAATCCATCACGGTTGCTCACCGG
>JAFGIR010000471.1 GCA_016929515.1 Pirellulales bacterium | reverse complement strand
GGCTATCCTCCAGAGAATCTCGCCCCCTGGGCCAACGATAGCAGATGCGCGCCGATGATTCATGCACGCTTGCCGGAAGGACACGATCGTCCAGGGCAGGCCCTTCACCTCGGCAATACTGACCAGCAAAATGAGTGCCGCCAAACCAATAACACCACGAGACATGCCAAGTCCCCCTCTTGAGAAGCGATTGTTTGTTATCCATGCGGATTGAAAGGAACCAAAGGCGATCAGCGGGAGGTCGCCTTCCAGCCGTTCGGTCGGAAACAACCGTCCAATGACGATAGAAGCATCACCAACCGAGTGACCGAAGGCCTGATTGTAGACTATGTCCATGGTGGAGCGAAAGTACTTGTTTCACGGAAACGACAAGAATCACAAATGCCCGAAAATGGAGTCAAAACGGTAGCAAATCGGAACGACAAGATTTCATCGCAACCCATTGTGATTAGATGGTTTGGCTGCAGCCTGGAAGGTGCTTGCAAGGCCCGGTTTGTTCGGCCGTGTCGAGTGGGCGTCAGTCGGCGCGCCAATCGAAGAAGGCCGAGTGACCGGTAGTCTCTTCGAGCTCGACGCGGACAGCCTGCGGTACGAAGCCGAGGGTTTTCTCCAGGGCGTCGACCAGTTGGTGCCCGAGCCATTGGGCAAGCGACTCGGCCGTCGTGTTGCTCATGGCGAGCAGAATGCACTCGGCCCGCGGAAACACCCAACGCCGCGCGGTCCACGACACCTCGACCTGCGTGTCCGATTCGGAGATTTGGATCGTTGGGTGTTCGGTCGGCAGCAGGATCCGGTGATCGAGCGGTTCGATGAGCTCGCGCGTCAACCGGTGCAGCGCGTGGAAGTCGAGAACGCATTGGCTGTCGTCCAACGGCGCTTGGACCGTGACCGCCACGCGATAGTTGTGGCCGTGCAACCGCTCGCATTGACGCGCGTCGAGCGTGATGAAATGGGCAGCGCTGAAGACCAGGTCGTCTTGAGCAACACGTACACCAAAGGTCTCCATGGGCCGACTCCAACAAACCATCCGTTTCGCAAAATTCTACTTTGTCAAAAAACGCTCGATAATCGGCACGATCCGTTCATGAGCATCTTCGACCACATAGTGGCCGGCGTCCTCGAATCGATGGGTCTCCGCGTCGGGGAAGAAATCGCGGAAACGTTGAAGAAAATGCTCGTCGAAACACCAATCTTGCATGCCCCAAACAAAGCAGACCGGCAATGAGGCGAATTGGGCCAATCCCTGCTCGATCTTCTGTATCGTGGCGTACGTTGGGTGGCTCGGCGTCATCGGGATATCGAGCACGAACTGAATCACGGCCAGGCGATGGGCCCAACTGTCGTAAGGCGCGAAATACCCGGCGCGAACCGCCGGCGTCATCCGCTCGTGGTGAACCATGGTCAGCCGGGTCGCCGCGCGGACGAAAAGATTCAGTCCCTGTACGGCAAAACGTCCCAACAGCGGAATTCGGCAGACGTTGATTTTTCGCGGAATACGATCGGAACGAAACGCGGCCGTGTTCATTAGAACGAATCGGCCGAACCGCAGCGGCACGTCGACGGCCGTGCCCAGGCCAATGGCTCCACCCCAGTCGTGAGCAATCAGGGAAATATCATGTAGATCGAGATGTTCGACCAGTGCCCGGAGATCGTCGCACCGCTGGGCGAGGCGGAATGAATACGATTCGAGGCCCGGCTTGTCCGAAAGTCCCATGCCGACGTGGTCGGGCACGACGACCCGATAACGATCGCGCAGCGCAAGAACCAGATCGCGAAAATAGAAGGACCAGGTCGGATTGCCGTGCACCATCAGCAGCGTGGGCCCGTGGCCCTCGTCGAGGTAGTGCAAGCGGTGTCCACCCACGCTGAAGTAGTGCGACTCGAACGGATAGAGGTCGCGCCAGTTGGTTGCCCCGGGTCGGGAATGGTCTTGGGTTTTCATTCGACCAGTATAGCGTTTGGCGGACGGTCGTTGTAGAGGTCCCTCGCGTGGTCCTCGCCGGCTGGCTCACGGTGCGCTGGCCTTCGACAGAAGATCTTGCCAGAAATCGCGTGCCTTTCGGTGGGCGGCCAGCAGCGCGCGGCGCGACTCGGGGTCCTCGACGGTTTTGAGTTGCCGGGCACGTTCGTAGACCCAGTCGACAAAGAACTGGACGGCCCGGCGACTGATCCGGCGTTCGTAGCCGACCTCGACGTAGAACGGCGCGGTCATCGCGAAACGGTAGTTGTCCGGCAGGTCGGTCACCGCGCGGACCAGGAACCAACCGCTTTCGTCGAACCGCACGGGCGGCAGTTGGCCCGTCTTGGCATACTCGTTAAGTGGGATTGTTTGGTAAAGGCGACCGTTTTTGACAATTTCCAGGTAGCTGATCGGTTCTCGCGTGGAAAGCGTCAAGCCGATTTCGAACTCGGCCGTCTTGCCGTCGGGTACTGAAAAGACGTAGCCCGGCGGCTGCCCGTGAACCGTCGGCTGAAGCAGCGGGCCGTTGGTAATCGTGACCCGGCCGGCGCGAAAAGCCTGGAACCATCGGTCGGGGACGAGAGGCTTTTCGACGTGGACGTACATCCGGTTGTAGCCGACCGGGTTGGGGCTCGTGCCGCTGCCGCTTCCGGCCGACGGCGGAATCCGCACTCCACAATCGAGCAGACGGAAGTAGACCTGCTGAGTCCACTCGGCCGCGCCCCGCGCGTCGGGAAACAGCTTTCGGTCGCGCGGCTTGGCCTTCGGAGGATCGGGCAAAACGCGCTCGCGGCACAATTGCTCGTTGGCGATGCGGATCGAATCGATTTGCCCGTGGGCAACCAACAGCGGCAAGTCCCACCAGCCACAGTGCGTCAGATCGACCCAACCCCCGGACTGCTCGTGAACCCGGGCCAGGGTTGGCAGCGGCGAGGGGAATTCGGCCGTCGGCGCGGGCAGTTTCAGTGGGGTGGATCGGTTGAAGTAGGCCACCGTCGCGCCCGGCCAGACGTGAATCGCGCCGGACGGCGAATAGTAGCGGTTGTCGTCGAAACGAACGAAGTGCGGGCCGCTCGGGCCGTCGATCCGCGCAGCCCCTTTCTGGTTTGATCCAGCTTCCACCGTGGCCACGTGCAGATCGTCGGCCAACATCAACAGCTCGACGTGACGCG
>JAFGIR010000470.1 GCA_016929515.1 Pirellulales bacterium | reverse complement strand
GGCTATCCTCCAGAGAATCTCGCCCCCTGGGCCAACGATAGCAGATGCGCGCCGATGATTCATGCACGCTTGCCGGAAGGACACGATTCTTCCGAACGATCGCTTCGTAGAGTCGTCGGGCCTCTTTCGCGTCGAGCAGCTTTGCCGGGAATTCCTTCCCGTCGACCATCAGCGTCAACTGGTCGACCGCGCCGTCATAGGGCAACGGAAACACAAACGAAACTTCCATCTGCCGGCTGCCCGTGTTCTCGAACGTCTGGGAGACCTGGACCCGGGCAACCTGGTCGACCAGCCGGGCCTGGATGTCCAACTCCTTGATCTTGTAGCTGGCCGAAGGCGGCACACTCATGGGATGGGGGCGACGGAAGTGGTGCGGTCGTGGCAGACGTACCTGGACATTGGGATCGACCACGATCAAGACGCCCTGGGCCGAGGCGGTCGCGGGCAAGGCCCACAAGAGGATTGCCAACATTAGGATCTGTACCGAAAGCCGCGTGACGTAACGAGTCATGATTTGGATCTCCTCTGTCAAGGGCACCACGCATGTTCACAAAACCGAGCCACGATCATTTCACGACTCGTACACAACTGTCTCGCAATCGAGTCGCGCTTTTCTGAGGGAGCGATCTTCAAAAACGAGACTCTCAGGGCTAAGCCAAAACGTTGCTAACCACAAGACAATCAATCGGGCCGTGTACTTGCGACGCACCGTCAGCCACGAAAGTTCCTTGGTTTCCAGGTGGGGGAGCCCCGCTCGGCCCTGGGTGCTTCGTTGTCGTGTCCCCCCGCCGATTTGCCGGTGGTGCGTCGGCCGTGAATCATGCATATCCTGCAAAAATGGGTAGTTGCGGCAAGATCTCAATGCCCGGTTGAACGATCGACGGCCGCATGGTTTGACTTGCCGAGCACCCTTGCTATGATCCCAATAGCGGAAGGTTTCCGTGGGCCGTTTTTCCAATTGGGGGGACGGCGTCCCGTCCTTGATGCCGCACAGTGATATTCACATGCAGGCAACCGATGTTCGTGGCCGGTGGACCCTGGGCGAGCCCGATGGGGCCTGTCCATCCACTTTCTCGAAGAAGTGCCACACCCCACCCTCTGTCTGGCCCACGGTACGTCCAGGTCTTCTGGTCCATCCAGACACCCTAGAGAAACGGAGGAGCGTGATGCAGATTTCCAAGCAGCTTTCGGTGACACTGGTGAACAAGCCGGGGCGACTTGCCAATGTATTATCAGCCTTGACGAAAGAGAAAGTCAATTGCCTTGCCTTGTCGGTCATGAACGCGGGCGATCGCGGTACGCTGCGCATCGTGCCCGACGATTTAGACGCTGCAACCGAAGTCTTGGAAAAGATGAATGTCCGGTTCGAGTTGGCCGACGTCTTGGTGACGCGAGCGCCCTTCCAGAACGGCGCGCTTCTGAAGATCTGCGAACGATTGGCTGCCGAACATATGAACATCGACTACGTCTACTGCGCGGTGGGTTCGCAGAACAAGGCCAAAGGCGGAGCTCCCGTGGTGATCAAGGTAAACGATCTGGCCAAGGCCCAACGCGTGTTGTCGGAAAACGGCGGCACGACGCGACGCAAATTGCCTAGCCGTCGGCCCGTCGGCATAAGATAGGCCCCGCCGGCGTGGGGTCTGGCGGTCGGTCGTGGTCCAGTCGTTCAAGGGCGTCCGGAAACGGCGAAGGCGGAGCTTCCCGCGAGTCGGGGCTTTGCGGAGCGAGACCGTTCCGTTCGGCATCGCGCGTGATTGCCCTTGCACGGCGTCGCGGTTCCTGGGAGACTACGCCCCCCGTTTGCCGGGCGCTGGGTTTCGGCGCGGATAGGTCTGCATGGAGTTTCTTGGCGATGGATCGCCTTCTCGCTAGTGCGGGATTATTGATTCTGCTGGCCGGTTGCATGGGCGGTCCCTATGGGCCCGGCCTGACGCAGCCGCCCGCGGTTGTCTATTACGACAACCCGACTCTGTTGGCGGCCGGATCTCCGGAGCAACTTTGGGAGCACGTGGTCGACGTGGTCGACGATTACTTCGACATTGCCCACGAGATTCCGGTTTCTCAAATCGACGACGTCGGCCGGCTCGACACGATTCCTCTGGTCGGCGCGACCCTGCTGGAACCGTGGCGGCACGATTCGGCCAACTTCGACGAACGGTTGATGAGCACGCTGCAGACCATCCGGCGTCAGGCCGTTGTTCATGTCAGTCGCGTGGAACAGGGCTATCTGGTCGAAGTGATCGTTTATAAGCAATTGGAGGAAGTGGCTCGGCCCATGCATGCCTCTGCCGGCACGGCCATGCTCAACTACGACGACTCGCTCACTCGCGTGGTCAATCCGATTACCGAGGTGCCGATCGACGAGGGTTGGATTCCCTTGGGTCGCGACACGGTGTTGGAGCAACGCATTTTGAGCCAACTCATGACGCCTCGTCAGATCATCCCGTTGTAATGATCGTTGAGACTGGGCAGCACTCCGCCAGGTTGTCCGACGTGAAGACCGCGCTGGTTGTGGATAGGCTTGGCGGCTTCGATAGACCCTCCGGAGCCAAGCGATTGACTCCGGATTCTGGTACCGCTAAATTCCAGGTAAGTTGTCAACGATCTACTTGAATTACCGTAGCCGCATACGGGGAGCTGTCCCTGTCATGGCGCGCCTCCGGCACACGTGGCAAGGGAGCAGAAATGAAATCTCGTTGGATTACCTATGGAGATAAGCGGATTCTCTACTGTGATTACACCCATTTTGCCCTCTCCGATTTCGACGAACTGAAGGCCGAATTGGACACCGTGGTGGCTCTTTTGTTACAGGAGCCCGAGAAATCCGTGTTGGCCTTGACGGATATTCGCGGGAGCATTGCTTCACGACCGGTTATCGCAATGTTTAAACGCGCGGCGACCGTCACGGCCAAACACGTCCGCAAACAAGCCGTGGTTGGCGTGACGGGGTTGAAGAAAGTGCTGTTTGACGCGGTTGTATACGTGTCAAGACAGCCGGCGAAAGCCTTCGGTGATTTGGAAGAGGAAGAAGCGAAGGACTGGCTCGTCGAAAAGGACGGTTGAGGCCGGCATGGTTTTTGACGGAATGCACACATATGCGAACTCTTGCGATTACCGTTGTCTTGCTCTGCTGCAGCAACGTCTTCATGACCTTTGCGTGGTATGGGCATCTGAAGCACCTTTCGGCCAAACCGTGGATTGTCGCCGTGTTGGTGAGTTGGGGAGTGGCTCTCTTCGAATACCTGCTCCAGGTGCCGGGAAATCGAATCGGATTCCGAATGATGAACCTTGGGCAGTTGAAAATCCTTCAAGAGGTCATTACCCTTACCATCTTTATTCCGTTTTCCGTCCTCTATATGAAAGAGCAATTCCGCCAGGACTACCTGTGGGCCGGGCTGTGCATATTGGGAGCCGTGTTCTTCATCTTTCGGCAGAGACTTCTCGGTGGTTGACGTCCGGATTGCCGCGAGCGGAGAAGGAAAACGGGGTGAGATCGTGCTGGGGACACGGTCCGGTCGCACCGGGCGGAGGTGATACCCGTGAACGACGGTCGTCGAGCCGTTGTCCCATTCGGCGACGGCTGAGAGCCGGATGACATTGGCCGACGCTTCGATCAGTCGTACCCGCTTTAGCTGTTCACCGGCGTTTGGCCGGGAATGCCGATTTGGATTGCGGCCGGCGCGATGGCCGGCGTGGCGGCTTTCGGCGTGGCGGTCGGCAACCTCAGCGTGAATGCCGTGCCCTTGCCAACCGTGCTGTCGACTCGGATCCGACCGCGATGCGCCTCGATGATGTCGCGGCACATCGACAGCCCCAGACCCGTGCCGCCCTTGCCGCTGGCGTCGGGGCCCTTCTTGGTCGTGTAGAACGACTCGAAGATGTGGGGTAGCTTCTCGGCCGGAATGCCCGAACCGTAGTCGCGCACGACCAATTCGACCATGTTTTCCTCGGGCCGATGATCGAGCTTGATGAGCAACCGCCCGCCGTTGGGCATCGCCTGTCGAGCGTTGATCAACAGATTGAGCAAGACCTGTTGGATTTGGTTGCCGTTGACCATTGCCTCCGGCACGGGCTTCAACAGCTTTTCGACCCGGACGCGATATTTGTTCATTTCGCGCTCAAGCAAAACGAGCGTGTTCTCGATCAGCTTGGTCAGGTCGGTGGGTTCTCGGTCGGTGCCGCGGCTGCGGGCCATACCCAATACGCTGTTGGTGATTTTGGCCGCGCGATTGCTGGCCGCGAGTATCTTGTCGAAGGCTTTCTCCCGCGTTGCATTGTCCCGGTGACGCATGCCGAGCTTGGCATAGTTGATGATTGTCATCAAGATGTTGTTGAACTCATGCGTGGTGGTGCTGACCAACTCGCCCAGCGCGGTGAGCTTCTGCGCTTGGGCCAATTGCTCCTTGAGAAGCTCAATCTGTTGCTGCGAACTCAACTCGTTTTGCACACCACCCATAACCGGTTTGCTCCTTTCTTAGTGTATTCGCTGAAACCCGCGACCCGGAAAGGCCAGCCGAAAGTGCTATTTTTACCTTTTTGCCAAAACGTTGGCTTCCTAGCTGTCTTTCCGGGCTAGCGTGTCTTAACCTTTTGGTGACAAAGAGTTTAGCGACTCAGTGATCGTATCGTCGAATCCGGCTGGGCAACTGAACCCCAAGCCGATATAATTCGCCGCCGCGCGCTGGGCCAATCATGGAAGTCGGCCGATTGGAGAAGCTGGGATGCATACTGTTGACATGTTGGAGGCGGCACTCACTTTAGCCAGGCAAGTTGGCTACCGCGTTCGCGAAGAATGGCTCGACGGCCGCGGGGGTGGGGGCTGCGAGATCCAGGGCCAAAAATGGATCTTTCTCGATCTGGCCCTCCCGATCGATGAACAACTTGAAACGGTCCTCGACGCGTTGCGTGCCGACCCGAACGTTCTGGTTGCCGCCGTTCCCGAGGGATTACGCCACTTGCTGGGTATTCAAAAGAGTGCGTAATCTGGAGAGTGGGCACTGCCCACCAGAATGCTCTATCGGAAATACTCCGGTTCGTTCCCTGCCCGCCACTTGATGTTGCACCCAAGGCTCGGTTTCTGTTCGGTCGGCATGGGGCGGCCTTCGAGCACGGCATCGAGCGCCGCGCGCAGATCTTCGCCCGTGACCGGCAGATTGCTGCCGGGCCGGCTGCCGTCCATTTGGCCCCGATAAACCAGGCGCCGGTTCGCGTCGAACACATAGAAGTCGGGCGTGCAGGCCGCGCGATACGCCTTGGCCACCTCTTGCGTTTCGTCGTACAGGTAGGGGAAATCGTAGCCAAGCCGTTGGACCTCTTCGAGCATCCGGTCGGGCGCGTCCTCCGGATACGTTTCAACGTCGTTCGAGTTGATGCCGACAACTGCCACGCCACGTGCTTGGTATTCCTTGGCCAACGCGACCAGTCCCTCGGCCACGTGTTTTACATAGGGACAGTGGTTGCACATGAAGATGACCAACAACGCCGGCGCCCCGTCGAAAGTGTCCAGCGGGACCATCCGGCCGGCAGCGTCGGGCAAAGTGAAATCGGGCGCGACGGTTCCAAGCTCCAACATCGTGCTAGCTGTCTTGACCATAAGTGAAAACTCCTTGAGTATCTGGTTGTCCTGCCTCAGCGGTACAGTCCGTGCATCCGGATGTACTCTTCGACGGCACGGGGTGTCTGAAAGCGAATACTCCGCCCGGCGGCCACTCGGCTGCGCAACTCGGTGCTGCTCGTGCCGATCTCGGGCATCTCGACCTGATGCGCGCGGATCTGGTTGATCCGCTCGGCCGAGGCGATCGAATCGAGGCCGTCGAAATTGAGTTTGGCGCTGCTTGGCCGGCGGACCGCGACCGGCAAAGCCAGCCGGCAGATTTCGTCCGCCTCGCGCCAATTGGGCAAATCGGCCAGCATGTCGGCCCCGACCAGGAGGAACAACTCGTCGTCGCCGTGCATTTCGTGAAAGTGGCGTAGCGTGTCGACCGTATAGCTCGTTCCCCCGCGGTCGATTTCATGCGTGTTCACTTCGAACGGTTCGTGTCCGGCCGTGGCCAATCGGAGCATGGCAACACGTTGTTCGGCCGGCGAGAGTTGCTGCCCCTTCTTATGCGGGGGATTGGCGGCCGGCAAGAACCAGACCCGATCCAGCCCACACTGCGCGCGGCAACACTCGGCCAGCAGCAAATGGCCGTAGTGCACCGGATCGAACGAGCCGCCGAAGAGTCCTAGTCGCATGGTGGGGGCTTTCCATTTCAATCAGTGTGACGTTCACTGGGGCACCGCTGCGCTATGCCCCAGCCACCCGCCGCCGAAGAGTCCGAGTCGCATGGTGGGTGTCCACAATGGTCAAATGAGATACCGCCTGTTATGGTAATGGTTTGGTTGGAGGTTGACCAGCACCATCCGACCGTCGGGCTGGCGAACAAGCTGGTGGCATTCCCGATTGACTGCAACACGCGACGGATCGACTCGTGGGCTTCGAGCAAAAACGACTTTTCGACTTTGACGAACCGGCCCCGTGGGAAGAGGACGAACGGACCGAACGCCTCGTGGCCGGGGTTGTCTTTCCCGACGGACCGCCGGGCGAGTTCGACTACACCGTGCCCGAGCCGTCGGCCGAGACGATCGAAGTCGGCTGCCGGGTCCGGTGTCCCTTGGGACGCGGCAACCGGCCGGTGATCGGTTACTGCGTGCGGCTCGAACAGAAACGCGTCGCGGGCCGTCCTTTGAAACCGATCCGCGAGGTGATCGACCGCCGCGCGTTACTCTCGCCGGCCATGATGCGGCTGACGAAGTGGATTGCCGAGCACTATCTTTGCCCTTGGGCTCAGGTGCTCCAGGCCGTGGTCCCGGCCGGAGTACGTTTTCAAGCCGGGACGCGCAACACGGTCGTTCTGAGCGTGACACCTGAAGTCGCCGAGCAACTCGACACGCTCAAGTTGCCGCCGAAGCAAGCCGCCGCCCTTCGGGCGTTGGTCGCGGCCGACCGGCCGTTGGCGCCGGGCCAGTTGGCCAGGTTGGCCGGTTGCACCGAGGGTCCGATTGCCGCGTTACGCAAGAAAGGCCTCGTCACGGCCCGGCGCGATCGGATCAGCACTGGTGACGCCGAGGAACCGCCGCAACCGCGCGAGGCGAATCTGGCGCTCAATCCGGACCAGCAAGTGGCGCTCGACACGATTCTATCCGCTTTAAACGAGGGCCGCAACGAGACGATTCTACTGCATGGCGTGACCGGCAGCGGGAAAACCGAGGTTTACATCCAGGCGATCCGCGAGGTGAACGGTTTTGGTCGCCAGGCGATCGTGTTGGTGCCCGAGATTAGTCTCACGCCGCAGACGGTTGCCCGATTCCGCTCGCGGTTCGACGGCGTGGCCGTGTTGCACAGCCACTTGACCGACGCCGAGCGTCACGCCCATTGGCGTCGGATTGCCGACGGAGCGGTTCAGGTGGTCGTCGGCGCGAGGAGTGCCATCTTTGCCCCGACGCCTCACCTGGGACTGATCGTGGTCGACGAGGAGCACGAGTCGACGTTCAAACAGGCATCAGCGCCCCGTTATCATGCGCGCGAAGTGGCCGTGGCCCGGGCCAAGATGGAAGGCATTCCCTTGGTGCTCGGCTCGGCCACTCCGTCGTTGGAAAGCTGGCATCGTGCCTGCACCGGTCGATATACGCTCATCGACATGCCGCGGCGCGTGCTCGATCGGCCGCTTCCGATCGTGGGCACGATCGACCTTCGCCAACAGATCCACGGCCGATACTCGCGCGGCATGATCAGCCGCCAACTCCACGCGGCCATCCACGCGGCGCTCGGCGACGGCGGTCAGGTCATCCTGCTTCTGAATCGTCGCGGATTCTCGACGCACATCCAATGTCCGGCGTGCGGCCACGTCGTTCGGTGTCCCGATTGCGAGATTGCCCTGACCCATCATCGCACCAAGGAGACCGCGCTGTGCCATTACTGCGACCACGAAATTCCGGCGCCGCGCGAGTGCCCGAAGTGCCAATTCGCGGGCATTCGATACAGCGGGCAGGGGACCCAGCGACTTGAAGCCGAGGTGCGAGCGCGTTTCGCGGGGGCGACGTGTCTGCGGATGGACACCGACACGATGCGTACCCGAGGCAGCCACCAAAAGGCGCTCGACGCGTTTCGCCGGGGTGACGTTCGGATTCTGATGGGGACCCAGATGATCGCCAAGGGGCTCGATTTTCCGAACGTGACCTTGGTCGGCGTGATCAACGCCGACACGGCACTGCACTTGCCCGACTTCCGAGCGGCCGAACGAACGTTCCATTTGGTGACGCAAGTCGCCGGGCGGACGGGCCGGAGCGAACGAGGTGGGCGTGTGCTGGTGCAGACATTCAGTCCCGATCATCCGGCCATTCGTGCGGCGGTTCGCCACGACTACGCCGCGTTTGCCGCGGGTGAGTTGCCGCTGCGCGAAGCCTTGCTCTATCCGCCGTTCGGCGAGATGATCCGATTCGTGATTCGCGGGCCGAGCGAACAACAGGCCAGCCAATTTGCCGCCGAATTGGCCGAGCGGCTCAAGCACTCGCTCCAACAGCAGGGGGCCCAGCCCCGGGTCCTGGGACCGGCCCCGGCACCGCTGGCCAAGCTGCGCGGCAAGTATCGCTTCGTGGTCCACGTTCAAGGGCCGAATCGTCACCAACTCCATCAGGCGGCCAGCGAGGCCACCGCGACGTTGGAGCCGCCCAAGGACGTCCAATGGATCGTCGACGTCGATCCGCTGGAAATGCTCTGAGCGACATGGCCGCGCGAGACCCCCCGATCTGGCCATTGCTACTGCCCTTGGCGAGAGATGCCCGAATCTCATAGAATAGGCCCCTTGGTTCCACAACACGGTCCCTTCATTTGCCATGTCCTATCGATCACTCAAACGCGTGCTGGGCGAGACGAGTCTCGAACGGAAATGCCGTTTTCTGTTCGGTGCCTGCCTGCTGGTGCTCATTGCCCTGAGCTTTTGGTGGTATGGGGAGCAGACCAACAAGCTCGTCTTCGACCAGAATCACAAGCAAGCGCACCTCTTGGTTCGTCAGAGGTTGCTCAGCCTGCACGTCGAAAGTCTGGCGAAGCAGGAGGACGTGAAAGAGACACTATTCAAAGAGGAACTCAAATCGCTTACCGACATGATCGAGGAGAAGGACTACGAGTGGCGGGCGATCATTCCCGACCGACGGAAGGAGTATCCTAATCAGCGATTTCTGTTGGAGCCGGCTAACCTTCCCCGAGGGGAGAAAGAGGTAATGCAAAAGGAGGCCGAGTGGCTTGCGTACTTCGACAAACCAAGGCCGGTCAATGCGGACGCCTCCGAACCCATCGAGTTTCGTGAGCGCATTTCATCCAACGGCAAATTCTATGAATACTACGAGCCCGTGTATTGTGGGAATCGATGCAAGACGCGGTGTCATCAACTACTAGAACCGGATCGAATCTTGACGGCGGAGGAGGTCAATCTGGACCGCGCGCTGCTCTCGGGCCGTTCGGCCGCCTATCAGGTGGGAGACTTGCTTGCGGTCATTCACGTGACCATGGACAACAAGCCTACCCAGGATGCGATGGACCAGAATCGGGCCATCTTGATTGCCACGGCCGTCGTCACCGTGTTCCTGGCCATGGTCGCGGCCTACCTGATCGTCCGCTACGTCGTGGTCAAGCCGCTCAAACACCTCCGCGACGTGAGCGACGCGATTAGCCATGGCAATACGTCGCTCCGGGCCGAGATCCACACGGGCGACGAATTCGAGGGGCTGGGTGTTGCCTTCAACCGGATGCTCCGCCACTTGATCCACGCTCAGGAAGAACTCCGCCACGTGAACGTCGATTTGGACAACAAAGTCGACGAACTGGCGCAGGCGAACATGCAGCTCTATGAAATGAACCGGCTGAAGAGCGATTTCCTGGCCACGATGAGCCACGAATTGCGGACTCCGTTGAACAGCATCCTCGGCTTCAGCGACGTGCTCGTGGCCATCGAGTCGCTCAGCGAGAAACAACGGCGCTACGTGGAGAACATCCAGAAGTCGGGCCGGACCTTGCTGGAGATGATCAACGATATTCTCGATTTGGCCAAAATGGAAAGCGGCCGCTTCGACGTCCGGCCAAGCAGCTTCACGATTGAACAAATCATCGGCGCCCAATGCGACATGGCTCGGCCCTTGGCTGAAAGGAAAAATATCGATCTGGAAATGGAGGTCCAACCGGGCCTGCCGCTTCTGCATCAAGATCAGGCACGCGTCCAACAGATCTTGAACAATCTGCTCTCGAACGCCATCAAGTTCACGCCCGAGGGCGGACGCATCAAGGTCAGTGCCGGCCGAAACGACGCCGATCAATTGGTGTTGCAGGTTGCCGATACGGGCGTGGGTATCGCCGCCGAGGAGTTGGATACGATCTTTCAAAAATTCCGACAAGGCGGCAACGCCTTGACCGACGGCGACGCCATTACGCGGGAATACTCAGGCAGCGGGTTGGGGCTTTCAATCGTGCGGGAATTGTGCAAATTGCTCGGCGGCGAAATCACGGCCGAAAGTCAACTTGGCCAAGGGAGTGTTTTCACGGTCCATTTGCCGTGGACCCTGCAAGACGAGCCCCGGCTCGATTCGCCCATGTCGGAGGAGTTCGACAAATTCGTCCAAGCTCGCGTGAGACACTTGCAGGGAAAACCAAACCCGTCGCCGCCCTCGCTGGAGGGCTGAACGGCGCAAGTTGTTTTCCTTTCCGTCCTCTTGAAGACTGCTGGAACATTGCATAAGAAGCACTATGCCCAGGTGAGGTCCTATTTGAAGGCGACGGGAAGACGCGTCGGTCTGTTGGACAATTGCTCCGACTATCAGCTCGATCCCCGACGCGTTGAAGTCAATCGCCGAGGCTAATCCAGAAACACGACACGTTGATCAAGAATTTATTTGTCTATTTCCCTTTCTCTTTCTTTTCCCTTCTCACTCAGACCGCCATGGCGAAGACCAGCGACACGCGTCCCACCGAAGTCATTTTGTTCACCGACGGCGGTTGCAGCGGCAATCCGGGGCCCGGTGGTTGGGCGTTCGTGTTGCGTCATCCAAGCTCGGGCAAGGAAATCGAGCGCTCGGGCGCCGAGCGCGAAACGACCAACAACCGGATGGAACTGACTGCCGTGATTCGCGGCCTTGAGGTGTTGAACCGTCCCACGAGCATCGAACTGCTCACGGACAGCGTCTACGTCGGCCGCGGGTTGTCCGAGTGGATGAAGAAGTGGAAGGCAAACGGGTGGCGCCGCGGCACCAAAGGAAAAATGTCGCCCGTCAAAAACGAGGACCTCTGGCGACGGCTCGACGAACTGTTGGCCATGCATCAGCTCAAGTTTACCCACGTCCGCGGCCACTCCGGCCACCCAGAAAACGAACGCTGCGACACGCTGGCCGTGGCGGCTTATCAGAAGTATCTGTGACGCACGGGCAACTCAAGCCTATTGGCTCCAACGTACCCCTGGCTACCCGACTCACGGTCCGGCCGCTACAATAACCGGCATGGGCACGCCGGACAAACAAAAATCCGCCGCCGTGAGTTTGACGACGCCCGTGCAGTTTCTGTCCGGTGTGGGGCCGCGGCGCGCGCCGTTGTTGGAGAAGTTGGGCCTTCGCACGGCGGTCGACGTGTTGTTTCTCTTTCCTCGCGATTATCAAGACCTGACCCAACTCCGCACGGTCGCGAATCTCGAAGAGGATAAGCTGCAAACCGTTTGCGGTGTCGTCGAGGAGTCTGAACTTCGTGCCACGGGCCCGGGCCGAAGCATCCTCGGCGTGCTGATCCGCGACGCATCCGGCGGATACCTTCGGGCCCTCTGGTTCAATCAGCCGTTCATGCAGCGGCAGTTCTTTCGCGATCAGCGGGTGATGGTCTCGGGCAAGCCGCGGCGCAACGGCCTCTTCTGGGAGGTGGCCCATCCGATGGTCACGCCGCTGGGCGACGACGAAGACGAGCCCGAGGGCCGGATCGTGCCCGTCTATCCGCTGACCGAAGGGCTTAAGCAATGGCACTTGCGGCGGATTGTTCGCAACGTGGTCGATACCCACGTCGAGTTGCTCGACGAAGTGTTTCCGCTTGACTATCTCGAAATGCACCATCTCTGGCCGCTGCGTCGAGCGTTGCCCGAGATCCACTTTCCCACCGACTGGGAAAGCCTCGAAGCGGCGCGTCGGCGGTTTGTTTATCAGGAACTCTTCATCCTGCAACTCGGGCTGGCCGTTCGTCGCCAGCAGCAGCGGACCGACAGCCTGGCACCGCCGATGGAGGTCTCGGCCAAGATCGACGCGCGGATTCGCCGCCGGTTTCCGTTCGAATTGACCGAAGGTCAAGCGAAGGCCATCGCCGAGATTTCGGCCGACATGGCCCGGGGCGTGCCGATGAACCGGCTTCTGCAAGGCGACGTCGGCAGCGGCAAAACGATCGTGGCCGTCTACGCCATGCTGGCGGCCGTGGCCCACGGCTATCAGGCCGTGCTGATGGCGCCGACCGAAGTGCTCGCGCGGCAACACGTGCTGACGCTCAAACGGCTGTTGGCCGGCAGCCGCGTGCGGCTCGGCCCGTTGGTCGGGGGGCTTTCGGCCGCCGCGCGGCGCGAAACGTTGGAACATATTGCGGCCGGCACGATCGATCTGGTCGTCGGCACCCAGGCCATCTTGCAGGAGGACGTCGTTTTCTCGAAGCTTGGTTTGGTTGTGATCGACGAGCAACACAAATTTGGCGTGCGGCAGCGCGCCGCGTTGAAGCGGTCGGGTCTCGATCCGCACTATCTCGTGATGACCGCCACGCCCATCCCGCGGACCGTGACGATGACGCTGTTCGGCGATCTGGATGTTTCAGTATTGCGCGACAGCCCGCCGGGCCGACAAAAGGTCCACACCTATCTGGCCGAGGACGACCAGCGCGCGAAGTGGTGGGACTTCTTCGGCCGCAAGCTCCGCGAGGGCCGGCAGGGCTACGTCGTCGTGCCCTTGGTCGAAGAGTCGGACTCGGTCGCCGCCGTGAGCCTCGACGAGACGTACGAGGCGTTGGTCAACGGGCCGTTGGAGGCCTTTCGCGTCGGCCTGATCCACGGTCGCATGACGAGCGACGAAAAGGACGCCGTCATGGCCGATTTCCGTAGCGGCGAAATTCAGGTGTTGATCTCGACGTCCGTCGTCGAGGTGGGCGTCGACGTGCCGAACGCCACGCTCATGACGATCGAAAGCGCCGAGCGGTTTGGCCTGGCCCAATTGCACCAACTCCGAGGCCGCATCAGCCGTGGTCGCTATCCGGGCTATTGCACCGTCTTTGCCGAGACCGAATCGGAAGAAGCCCTGGCGCGGTTGAAGGCGTTTACCTCGACGACCGACGGGTTCCGGCTGGCCGAGGTCGATTTCAGCCTGCGAGGTCCGGGCGAGTTGTTCGGCACGCGCCAACATGGGTTGCCGCCGTTTCGCATCGCCGATCTGTTGCGCGACACGGACTTCTTGGAAGAAGCCCGGCGCGATGCGGCCGCCCTGGTCACCGACGACCCGGGCCTGGCCAAAGAGAAACACGCCAAGCTCCGCCGGCAGATGCTCACTCGTTACGGCAAAGTGCTTGAACTGGGTGACGTGGGGTAGGGCGTTACCGTCATCCTGAGCGCAGCGAAGGATCTCGGGTTCCGCGGTAGGAGAGATCTTTCGCTGCGCTCAGGATGACAGCCGTCTTTGGAAGCTTCTGGAGTAGTTTGACCCCACGCGGCTTCGGGCTTATCATGTGGGTAGTGTGTGTGCCGTGCAACCCTTTCGAAGCGACTCCCGGGTAGTCAACGAGGCAAACGACAATGAGACGAGCACTTTGGATCGCGTGGTGCGTGCTGGCGACCGTTTGGCCCACGCTGGCCGTGGCGGCCGACCGGAAGCCAAACGTCGTTGTCATTCTGACGGACGACGAGGGCACGCTCGACGCGCGGTGTTTCGGGTCCGAGGATCTCTATACCCCGTCGATCGACCGACTGGCCGAGCGGGGCATTCGCTTCACGCAGGCCTATTCGCATACGGTATGTTGCCCGGCGCGAGCCATGCTCATGACGGGCCGTTATCCGCAGCGAGGCAACGTCAATTCGTGGACGCAGGGCAACACCTGGGGCCCGAAGCGGCGCAACATGTTTCTCAGCGAGGTTACCCTGGCCGAGAGATTCCACGCGGCCGGCTACCGTACGGCCTTGTTCGGCAAGTGGCATCTCGGAGCCCATCTCGACCACGGACCAACACGGCAGGGCTTCGACGAATTTTTCGGCATCCGCGGCGGGTACGTCGACAACTACGCGCACTGCTTTCTGCATCGCACGGGCTGCCACGATCTGTTCGAAGGAACCAAGGAGGTCTTCCGTCGAGGCGAATACCTGCCCGACATGATCACCGACAGAGCCATTTCGTTTGTGCAAAAGAACTACGATCGCCCGTTCTTCTTGTATTTCGCTTTGAACATTCCTCATTATCCCGAGCAGTCGCTGGCCCGATTTCGGCAGCGATACAAGAACCTGCCCGAGCCGCGCGCGTCGTACGCGGCCATGGTCTCGACGACCGACGAGTACATCGGCCGGCTCATCACCCAGCTCGAAGCGTTCGGGCTGCTTGATAACACAATCGTCGTCTTCATGAGCGACAATGGCCATTCGGAGGAAGACCTACGAATCGCGATCGACCATCACCCGAGCGGCCATCCGAAGGACTACGACTATGGCGCGCATGGCGGAGGCGGCAACACGGGACGGTGGATCGGCGCGAAAGGGAGTTTCTTGGAAGGGGGCATCCGCGTGCCGGCCATCCTTAGTTATCCGGCCAAGTTGCCCAAGGGGATTGTTCGCGACCAGGCCGTCACGGCGATGGATTGGTATCCGACGCTGCTGGAGTTGTGCGAGATCGAACCGCCGAAGGGCGTCACGTTGGACGGCCACAGCGTATTGCCACTGGTCGAGGACGCTGCGGCGCCGAGCGGCTACGGCGACGAGATGTACTGGCAATGGCAAGACGGTTGGATGGTTCGGCAAGGCGATTGGAAGTTGATCGTCAACGGTTTCAAAGGGCTCGGCCGCCCCAGGCTTCCCCGCGTCTATCTGGCCAACCTGTCGGACGAGCGGCCCGAGGCAACCAACCACGCCAAGGAACATCCCGACTTGGTCGAGCGCCTGACGCAACTGCACAAGCAGTGGGTCGACGACGTCATGCCGAAAAACGTGCCCGATTGACCCATTGCGGTGAGAGGGGTACGATACGGCCGGTCGAGTATGATGGGCGTGAACTTCGGGGGAGTCGAAGGTGGCCTCAACGGAAACCGTGCTGATCGGGCTGACCGCCATCCTGGTGCTCGGGATCGGCATTCAATGGCTGGCGTGGCGGATCCGATTGCCCTCGATCTTGCTGCTGCTTCTGGCCGGTTTGTTGGCCGGTCCGGTGACGGGTCGATTGAATCCCGACGCGCTGTTTGGCGATCTCCTGTTGCCGATCGTCTCGATTTCGGTCGGGCTAATTCTGTTCGAAGGTGGATTGAGCCTCCGGATTCGAGAGCTTCGCGAGGTTGGCTCCACCGTGGTGGGGCTCATTTCGATCGGGGTGATGGTCACCTGGCTTCTGGCTTCGACGGGTGCTTGGCTCCTGCTCGATTTCTCGCCCGGCGAAGCCGTCCTCCTCGGCGCCATCCTAGTCGTCACCGGCCCGACGGTCATCGGCCCGTTGTTGCGCCAGATTCGCCCCGTTGGGCGGGTCGGACCGGTGGCCAAATGGGAAGGCATCGTGATCGACCCGGTCGGCGCTGTGTTGGCCGTGTTGGTTTTTCGGGCGATAGAAACGACCCAGGCCGTTGGTTTCTATGGAGCGGTCGGGGAAGCCGCGGTTCATCTGGCCGGCACGGTCGCCGTCGGCGTGCTGGCCGCTGTCGTGGCGGGCGGGTTGGTGCTGGTCTGTCTACGGCGGCACTGGATTCCCGACTTTCTCGAAAGCTCCGTTCTGCTGATGGTCGTCGTGGCCACGTTCACCGCGTCGAACCTCGTTGAGCACGAATCGGGCCTGTTGGCCGTCACGCTTTTGGGAATCGTGCTGGCCAACCAAAAATGGGTCTCGATCGAGCATCTGGTCGAGTTCAAGGAAAATCTCCGCGTACTGCTCATCTCGTCGCTGTTCATCGTGTTGGCGGCGCGAATTCCGCAGACGGCCGCCGCCGAATTGAACTGGCAGGCGTTCGTTTTCGTCGGCCTTCTGATTTTCGTCGTCCGTCCCGTGGCCGTCGCGCTGGCCACGATCCGATCGGGACTCGGTTGGAAGGAGCGGGTTTTTCTGTCGTGGATGGCCCCGCGCGGAATCGTTGCCGCGTCGGTTGCTTCAGTCTTTTCGCTTCAACTGCACGAGCCGAACGAATCGCTCGTCACGATGACCTTCCTCGTGATTCTCGTGACCGTGTTGGTCTATGGGCTTGGCGCCCCGCTGTTGGCTCGCCGTTTGGGACTCGCCGTGGCCAATCCGCAAGGACTCGTCATCGCCGGCGCCCATTCCCTGGCCCGGTCGATTGCCAAAACACTCGGTGAACTCGATTTCGCGGTGTTGCTGGTCGATCTCAACCGGAGCAATATCCACGCGGCGCGGCTCGAAGGACTCAAGACATGTTACGGGAGCATTCTTTCGGAGCGCGTGGTCGACGAGATGGATCTCGGGGGGATGGGCCGGTTCCTTGCCATGACCCCGAACAACGAAGTCAACTCGCTTGCGACCCGCTGGTTCGCCACCGTGTTCGATCGGGCAAGCATCTACCAGCTTGCGCTGCCACGTCCGCAAGGTGCCCGGGCGGAAACGGCCCCGCGTCACCTGCCGGGCCGTTTGCTTTTCGATGCATCGGCCACGTACGGCGCGCTGCAAAGCCGGTTGGCTTGGGGTGCCGTCATCACCAAGACGCGGCTCACCGAGAAGTTCGACTACGAGGCCTTCCAGGAGCTTCACGGGCAGCAAGCACTGCCTCTTTTCGTCGTCCGAGAAAACGGCACGCTGGCCATTTGCACGGCCGAAGACCAACTGGTGCCCAAGTCGGGCGAGACCGTCATCAGCATCGTCGACGCGGAGCCCACCTAAGGGAAGAACACCTGAGCCACGACGGGCGCGGTGCGTCTTGCGTGTGGCTGGAGGTGCTGCTATGTTATGGGCAAGAGGCTCCTGGTAATGGTTCCTTGGGTATGGTGATGGCAAAGGAGTCGTGCGATGACGATCGAATTCACGTGTCCCCATTGCGGCCGGACGAGCAACGTGGCTCCGCAATATGCCGGCCAGACCGGGCCCTGTGGTCAGTGCGGCCAGACGATCACGATTCCCGCGGCGGGCAGCCCCTTCGACCCGTCGGCCGCCCCGCGTTCCGTGTACGCTCAGGAAGACCTGGGTGAAAACGCGGCCATCCGCATGTTGTTGCCGGTGGGTCGTTCGATTTGGGCAATCGCGGCCGGTTACTTCGGGCTTTTTGCCATGATTCCCATCTTCGCCCCGATCGCCTTGATACTCGGTATCGTCGCGATCATCGACATCCGCCGTCACCCGAAAAGACACGGAATGGGCCGGGCCGTCTTCGGCCTGGTGATGGGACTGATCTTCACCGTGCTGTTGATCGTGATGGTCGTCGGAATGGCGACCGGCAAGATGAGGTGATCGCGGGCTGCATCTTGTGTGACGCTGAACAAGGCGTATCGGTGAGCAAGGACAAGTTGTCCTCGGTGCCCAAGCCAAGCAGTCTGGATCGTGGCCCGGCATCGAAAGCACGCAACGCCAAACTTAAACAGCTGTAACTTGGCCTACGAGGTTTCAGCAAAACCGCGTTTGGCCCGAAGCGTCCTTCTTGGAGATCTTCTCCCAAAACTCCAATCCACGTTCGTGCTTTGAAGCATAAATGAGACGATAAATGGCTCGCCCACGGAACTTCATCGTTTCTTCACCGAAAACCCTGTAATGAAGATATCTGCATAACTGTGCCTTGTAAAGGTCGGCAAACATGTCACGTATTCGGGGAGCAGTCCTCAATGTGAGATTGCACCAATGCTCGCGCCAACAAGAATCCGGTCCGAGGAAACGATCGAGATTCGAATCGGCGCCTTGTTCTTCGTAGATCTCAACATTGCGGACGATATCGTGTCCATCGGCGAATAGGATGAGCATGTCCACCCTGCCGCAACGCGACAACTTGGCGACCGTCTCGAACGAGGCGTGCAACCCTGTTGGATCGATGAAAGCAAGTGTCAGGGCACGCGGTGGGATGGCAGCGACGATGTCATCAATCCGGTCATTGCAGTCCCCACGGAACACGTGACAGTTTTCGTGGACTTTCGTGGCTGCCAGTCTCTTTTCACAGGCTTCTGCCAGCGTGGGATCGCGCTCGCAAACAAGAATCTTCCGAAAAGGCTTCGTTGCATGTGCTGCGATCAGAGGAGACCCTGGTATGCGGCGTTTGCTATCGGATAAGACACAGATTCCCGGTCCCCCGAACAAATCGACGTACACAAGCCCTTCCGGCCATTTGGGATGGTCAACCATGGCGCTGGTCGTAATATCGACGTAGCGGTTCCAAAAGAAGAGCTTGTCCTCGGTCCAAGGACCTACGCCGTCTCGGACGGGCAATCCGTCATCCTGCTCGACACGACGACACAATTCAGGCCACCGATCTTTCGCCATTGAATGCTCCTACCCCGGCCGGCATCTCATTCCACTCGGTTCCATCGAGCAATCGGCCAGCTTTCGACTTGACCACGCCACCCCATTGCTTGAAGAAGAAGGGAACTCTGGATTTCACACATCGATCACGAATCTGAAATACCCAACGTGCGTCCATGGGGCGCGCGCCCGGTCCCGACTCCCCACCCACGATGACCCAATCAATTGTTTCCAGTGACAGGCGTGGAATGGGGCCCAACAACGGTTCGAGCGACAGGAAGCGAATTGCCGAAGGGATCTTCTGCAGTGCGTGAACGCGAGACATATAGTGCGCGTTTTCAACGCTGGTTCCCATCCAGACATTTGTCGGCCAGGGCAGCTTTCCTGCTATGGCAACGGCACGTGTAGGCCGCTTGGTCAGTACTTGGAAAGTGTGTTGTGCAGCCTGCTCCATCACCGAGAAACACTTCAGAATGAACTCGTCAGGCACATTGCGATGAAACAGGTCGCTCATCGAGTTGACGAAGATCATGCGAGGACGTTTCCATCGCAGTGGCAATTCCACAATATCCGGTTGCATAGTCAAACGAAAACCGTTGCGGTATCGCGGTTGTCCCATTGCTTGAAGACGTTTTGCCATCCGTTCGGCATAACAGTTCTTACAGCCGGGACTGATCTTGCTGCAACCGGTGACCGGGTTCCAGGTTGCTTCTGTCCATTCAATAGTCGAGGCCTG
Source organism: Pirellulales bacterium (assembly GCA_016929515.1). GTDB lineage: Bacteria > Planctomycetota > Planctomycetia > Pirellulales > Thermoguttaceae > UBA11386. The sequence continues at coordinate 264 of JAFGIR010000470.1, read as the reverse complement.
CGCCATGGTCATTCTCCTGAATCTGACGGTTCGCGGCAGTGAAGAATAACGGCTTGGATAATTCGTCACAAGGCTGATAACCAAAGCCCCGGGACAGACCTTCCGTGGACGATACTGTTCATTAGTATACTTTCTCAGAAAAAACCTGTCAATGTGCTTTGTTCCCCTCTCCGGCAAGCGTGTGAGCGTCTTGGTTGTGGGTGGAAAATCGGGTATAAGGGCCGGTCGTGGAGGAGGTTTACCTATTTTCCGCCGAATAAAGGG
>JAFGIR010000469.1 GCA_016929515.1 Pirellulales bacterium | reverse complement strand
GCTCCATGGAGAAAATGGTCTCAGCCACCCCGTGTCGCCGCGAATCGTCACGCGAGGTGTGACCTACGGCTGTTCAACGGGCGGCCCTTTTGCTATCCTATCAGCCGAGCCCGCGACGTGAAACTGTGCTGGGTCCATTTTGCGACAAACAATTGTTCTTTTTCACTGGGAGACCAATCATGCTCAAGACGAAGCTTCTGCAACCTGAGATTCTCGGCATCCTCGGCATGGCGGGCCACGGTTCGCAGGTCCTGATCGCCGACGGCAATTATCCGTTCCTCACTGGCTCGCCCGAGACGGCCGAAAAAGTCTTTTTGAATCTGATGCCTGGCATGGTCAAGGTGACCGACGTGCTCGAAGCACTGATCGCGGCGATCCCGATCGAGGCGGCCACGGTCATGGTACCCGACGACGGTGCCGAGCAACCGATTTTTGCCGAGTTCCGCAAGTTGTTGTCCGAGGGACCCGAACTGACCAAAATCGGACGTTTCCCGTTCTACGATCTAGTTAGGACGTCGGACACGGCACTGGTTATCGCCACGGGCGAACAACGCATCTACGCCAACTTGCTTCTGACAATCGGCGTGGTTCCGCCGACGTAAGCGACGATTTCAAGCGGCAATCCTCGCGTATTTGAAAGACCCCTCGTTCCGAGGACCGTGTCCGACGTTTCGCAACCGAGCCTGGTCAGACGGCTCTTGGAAGACTGGGCCGGTTGTAGGGTTTCTGCCGCCCCGATGCAACAGCTCCAAAGCTGGGGTATCATAGTCATAGGGTGGGCGTTGCCCGCCAAGAGAGACGCTCTGCGTCGACACTGACTTTTTTATCCTGGATGATGGCTACCCGACTTCTTCTCATCATGCACGCGATTCGTTTTCAGGGTTCTTTTCGGGCAGTTGGCGTCGCGCGGCTTTCTTGTCGTGGTGCGTTGGTTTGTGCCGCGCTGATCGTTTGGTTACCTGGCGCGGCTTTGGGTGAAGGGAGTGCGAACGAAGCTTCCTACTCGCTGGCTCTCGAATCGATCACTACCCAAAACCTCAAGCACCACGTTGGCTTCCTGGCCGACGATCGGCAAGAAGGGCGCGAGGCGGGCAGCCGTGGTGGGCGAGCTTGTGGAGATTTCGTCGCCCGCGAAATGGCCCGCTACCATCTCGAACCGGCTGGCGACGACGGATACTTCCAGCCCGTTCCATTTCGCTATCGAAACGTCCTTGGACAGTTGCGAGGCAGCGATCCGCGGTTGCGGTTTGAAACCATCCTCGTCGGCGCCCATTACGACCACGTGGGCCGGGGCACGTCACGCAACAGCCGCGGCCGGCCTGGCGAAATCCACAACGGTGCCGACGACAATGCCAGTGGCACGGCCGGCCTGCTCGAGCTGGCCGAGGCTTTTTCGCTATTGGCCGAACCCCCGCGACGATCCATCCTTTTCGTCGCGTGGGACGCCGAGGAGAAGGGAATGCTCGGATCGCAGTATTGGGCTCGACATCCCACCGTTCCACTCGACAATCTTGTCTTCGCTTTCAATATGGACATGATCGGACGATTGCGAGACAACACGGTGTATGTGCTCGGCAGCCGTTCGAGCTTCGGGTTGCGTCGGCTTGTGGCCGAGCACAACCCCGGGTTCGAATTGGTTTTCGATTGGACGGTTAAACCCAACGCCGATCACTGGCCCACCTTCGACCGGCGCATTCCCTTTTTGATGTTCCACACGGGCCGTCATGCCGAATATCACACCCAAAACGACGACGTGGAACTGATCGATCACGAGTCAATGCGCCGCCTGACGCGGCACGTGTTTGCAACCATTCACGATCTGGCCAATGCCGAAAAGGTGCCTGGGTTTCGGGCAGCAGCGCGGCATGAAGACAACTACGCACGCCGCCGTCTGACCGAGCCGGCCTCGCAGCCCGCCGTGCGGTTGGGTGTCCAATGGCGTGAGTCGTCGGACGGGGACGAAGGCGTCCAGCTAACCGGCGTCCATGTCGGATCGCCAGCCGAGGCAGCTCGGTTGCGGCCCGGCGACCGAATCATCCAGTTCGGACCGCAGAAGGTGCATACTGGGGATGAGCTTCGCTGGGCCGTATTTCACGCATACGGACCGACGGAAATCACGGTCCAACGGCCCAATGAACCCGAGGTCAAGAAAATTACTGCCGAGTTGCCCAGCCAACGACTGCGCGTCGGGATCAACTGGCGGGTCGATGCGGCCGCGCCGGGCACGGTAATCCTGACCCGGGTGATCCCTGGCTCGCCGGCCGCTCGGGCCGGGTTGCGAGCTGGCGATCGCGTGTATCAGGTCGCCGGCGAAGACTTCGCCGACGAGGAGGAGTTTGCCGATCGGCTCGGGCGGTTGCCTGGCCCGCTGGAACTCCTGATCGAGCGCCGAGGACGTTTGGAAACGGTAGTCCTGAACTTCGATGCGGCACTGCTCGAACGAGCAGCCTGACAGATCACGGTTCTTGCGTTTTTTCCAGTACGGTGGCAAGCCATGTCTAAGATAGTCCGGTTTTCCGTGTCGGTCGAGGATGAGTTGTTGGACCGTTTCGACGAGTTCTGTCGGCGGGAACGTTTTGCGACGCGAAGCGAAGCCGTCCGTCAGCTTATCCGGAACCAACTCACCGAGAACGCCTGGGCCAGCGACACGAGCGAGGTGGTGGGCACTCTGACGCTGGTCTACGACCATCACCGCGCTCAACTCAGCGACCGGCTAACCGAGGTTCAACACGAGCACACCGACTTGGTCGTCTCGACGCTCCATACCCATCTGACGCACGACCTTTGCCTTGAAGTAATCGTATTGCGGGGGCCGGCCGGCCAACTGCAACAAATCGCTTCCCAATTGAAGGGGCTCAAAGGAATCCACAAGGGCGAGTTGGTCATGGCCAGTGGCGAGATGAGCGGCGAGGACCACGGACATTAAACGCGCAGCCTCTTCGGCCGACCCCTTTTCACGGTGAAGAATCGCCGGGTTGGGGATCCATCGGAACGCGGAAAACCACGCTCGAAGTTGTCGCCGCGTAACCCGGATCAATGTCTTCCGCGGGACTGGGTGACAGAACGGGCGGCAGCGATTCGAGCGGGATCGGGGGTTGATTGGTCTGTCTGGGTGCTGGTTCGATCGGTGCCTCTGTCGGAGTCATTTCGAGCGATCGGTTGGGATCGTAACGCATACGCCACCCGCCGCCGAGTGCCTTGTAAACGGCGACCAGATTCAAAACTACGTTGCCCTGACTTTCAGCCAGCGTATCTTGTTGCAGGACCAGCGCCCGTTCCGAATCCACCACACGTTGGAAGTCGATCAATCCCTCCTCGTACTGAAGGTTGGCCAATTCCACGGCCTCGGCGGTAGCCTTGGTGCTCCTTTCGAGTAGTTTCACGCGAACCTGCTCTCGCAAGAAGGCCGTAATCGCGTTTTCCACTTCCTCGTTGGCTCGAAGCACGGTCTCCTGATATTGCAGCACCAACTGGCCGAAGCGAGCGTCCTGAACGCGGACGTCATTACGAATCCGTCCGTAGTTGAGGATGTTCCACCGGAAGCCGGGGCCCACCATGCCCGTCACGCTGTTGCCAGTGAACAGTTGGTTGAGATACTCCGCTTCGTAGGCGATCGTGCCGGTGATGGCGATATGCGGATACAACTCGCTTTCGGCAATGCCGATCCGGGCACATTGGGCGGCCGCCGTGCGTTCGGCGCGGCGCACGTCCGGCCGGCGGTTGAGCAGCTCGGCCGGAATGCCCACGGCGACCGTCGTCGGCGCGACGGGAATCGGACCGGGGCCACCCAGTTCCGCCTCGATGTCCGTCGGCGGCAGCCCCAGCAGGGTGCAGAGCCGGTTCTGTGCCTTGCGGTGGGCCGTCTCTAACACGGGAATGAGTGACTCGGTTGCGCCGAGAATCGACTCGGCCTGCTTCACATCCAATTTGCTCACGAACCCTTGATCAAACCGATCTTGTGCAATGCGAAGCGTCTTCTTCTGGAGGGCCGCATTCTTTTGCGCAAGAGAGAGGCGGTTTTCCAACGTGCGCAGCTGAATATACGTCGCCGCAACTTCAGCCTGGAGTATAACAAGTACATCGTCGTAGTTCTCGATCTGGGCGCTGAGGCTGGCGTCGGCCGACTCGATCGCGCGACGGTAGCGCCCCCAGAAGTCGAGTTCCCAGGTGGCGTCGAAACCGGCCGACCAGGTGTCAAAGGCCATCTTCGGCAATGCAAAGTCGCCGAAAGGATAAGAGTTTCCGCTCATTTGGCTGCGGGCAAAGGAACCGACGGCCTGTTGTTGTTGCGGGAGTAAATTTCCTCGGACCATGGCCAGTTGTGCCCGGGCTTCCAATATCCGCATGCCGGCAGTCTTCAGCGGGAGGTTCTGTTCGTAGGAAGCATGGACGAGCCGATTGAGCACCGGGTCATTGAACACGGCCCACCAGTAGCTGTAATCGGTTGCCTCGCATTGAATCTCAGGATGATCCCCATCTCTCCATTGGTCCGCGATGGGCGCGGCAGGTTCGGCATAATTGGGGCCGACTTTGAAGTGGTTGCAGATCCATTCCCGCGGTCCGGTCGTGCATCCCGAAAACAACACCGATACGAGCAGAATCGAAAGGACCCCGATTCGCTCTGCCCACTGGCGGCAGCTCTTCGGCGGGTCGGCCGGATGAACGTTTTCGGCTTCGTATGTCATGCGAAATTCCACTTCCTTGATTTCCACCGTCGAAGAAGCCCCGATGATCACCGTCCGAGCGTCATTCCCGAGGCAGTCTTGGGTCTCCTCTCTTGGTAATCGGAGTCACGGTCGACCTAATGCAGCAAACCCGAAAAATCCGGAAAATCGATACCCCCGCATTGGCGGCCATTAGGCCATATAATCGGAATAATCCGACTTCTTAGGCTAATTTCGACTGAACAGTCTTGACGAATGAACAAAAAGTAATAATATTGACTAGCCAGTCATTTGTGTGACTAAGACAATGCACAGGAGGGCCGGGACACTATTGCCCGGCGCGATCCATGTCGGACTTAGCGGAACGTCGCAAGGACCTCGTGACTTCGATGATGAAGGAGGCCATCTACGAGGCGGCCGTGGACGTGCTAACTGAGTATGGCACAAACGGCGTGACGATGGACCGCGTGGCCGAGCAGGCTGGCGTGGCCAAGGGAAGTCTCTACAACTACTTTCCGAACAAGCTGGCCCTGCTGCAATTCGTTCACGAGAAAACGGTTGAGCCGCTCAGAGAGAAGGCACAACGGATCTTGCACTCGGATCTACCGGCTACCCACAAGCTCGAAGCAATTATTCGGACTTGGTTCGAGTCGATTGACGAACACCGAGGCGTGTTCGTTTTTCTTTTCATGGACTTGACGGCTCGCGAGTTGTTGAAATCTGAGGAAGCCTCGGGTCGCGCCGAGGCCGTGGAAATGCTGGCCACGATTATCGCGCAAGGCATTGAGGAGAATGTCTTTCGGCCGGGCGACCCGAATCGGATGGCATGGCTGTTGTACGGCACGGCCAAGGAAATGTGCGATTTGCAGCTCACGGCCGGCAACGAGTGGCCGATCGAGCAACTCATCAGGGATGTGATTGATTTCTTTCTTCATGGCGTGGCCGCCGCCGGAGCGAGGGCACCGCGGGCAACGAAGAGGCATTGATTTCTTTGATTCCGAGAAGACGCGTTGTGTCGACCAAGAGAAAAGCCCTAAGCCGCGAGGAGTTCCTCCGCGTCTTGCGCGAACTTGGCGCGCATCTGGGTACTCGCTACTGCCGCGCGAACCAGTCGCAAGACGGCATTGAAGAAGTCCAGACGGCGATCCTCTCTTGCCCACTTGACGTTTGGGAACAGAGCTTCGGAAAACCCCGCAATGTCGACCGATATGCAGCAGGCACGAATGCTCGCTTGCCACAACCCTATGACTGTTGAGGACAGAGCTGCTCCGAAGGCACGGTCAAGTGCATCGGCCATTGGTTTCCAGCCTTGGAAAGAGACGCAAGGATTGTCCTGCTCGAAGTGAAAGTCGCGATCAATCGGCTGGAGATCAGAAACAAAGGTAGGTTAGAGTGGGAAACGGAAGGATGTCTTTAAGAACACGACCCAGAGGCACCCGTGCCGGGACGTTCCACGATCACGGAAGGAATGATTCCGTATCCGGGGTATTCTCCGCGGCGACGCCGGAAGAAAACGTTATGGTTGGGAGATCGCTGTTCATGAGTCTACAGGCATTTATGAAAACCAGAGGAACTGCGGTTCTGGCGGTCGTTGTTGCCGGCACGATTATTGGCGTGTTGGCCATCGTCGGCAGCGCCGTATGGAACGAGCAAGACACTGCGGCACCACCGCAAGAAGACACCGTTTCCGCCGCAGTTGGAATTGAGAAGGACGCCGTGCCCGTCGTGCTCACGCCGGCCCGAACGATGACCTTCGAGGGTCGCATTTCGGTGTCCGGCAGTGTCAATGCAAAGCGGTATGCGATGGTTTCGGCGCGAATTCCGGGTACGCTCGATAAGATTCTCGTGGACGAGGGTGATCGAGTGGAGGCCGGCAAGACCAGACTTTTCCAGACCGACGCGGTCAAATTGACCAAGTCCGTGGCCATCGCAAAGCAGAATCTGGCCGTGGCCGAGTCGTCGGTTCGCGAGAAGCAAGCCCTGCTCGACAAGGATCTGGCCGCGAGCGAGCAGGCAAGAAGCGATTTGCGCCGGTATCTGAAGCTGCTCGATCGCAATGCCATTTCGGCCCAGCGTGCCGAGCAACAGCAGTCGCAATGCAAGGAGTGCGAGGCCGACGCAAAACATACCCAGGCATTGATCGATTTGGCCAACGCCCAACGAGAGCAGGCTCGACTGAATCTGGCCATTGCCGAGAAGGATTTGGCCGACTCGCTTGTCATCGCGCCCATCGACGGTCTAATCTCCGAGCGTTTTCGTGAACCCGGTGAAATGGCCGCCGCTGGAACCCCGGTGCTACGGATCGACGATCTTACGGTGCTCGAAATCTCGGTTTTCTTGCCCGAGCAATACTACGCCCATGTCGTACCGGGGCAGACGAAGATGCGGGTGCGTGCCGGGGGACAGGACTTGGGGGAACGTCAAGTCAGCTACAAGAGTCCCACGGTGCACCAGAAACTGCGGACTTTTGAGGTAAAAGGGCTGATTAACTCGCCGCCGGAAGGCGTGGTGCCCGGCTGCCTGGCTGAAGTGACCATCATCACCGACAGCACCCAAGGCGTCGGCATCCCCGCCGGGGCCATCCAGATACGAGACGGCAAGCCGATGGTGTTCACCGTCGTCGAGAACCGGGCCAAGAAGTGCCCCATCAAGACGGGTCGCGAAGTTGACGGCTGGCGCGAGGTCCTCGATGGTGTTGCTCCCGGTACGCCGGTTATCTCCATGGGACAGTTCCTGGTGGAGGAGAAGACGCCCGTTTCGATCGTTCGGGAGAACACTCGATGATTCTCTCCGACGTGTCCGTTCGGCGTCCCGTGGGCATGGGGTGTCTCATCATTGCGTTGGCGTTGTTGGGTTTCAACGCTTTTCGCCATATGGGTCTCGAATTGATGCCCAAGATGGACATTCCGTTCATCACGATCGTTACCATCTATCCCGGGGCGTCGCCCGAGGAACTCGAAACCGATGTAGCCAAACGGATTGAAGACGCGGTGGTGTCGATCGACGGCCTGAAGCACGTCAGCTCTACTTGTATGGAAAACGCTTGTCAGACGTTGCTGGAGTTCCAAATGGACGTCGACGTCGACATTGCGGCAACCGACGTCCGCGAGAAACTCGATTTGATCCGCGCCGACTTACCGGCCGACGTTGAGGATCCGAAGATTCAGAAGTTCGACATCAACGCTACGCCGATCGTCAACCTGGCCTTGACCGGCGACGTGCCGATGGACGAGCTTTACGACTATGCCGACAATACGTTGAGCGATCAGTTGACCGTTATTTCCGGCGTGGCCGAGGTCCAACTAATCGGCGGCGAGGAGCGCGAGGTTCACGTTGAATTGGATCGCGACAAGCTGGCTGCCCGCGGGCTGTCGAGCATGACCGTGGTTCGGGCCATCCAGCAGGCCGTTCGCACCATTCCCTCCGGACGAGTTCGCGATTCCGGTTCGGAATACTCGGTCAAATTCGATGCCGACTACGACAACGTGGCGGATTTGGCCGATTTAGAAATCGTCAACGAGCAAGGTCGGCGCTGTCATATCAAGGACATCGGCCGCGTCCGGATGGCCACTGAAGAAGTCCGCCAAATGGCCAAGATCGACGGCCGCCCCTGCATCGCGATCAAGGTCGTCAAGAAAGCAGACGCCAACGCCGTCAAGGTAGCCGACGCCGTGCGCGAGGCGATGGGTAGGTTAAACGCCGAGTTGCCTGGTGGCATGGATCTTGTTTGGGTTGACGATGACGGCCGATTCATCGAAGCCAATAACCGCAGCGCCTGGATCAACGTGCTGCAAGGCATCTTCTTGACCGCGGCTATTCTCTTTCTCTTTCTCTACAACTTGCGGGCGTTGTTCGTGGTGGCCGTCACCATGCCCTTGACGATCATCGTCGGGCTGTTCTTTATGCGAGTGGTCGGTTATACACTGAACACGTCGACGTTGATCGCCATCGGCATGTCGGTGGGAATCCTGGTGACCAACTCGATCGTCGTGCTCGAAGCCATCGTCAAGCATCTCGATGAAACGGGTGATCCGAAAAAGGCGTCGCGATTGGGAGCCAAGGAAGCCTTCGTTGCCGTCCTGGCCAGTGCCGGTACGAACATCGTCGTGCTTTTTCCGCTGTCGACCATGGCGACCAAGATCGGCCTGTTCATCGGTCCCTTGGCCATGACCATGTTCATCATGACGGCCGTGTCGTTGTTCATTTCCTTCACGTTGACGCCCTTGCTTTGCTCGTTGGTTCTCAAGCCGCGCGCGGAAAACTCGCGGTCGCCGTTGGCCAGGCTCGAACGCGGTTGGAATCGCATGTTCGACGGCCTCATCGCCGGCTATCGACGGACGCTGGAGTTCACCGAGCGCCACTGGTGGGCCGCTGTGCTGGTCGTCGTGATCGTCGTGGGCCTCCTCTCCCACGCGCTTCATTTGGCTGGAACTCTCGGAAGTGGCTCGTTCGCCGAATCGGACATGGGCCGCATCTACCTGCGACTTGAATTCCCAACCCGTTACAGTTTGGCGGAAACGGTCAGCCGTGTAGAGCAAGCGGCAACCAGAATCAAGGACCTGCCCGAACTGAAGCACACATTGATCACCGTCGGCAAGGTCGAGGCCGTGCTGGGCCAGTCGAGCGAAGGCGTTTATTTGGCCCAAATTCTCATGAAGTTCTCCGAGCGGGACGAACGCGAGATCACTATCGACGAGCTAATGGACTTGGTCCGCACGCGCATGGAGGGGTTTCCCGACGCCATCGTTGGCGTCAGCCAACCGGCGATCATTGGCGGTCAGTCCAACCCGGTCGAATTGGAAATCGCCGGCGAGGATTTGAAGGAACTCGATGAATTGGCCCTGAAGACGCTCGCTTTTGCCGAGGAGAATCCGAGAATTCTTGATCCGGATACGACGGTTCGGGCGGGCAAGCCGGAAATCCGCATCGAACCCCGGCGCGCCGTGCTCAGCGACCTGAGTTCTCCGGCCGTTGGATTGGGGATGGCCCTGCGCGCCAACCTC
>JAFGIR010000468.1 GCA_016929515.1 Pirellulales bacterium | reverse complement strand
GTCGCGGTCGTGGCATTGGCTTGTCTGCTGGCGATCGGCGTAGCGGTTGGTTGGACTATCTGGTTGCGTCCGCCACGAGGGGAGGGAAACCTGGCGGGGGAAACGCATCAACCGAACGCGGTCGACGCCGCTGGGCCGCGCGTAGCGGTTAACTTCGTGACCGAACCGCTGTTCGAGGCGACGATCTGGCTCGACGACAAACAGTTGATCCGGCCCGACGGCACGCCCTACACCACTCCGTGCACCGTGCCCGACGTGCCGGCCGGACCGGCGAAGATCGTTTTTCGCCACGCGGAGGCCCCGGAGCGCGACGGTGGACTGGTCGACTTTCGAGCCGTCCGCGAGGTCAAGGTCCACTGGGAGGCCGAACCGTAGGGCCGGCCCACGTTGACAGTCGGCAAACGCCTTCTTCGGGGGGGTCTTGCTCTTGGACGCCCGGGGAACTTATCTCTGGCAATCGTCGTCCAACCGGCAGTGACTTCATTGCCCATGCCGCGCGTCGTGGAGACACGGCAGCAGAAGATCACTCAAAAACCCTTGCAATAAGGACCTGTCCCATGAAACGGCTGGCAATTTTCGTCTTCACTGTTTCCCGATGGGAGGGAATGAAGCCCTCGCCTTCAGGCGAGGGTGGTCTCACTCGCGGTTGAACATCGTCGAGCGAATTCTGCCGGCCCCCACGTCGCGCCACGTGAACGACCTGTTCGACCTGATTCCACCGGACGTCGCGCGTTTCAATCATCGGTTCGCCACGGCGACCGCTATCGGCACGTCAACAACGAGAGGGTCGTGCTCAGCGACGAGCACGGCGCGGTGGTCAGGGAGGCCAATCCGCCCAAGCGGTGAGTCGAGGGAGAACCCTTCGCTCAAATCAGTCAGCCGTGCAAAAGTCTATTTCGTCGCCCCTCGCGAGAGGCATATGTCGCCCGAAGACGGCTGCCGTTGACACGACCTTGGCTACCACCTACAATGAGGGAATGAGGATATCGGGTCGCGCGTCAGTTCGCGCGTGGTCCAGTTGCTCAGATTGCCGGCAACGAATCGCCGCTTGCCCGTGTGGGCCAACGGCGACCACGATCCCTTCCATTAGGTGGTTGCGTGTCTCATGGTTCTGGACCGTAACCAAGGAAGCGATCACTCCCTAGAGCCGGACGGAGATTTGATTTCATGACAGTTGCGTCAGTGCGTGCTCAGGCCGTTGCTGAAATCCTTTGGGAACTGAAGCAAGCGGATAAGATTGCTACTCTAAGCTTGATTGCGAATCGCGCCGGATTCAGCCCTGGTTCAAACGGCCGAACGGCCAATAACTGTCTGAAGACCGTTCGTCGCGACTGGTCGCATCTCCAATGGTGGCGAGCCGTTCCCGACAACGGCCAGGTGGAAGAAGAGCAGCAAGCGTTTCTCGTTGAAGCCGGGATTGAAACCGAAGCGACCGAAGACGGCACCATTGTCGTCAAGTCGCTGGACGAGCATCTGATGAACTGGGACGAGCCCGACGACTCGGAGGATGGCGACGTTGCGTCGGCCGTCGAGTAGGAAGAGCACCCCTTGAGCTAGCGTGCGTGGGGTACGAGGGCAACCGTTTTCAGTCGGTCTGCTCCGTTCCGCTAACGATCTTGTCGTCGCTGGCCAGCACTTCCCAGAGATCCTCGTAACGTTTTGCCTTGCGCACGTCGGCGAGCAAGTTGTCTCGCGTGCCTTCAGCGCTGCGCCCGTCGTGCTCGACGAAGATCGTTCGTTCGCCCGCCATGACTTGAAGCGATTCCAGTTCGGCGTCGCTGTACTTTTCCAAAATCGCCTTTTTCACGGCGGCTGCGGCGTAGTCAATATGTCGGGGCCGTGCCATGTTTTTTTCCATTTCTGCCATAGGAATCGTTTTCTGCCAGGGAAATCGTTGCTGTTAAGCTGTCAGTCTACCTCAACGCGACACGGTGACAAGCCCCCTGACCTCACTGCTTTAGCCAGAAGTTCCGCAGCCTCGTTCAGGCGATCCATCTCGACTTGAATTCGATCGACGTACGGACGAAGTTCCTTGCCGCCAAGGCCTGGGGGGACAACGATAGGCGCGCCACCCAGCAAAAACACCTTCGTAAACGGCTTTGGAACCATTAAATCGGTCCAACTGCCCGGGATCATCCAACATCGCGCGCAGGACGACGCTGTCGGAATCACCGCGCGCCCGGTGCGCGAAGCGAGAAACGCTATCCCCACGCTCATCTGGCGGCGCGGACCGCGAGGACCGTCGGGCGTGAGCACGAGATGCTTGTCTTCGGTGGCGCGCATCAGTTGACGCATCGCGCCGGGCCCAATGTGATTCGTCGAGCCCCGTATGGTCGCCATGCCGACGCTTCGCAATACTTGGGCGACGAATGATCCGTCGGCGTGCTGGCTCGTCAATGCGGCCACCGAGCGGTGCTTGCCCGCAAAGGCCGGGATCAACATCGAATCATGCCATACACAATAGAGAAATCGCTCGCGCGGCGATTTGGCGTAAGGATTCGTGCCGGGCGTCTCCTCGCGGAGGCTCACCCGCAGCGTGCGAAACAGCAGCCAGATGGCCGTCGCGAAAAGGCGTGCCGCAAGACTCGTCAGCAGTGGACTGCGAATTTTCAAAAGATCCTCTCCTGGAGTGAAACGCCCGCGCCAATCAACGCTTCGCTGCTCTTTTTTGGCTCAATGCGGGAAATGCAACTTTGAGCGATCATAGCATAGTGCGATTCCCCCGGTCATTCAAGCTCAACACCACACGGCTGCCTCGTAGTGATTTGTTCAGGCACCGTCTTCGACCAGGGAGCGTTTCGGAACCAGTGGCCCCTTGTTGTCACTGCCGAGCGCGGGGAGGAATCTGGGCTTCCGCCGTGAGCGAGACACTTCGCTTCGCTCGAAATAGGCGTATCAAAACGCCCTCTATCATCCATGTGTTCAACACCGTGAATGGTGGGAGCGGAGTCTTTCCGCGGCAGGAGCCACTCATCGATAATGAGAATCCCACCAGTTTCGCACGGCGTTCCTGCCAAAGATCCCTCGCCACGCCTTGCCTGGAAGACCAACCAGGAGGTAGTAGCCGAGGTTTGCAGTCCAGGTGAACATTTTATCGGCCCTCGCGTGAATCGCTTGATGACGCGACCATGCCTTCGTTCCGAACGGGTTCTCGTCGTCCTCCGCTCACGCGGGGTCCGTCATCAAGACGACTTCCGGAATTCCGCCCAGCAGTCTTTCGAGTCCGCCACGTGATATCCGCGAACCGTACTCCACCCGAAACGTACAACAGGAGGAATCGACTTCCTCGTTCATCGGCTCAGCCGTCTTGAACACGAAAAGATGGCCAAGCCGCCCGAGAAGCCACAGGGCATTTCGTACACCGTCGACCCGCACCCGGCACGTGTTGCCCAACGGACGTATCCACACTTGAAATGAATTCATGGCGCTCATTCACACTCCTCCGTGGCACGCGCGGAGGTACCCTTGGGCTCCAGACGCGTCGTGCGTTTTCGTGCGTCGATCTCGATGGCCATGAAGCGGGGGCTTCGTGACGTCGGACCGTCGATTATTGTCCGTACACTTTTCGAGGCGATATCTTCAGTTGGTCGAGGACTCCACGAACTCCCTCGACGCTGCTGGCCGCCTTTACGGCCGGACGCCGTTGGTGTTCGTACTGGATGTTGCCCGACAGCGTCACCCGGCCATCGCGGATCGTCGCGTTGACCAGACAGTGCGAGCCGAAGCTCATTCTCCCAAGGTGCTGGTTGACCTTCTGGAGAATCGCCTTGTCCGTTCGGAAACCTTGGCGCAACATGGTCATGACTCGTGTTTGGGCGTGATCGACGCGGGGGCCGGCACTCGATTCTTGGTCTCTTCCTTGCTCTGTTCGTTGCGAGCTCTCACCGGGCGAAACGGCATTCCTTCAACGCGTTCGTAGCGCTCGGCACGCAGAAACCAGAAGGCCAACCCTCCCGTGTTATGGTACGCGCCGGGCGTTCTCTCGCCTTTAGCCACCGCGGCTCGCACACCCAATGAGCCTTTTCTGCCGGTTTTCTTCCATCCGCGCTGCTCCATAATCATGCGCACCACCACGCCGACGGCTTGCCGGAGACGCTTGGTGCGGCGAGGGTCCTTCGAGCCGAGAAACTGATCGATTGCCGGCTGCGCTTCGAGTTCTCGGACAACTCCCGATAAGGCGGCCCTATCGTGATGAATCTCCGCCTCCTCCATGCGACACTGACGCTGGGGATTGTCGAAAAAAGCCAAAACGTCTTCGAACGGCTGCTCCGGATCGTCCAAAACGTCAGCGAAAGTTCTTCCCTGTCGGTCCTTCAAAAACTCCTTGCGAGTAACACGGATCGAACGTGGCATCGGCAATATTTCCTTTTCACAAACGGACATGGTCAAATCTCCAAATCAACTCGGGTTCGATGGTTTCCTTCAACAACTACGACATCCGATGCACGGGACAAGGCGCACCCGGGCCTGACACTTGGGGCAACGTACGCGACGGCTCAGTTTGAACGACTCACCGACGGGTATCCGTGCCAGCGCGAGTCGCCGGACGGCCGGATCCTCGACCAGGTCAACACGCTCGACTTCCTCGATGGTCAAGCCCACCGCGTCCGCGATCACGGAATACTCCGATATTCCCATTTCCATGACGGCAATGGCGGCGGCAACTCGGTAAGGAACCACGATGAGCGGCTCGAAAGGGTGCTGCCAAAGTCTGCTTCGCGCGTTTCTCTTGCCCCCGTGTCCATGCGAGGCTTCGTTGACCGGACGCTCATCCTCAACGCGCGGCTTGGCTTCATCGAAGAGGATCAGACTCATTCCGTCGGACGACCTTGCTGGATCCTGAATGGACATCGTGAATAAACATTCCATATTTGCAATTACGAAATAGCCCACTACAAAAGATGAAGCTACAGTAATTGTATGTCCAAATATCGTCACATGCAATGTCATCAGATCACTTTTGTCGCGACATGCCCCCCAGGGAACCAGACTAACACCCCCCCTTACTAAGGTACATAAAAGGAAGATCCGTATGAAACGTCGCGCCTGGTGGACGTGGCAGGTACGCGAGAGACCCCGGCAAGGAAACGTTGTGCGGCCGCTGCTCAGGCGGCCGAGTCGCTTTGTTATGCTGCTCGTCCCGCGGCGGTCGATCGGGAGCGGATGAAGACTCCCCTTGACCGTGGGGCGATTCGATGCTACTTTAGGGTGAATACGGTGCGAGACCGACACGACCTTCTTTCGTGTTGTGTTCATTCAACTTCGAGTGTAGCGGCCACCTGGGCGACGAAAAGTCAGTGCGACTGACAACATCGTCTCGGGTATCTTGCTTGCGACCGCGACTGATTCTCTTGCCCCCAGGACCCTGCTGGTCCACCCGTGGCTTGTGCGACGTCCATGTTGCGCTCGCCCAGCGCGCGGTGCGTGCCGCTCGAGAGACCAGCGGCGGTCTGTCTCGCGGGAACGTTGCGCGGCGCCGACGTCGGCCGCCGCTTCACAAATTAGTTGATGTTTTTTAAGTGAGTACCTTGATGCAATTCGACACTCTTGGCCTTCTTGAACCGATGCTCCGCGCTGTCCAAGCCGAGGGCTACCAAGTGGCCACGCCCGTTCAGGCCCAAACCATTCCGCGAAGTATCGAAGGCCGCGACCTGATCGGCTGCGCGCAGACGGGAACCGGCAAGACGGCCGCGTT
>JAFGIR010000467.1 GCA_016929515.1 Pirellulales bacterium | reverse complement strand
GGTCTGCATCTGGCGATAGGCGACGGCGCCGAACGACAAGATCAGAGCGGCCCAACCGAGCAAATTGCCCACCTCGGTTATCCACCACTCGAAGTCCATCATCGGCAGCTTACGAACTGTGTCCAGGCGAGGACCGTCGAGGGCCAACACGACCAACGCGGGCACCAACAACACGAGGTTGCCAAGCACGCCCTCGACCAGTTGCACGTTCATCAGCGCGCGGCCGACCGTCGACCGAGGCTCCGCCGGCTCGACCCAAGCATCGGTCCATCGCCGCGCGACCAACCAGCCGACGGCCCAAACCGACGCCGCGATCGTCACCAATTGGGTCAGTTGCACGAATTCCACGACGTCGACCCCGTCGACCTGCAACAGGTAGCCCAGTGCGACGGCCAATTCGACGACCGCCCCGGCGGCAAATGCATGGACGGCCGAACGCTCGCGCAAGGCGTAGCCGACCAGAACCACGACCACCAGCACGGGCGGCGCGAGCAGCGACCAATCCGGGCCGATTTCCGCGAAAAACGAGCCCGGGGCCGGTCCGCCCGGCGGCGTGCGCGAGATTTGCAGCACGGCCGCCAACGCCGTCAGCCCCACGATCGGTACGGCCGTGGTTGCAATCAGCCCGCTGCGAGCCAGTCGCACGGCATCCGTGCCCAAAAAAGCGCGAACACGCCATCGTCGCGCGAGCCGGGCCAACCAGTCGCGGTTCCAGACCATGACCGAGCCAATCAACAGGGCCACGGCCAGGGCCCATCGCCAGGCCGTCTCGACCGCCAGTGCATCGGCGAAACGTCCGGCCACCAGGCACGGAATCGTCACGCCGATCAGCAACAGGCTGACCAGATCGATGTTCTCGAAACGGTGCCAAAGCCGAGCGATCGCGGCGGCCGCCAACAACCCCACGAGCAGCCATGCCCTCGGCCCGACGTCCAGCGTCAAACCAAAGAAACTCGTCGCCCCAGTGTCTTCGACGATTCCCAACTGCCGAGCAATGTGCGGAAGCACGCAACCGACGAGCACGGCCCATTGGGTCATCGCGAGCCCATGATGGACCACCTGGTCGACGGCCGGCCAAGGCGGGTCCAACAGCCGCCGCGCCGGGCGGCTGCGGCCTAGCGCCAGTCTGGCCAGATTCCAAACCACGCCCAGAGAAGCCAACGCGATGCCGTAAGCTTGCAGAATGCGAAGGTCGGGCCACGACCAGTCGGTTCTCTGGACCAGCCATGCCTGGATCGTGGCAATTGCCGCGATGACCCAAACCACCTGGGCCGCGGCCAACCACTCGGCCCGGCCGATCATCGCGGCCAACACCGTGGCCAGCGCCGCCAACCAGACCAGATGGCCGGCCAATTCGACGGCCGACACCGACTCGGCCAGCAACAGCCAGGGCAGCGCGACGCCGAGGCTGATCAGACCCGCTCGGACACAAGGCCCGACGACAAGCCGTTCGACGTGCCGGCGGAGCGTTCGTTCGCGGCGCCGCATGACCAGTCGCAGCGGCACGCCGACGAGCGTCGCCGCCGAGGCAAAGACGAGCAGCGCCAGCCAAAGCGGTTCCTCGCGCCACCAGGCAGCCCAAAGCATCGACGCCTGGACCAAGGCCAAGCCGAAATAGCTCAGCGGCCGTTGGTTCCAACGCGCGGCCAGCCCCACGCTGATGAGTCCGTAGACGGCGTAGAGAATGGCTGCCCGCAGCGCGTCGTCTCCGCCGAACCGGCCGTGCCACGTAACCAGCGAAAGGCCCACGGCGGCCAACACGCCGCAACCGACGGCATAAACGCGACCGTCGCGCCGCCGGCCCGCGCGAACCAGTGCCTCGGCCACGAAGGCCGAGACGACAAACAGCCCGCCCAACAGATTGCCGCTCGGCGCGCTGCTGACCAACTGGAGCAACGCCCGTCCGAGTTGATCGGTCGTTGGTTGGCCGAATAACCCCGCACGGGCCGCGTGGTAGCCAACGAGGACGACCAGCGCGGTGCAGAAAATGGTGCCGGCGTGAAGGACCGGGGCGCGATAGGCCATCGCCACGATGGCCAGGACCGTCGCGTTGAAGAGCCCAACGGCCAGAAGCATCTCGGGCCACGGCCAGGCCAGCCCAAGGGAAACGATCATCACGGTCATTCCGATCAACCCGACGGCCGTGCCCACGGTGCGATAGACCTCCATGGTCTCGTCGTGAACCGTGCGGCGTAGCAGCACCAACCCAGCCAACAGCGGCACGGTGGCGACCACGGCCAAAGGCAGCGCCAATTCGCCGAGCGCGGCCGGTGGGCCGATGGATTTGACCAGTTCGGCCAGATAGTGTCCTTCGGCAACGACCCAGGCGAAGGCCGAGACACCCAACAACGTCAACACGGCCACGCTTCGGTCGACGTCGAGCCACCGTCGGCCGGCGCGGCGGACGAGATAGTCGCCGACGGCGCCGAGGAAGATGCCGGCGGGCACCAACCCCACGCCGGCCGCTCCACCCGGCTCGAACGAACGGCCCGCCAACCATGCCAAGACAAGCACGGCCGCCGAGTTGCCCAGCACGCCGACGACTGCGGACCAAGGCCGGTCGGGCACGAGAACGCGCGCGGCCACGTAGCCCAAATAGCCAAACACGGCCAGCCCGACACCTTCCACGGCCAGCGTGATGAGCCGGCGGTCGCCACCGGCCAGCGAGGCCATGATCAGGAAGCTCACCGGGGTCAGCAGCAGGGCGATGGTCAACAGACCGCGGCTCGTCGTAGCCAACTTCCAGCGATAGTGGGAGTAGAGCCCCGCGCCGTAGACGGCGGCCGTGATCACGGCGAAAACGACGAACTGAGAGTAGGGAATCGTCTGCAATTGTTCGCGAAGGCTGATCGCCAGCGCGATACCGCCCCCGACGATCAGAAGACCGCCGATCAACTCACCCCAGCGGATGTTCCGCTCTTCCATGAACGCTTCGAGCAATTGCCCCCAGCTACGCGAAGGTTGCGCGGCGACCGGCACGGCCGGTGGTTGCGGCTCGGGTTGCGGCGGCATCGGCTGGACGCCAGCGGTGCCCGACGCGGGTGGACCGCTCCCTAACGGTCGCGGCTCGATTTGGGGCTTGGGTTCGCTGGGACCGGGGTCTTCGACCAACTCGGCCAGGGGCACCTCCGCGGCCGACGGCGTTTTGGACGGAGCCGGCGTCGCGGCGGGTCGCTCGGGCCGTGTCGTGCTTGCGGCCCGCGCGGCGTCCAACCGTTGTTGGTGATGCGCCTTGGCGCGAGAGAGCAAATCCTCGACTTCCTCGGTCGTCGCCGTGCCCGATTCTTCAAGACGGCGAAGATGACGCACGAACGCCGAATAGTCGGTGACGTGAGCCAGCCGAGGATCATCCAGAATAGCCCCGCACCAATCGCACCGACCACCCTGGGCCGACGTCGAACGCCCACACGAAACACACGTGCGGAGCGAAGGTCGCGTTCGGCCGAACACACCGAAAAAGAAACGAACCGACAAGCCGATGAGGACCCAAATGCCGTGGCCCACCACCGTGATCACGAGCAACGCTATCGCCAGGACAGGCAGCGCTTCCCACCACATCGGCGTGTTCCCCAATGGCCTGGAGTATCGTCAGTCTGTTGCATTCGAGAGAGCCTGGCCCGGCCGCCGACAAGCACCGACCAGAACCGACCGGGCTCCACTCTCCAAGGCTCTGTCGAGCCCATCATATAACGATCCTGGCCGCCGCCCGCGTTGCCCCCGTGGCCGGGATTCTGAAGTATACTCCTCCAAATAGGGGGACGCTAGTTTTTTGCGCGTCGGATCGGCCGATTCAGCGGGAATTTTCCGGGCATTCGACGGAATCCGGAACGAATGGCGAGGACGAGCAGAAGGGAAGTCGTGGAACGGAGAGAACCACTTCTTCAAGAGTCTGGCACGAAGCGCAGAGACAAATCGCCCGGGGCTCCCGCGACATGCCGCTTGGCCGAGTATCGGCCACAAGAAGACACTACCGAGAACCGCGACCCAAGGGCTCGACCGGCGGAAGCGGATACACGACGTTGGTGTTCCGCGTGCCGCGCACCTGCGTTGTCGGGAGTGGCGTCGGCTGGGGCTCGGGAGCCGAAGCGTCCGTCCGCTGTTGGCTCGGTTGATCGAAAAACGACTCCCAGCGACGCTCGGTCAAGACAGGTGGTTTCTGGGGCAAGGGCACGCGGGGCTGGGCCACGGCCGGCGGCGACGTCTGAGTCTTCGGCGAAACGGGAATCGTTTCGCCTGAGCAATACACCGGTGAACGCGGCTCGACCGCCTGGTAGTAAGAGTTGGCCGGCATGGGCGCGCCCGCGCCGGGGGCCGCCTTGGGCAAAGTGAACCGCGAGGGGTTCGACGGGGAAACAGGCTCGCTCGTCGGAGCCGGTTGATGCAGCGCGGGTCGAGAGGACGGCGGTGGAACAATCACGGTCCGTGGATTTTGCGTCTGATCGGAGGAGTCCAACGTCCACCCACGCGAATTCGTCGACGGCACGGCGTCGGTTCGTTCCGGCTTTTCGGGCTCCGTGGCGCGACTCCGCGATCCTGGAGCGGCCGAAGGTCTTCTCGCTTTGTCGCGCACATTCGGACGTCGCGCAATTTGGGGAGTCACGCTCTCGGCAACGGGATCAGTCTTCCGGAGATGTTCCACCCAAATGCGAGCTTCCTTCATATCTGGGTTGCGCCGCAGGGCAACGGCAAAGTGCTTCAAGGCGGCGTTCGAGTCACCCTGCTTCTGTAGCAGATAACCCAAATTGTAGTAAGCGGTCGCCTCGTCTTGGACAGCGCGGAGTTGTCCGAAAGCCGCCCGATGGTTACCCATTTCGACAAGCACGGCCGCGAGGTTGTTGCGATAGACCGTCTTTTGAGGCTCCAAGCGAGTGGCTTCTTCCAACGCGGCAGCCGCTTGGTCGAGGATGCCGTGCGCGGCAAGGCACAGGCCGAGATGGTTCAACG
>JAFGIR010000466.1 GCA_016929515.1 Pirellulales bacterium | reverse complement strand
GCGAAGCGGGACTCGTCGGCCACGAGTGTTCCCATTTCACGATGCACACCATGGACGACGAACTCCTGTTGGAGACGATCGACCCACATACGCTCGAACCGACCAACGGCAAAGGCGAACTTGTCGTAACCAACATCTTCAGCACCGTCATGCCGATGATCCGCTACCGCACCGGCGACATCGTGACCCTGTCCTCGAAACCCTGTCCTTGCGGCCTGACGCTTCACAGCGTGAAGATCAGCGGCGGTCGCGTGGCCGATTTCGTGGTCACGTCGAACGGGACGTGGATCCCAGGCTACGCCTTCATCTATATCTGCCGCTCGGTGAAGGGAGTCGTCAAGTTCCAGGTTCGACAGGAACGCGTCGGCCACATTCGCGCGTTGCTGGTGACCGACGACCATTTCCCTCCCGACGGAATCGAGCTGATCGCCCGACAAATCCGCGAGCGTCTGCAAAGCGACGACACCGTCGAGGTCGACGTCGTCGAGGACATCGAACCGGCTCCCTCGGGCAAATACCGCCCGGTGATTAGCAAGGTGGCCGAAGAACGCCTTCGGACACAAACCGACCAGTACCTCAACAGAACGTCAAAAGCCTAATTAGTTTTTGTTGCGGAAAGAGCAACTTGGCCGGATTGTCGCCTTTCGCTCCGCGAAAGTAGCGGTCAATCCACGCTACTTTCGCGGAGCGAAAGGCGACAGAACGTCTTCCGCAACAGAAACTAATTAGCCTTGGACATTCGTAGAATTCCGCGCAGCGCGTTCCAGAAGTGGCGCGGGCGCAGACCACTCAATTGCGACCATCGCAAATGCTCGACGATCGGTTTCAAAATCTTGACGTAGAGATATTCCCGTCGATAGCGCGCAAGGCTCACTCCGCGCGCGACGGCGCGGCCCGTCTTCGCGATACGCCGTTGGCCGAAGCCGCTTTGGTCGAGCTCGACCATATGGCCGGAATCGTAGGTGGGTTGCTGCCGAACATTGAGCACGCTGTCGCGGCTCAGTTCGGCGAGAAGGATGGCGCCGGTGCGTCCCGTGCGGTTCCATCGTATCACGCCGCCGTCGGCAAAGTGCATTTCGTCCGCGAAGAAGTTGCCGAGCGAATAGACGATGGGCGCCCCGTTTCGCATTTCAAGCCCTTGGAGCACGTGCGGATGATGGCCGATCACCATCGACGCCCCCGCGTCAATCAGCGCGTGAGCCTGGTCGATCTGCGCCGGCGAAGGAATCAAAAACCGCTCTTCGCCCCAGTGAACCGAGACGAGCACATGATCGACGTCCGAGCGAAGATCACGGATCTGGCGAATCAGGCCGTCGACGTCGAGCGGCGCGACTCCCCACTGATTGGGCGTCGCGAACTGCTGCGCGCCGCTCCGCTGGTCGACGGCCCCCAGAAAGGCCAACCGCAGGCCGTTCGCCTGCAACAAGGCCGGCGCCGTTGCCTCGTCAAGGTTCATGCCCGCCCCGAAATGGGGCAACCCGATCTCGTCGAGCACGCCGCGCAGATTCTGAAATCCGCCTTCGAAACAATCGAAACCATGGTTGTTCGCCAGACTGACGACGCCGATGCCCGTGGCTTTCACGGCGCGAACCAGTTCCGCCGTGCAGATCACGCGCGGTTCGGTCGCCACGCAACGCCCGTCGCCCGGCAGCGTGCATTCCAGATTCGCAAACACCACGCCGCACCCGGCAAACACGTCGCGAATCTCCGGCGAAACCAGCCCGGGATCTCGAAGCGACGGAGTTCCCTCGGGCCAGGGCGCCAACAACAGGTCGCCGACCGCCGCCAGACGGATCACGGGGTTGGAAGAGAGGGTTGTCGCCATGCAATCGCGGCTCGTTTCGAAGGTGCCTTGAGATCCGCCCCGTGGAGTTCCCACAATATGCCTCTATTTTATCAAGCACGCGTTGCCGTCGACAGGGGGCTCGAAGGCCATCACAATGCAACCCCTCGTTCTCCTCGGGTGACCCCATGAAAATGAATGTCTCGCGCACGCAAGTCGACGTTTGGACGAATCTGTCCGAACGCGACGCGATGCAAGCCTATCAGCAAGTTGTCGACCAAGCCCGTCCGAACGAAATGTGTTGCGACCCTCGCTGGTTCGTCGCCGTGTGTCGCGGCCTGAAACACCAGCCTCATCTGCTCGTGGCAAGCCAAGGCGGCCAGCCCGTCGGCGTTCTGCCTCTGGCTTTTGTCAAGAGCCGCTTGTTTGGACGCTTTCTCGTAAGCCTTCCCTATATCAATTCGGCCGGAGTGATCGCCGAAGATAACGAGATCGCCACGGCCTTGATCGATCGGGCGGTCGAGTTGGCCGACGATCTGGACGTGCGTCATCTGGAACTCCGTCACGAGCGACCCGTCGAGCATCCGGCGTTGGGAGGCGAGATAACCAACAAAGTCCTCATGCGACTCCCCTTGCCGGACTCGTCGAAGGAGTTGTGGGACGGCCTGAAAGCCAAGGTGCGCAACAAGGTCCGAAAAGGCGAGAAGCAAGGTTTTACGATTCATTGGGGCAGCCAGGACTTGTTGGCCGACTTCTACGCCGTGTTCAGCCGGAACATGCGCGACCTGGGCACGCCAGTCTTCGGAGAGCGGCTCTTCCTCGCAATCCTGACCCAGTTTCAAAACGAGGCCGAGTTGTGCGTTGTGAGAGCCGGACGACAACCGATTGCCGCAGGACTGTTGGTCCACGGCGACGGCGCCACGGAAGTGCCCAGTGCCAGTTCACTGCGCGACTTCAACTCCACGAACGCCAATGACTTGATGTATTGGCATCTTCTGCAGCGGGCCGTCGAACGAGGACAACGCCTGTTCGATTTCGGCCGCTCCACCGTCGACGGCAACACCTTTGTGTTCAAGAAGAAATGGGGAGCACGGCCGGAACCCACCGTGTGGCAGTACTACACCCGAAAGGGAGCCGCCGCCGATTTCCGGCCCGACAGCGGCAAGTACGATCGAATGATCGCCGCCTGGCGTCGTTTGCCGGTCTGGGCAACGCGGCTCATTGGCCCCTCGATCATCCGTGGGATCCCGTAGGTCAATACGCTCGGAGCGCGCCCAAACGGGCATCACCTTATTGCGTTGCGGTTGACCAGGCCGCGCCGTGTTGGTCACGCAACTTGACAACACCCCCCACCTTTAGGGTTAATGCTCAATTAACCATGACCAGACATGGGATATTGGTCATTCTGGGGTATTTTAGAAGGTCCTATTGCCGTCCCATGGGCAATATTTGGCCGATTCTCAACAGAAATGCGATTTGCGGCCTAATTTTCGTGCCTTCGGCGGCCTATAGGAGGCAGGGGACAGGGCCCATTTTGCGCTGGTCCCGGTCCGCACGCATCGCATGAAACCAACAGGCTAGACTACCACGATACCGGAGGGATTATCCGATGAACCGCTGGATGACCATTCTTTTGACCACTTTGGTGCTGGGCATCGGATGCGCGGTAACTCCCGCCTTCGCGGCGATCACTCACGACTACGATTTTGGGACTTTGGCTCCCGGTGGGCTCGTTTCCTATCAAGGGAATCTCTCGTACCACGGGGACCTCGACTATTACCGGTTCGTGATTCCTTCCGACGTCGACAACGCCGACGGCAGCTACCTCAACATTCAGATTCAGCCGGTTTGGGGCAGTTGGGTTAATAGCCAAATCGGGCTCTACGATGCCGCCGGCCAGAAGGTCGCCGAGGACAATGACGACGGGTGGTGGAATTACAGCCTGCTCACGTTCGGCGATGCCGACCCCTTCGGAGATACCAGTGACACCGATCCCGG
>JAFGIR010000465.1 GCA_016929515.1 Pirellulales bacterium | reverse complement strand
GGTGGCATGGGCGGCATGCGCGGCGGCATGAATATGGGCGTAGGCGGCCAACAGAGTCTCGCGCCTTACCGGCTGTTTCGCTTCTTCGACTTCAACGTGGAACCGGGACGGCGCTACCGTTACCGCGTTCAAATCTGGGTCAAAAACCCCAACTTCGACGTCCCCGCGCGCTATCTGGTCAAAGAACTTCGTGATCGCATGAACGACAAGGATCAGTGGAAGAAGTATCTCATCACCGAATGGAGCGAAAGCAACGTGATCTCCGTGCCGCGCGACGATCGGTTGTTGGCCGTTGAAGTCACTCCGACCCGAGGCATCGACCGCGAACCCGTGGGCACCATCATGGCAATCCATTGGGACTGCCAGAAAGGTGATGAAATTTACGACGAATTCAAGGTTGGGCGAGGTCTGCTGGCCAATTTCCTTGAACAGAAAATACCCGAACCCAAGACAGACGCCGCTCTTCCTGGAGGGCATGACCTGTTGGGCGGCCCCGGTGAGATGGGATATGGCTTGGGTGAAGGTGATCTGGCCGAAGGGAATAAGAAGGGACCCAAGAAGAAGAAAACGCCTAAGCCAAAAGTAGAAACGATCGACTATCTGACGGAAATGCTTGTGCTCGATCTGCGCGGTGGCGAGAGGTTGCCTGGCAAGAACCGCGACCTCACATGGCCCGGCGAAATGCTCCTTTTGGACCCCGACGGAAATCTCGTGGTCCACAGCGATGTTGGGGACCACAAAGAGTATTCTGCCCAAAAAAACCCGGCCAAAACTCAACCAGGCATCATGGGAGGTCCAACCGGAACGCCTGGTGGCCTGGAGGGGCCAACCATGCGCCCCGGCGGCCATCCGATGGACATGCTGCCGCCAGCCGGCAATTCCAAGCGGGGCGTGAGGCTCTAGGTTTTACCACGGAAAGCCGAAGGTGGCTTCGCGGCACGCCACACCTTCGTCCAACCTGCTTTGACTGCCGAGACAACACGTTGGGGCATAAACTGGCCTTGCGCTGACGGAACCCAACCGGTTTGTTCCGTCCCTTCTTTCGGTCTTCGGTTTCTGACCGATTCCCGTGATGCCACTCGGGCACGACGAATGTCCATGGTTTGGTTGCGATCAGGTACTTAATAATCGGGAAGCACCTCGGTTGCCCCCTAAGAAAGGTGGGATTGTCGTCTCCTTTTCGCACGGCAAGGTCGCGAAAATTGGAGGCCTCCGGCGTGGCCCTCAAATTTTTTCTCCAAGTGCCCTTGACCCGAATCACGCACTTGAGTATTTAACCCGCTCTCTTCTACCGAATTCAGAAATCTAATCGCAGCACCGATCGCGGTTGGCACTTGTCTGGCAGCGTTTTTGCCGACGTGTGCGACCGTTGGTTCCGGGACGTGTAGGCCTGTCCGTGGAATGGAAACCGGTCTGCCGTCGCGCTTGTCGCGCGAACAGGCAGCCGCCAACCGCGCCGGGACTCCTGTGAGTCTCTTATACAGAGGAGAATTGAGTTGAAAACGACCACAAGAATTCTCTGGGCAGCTGTTGCCGTGGCGTTGGGTTTGTCGGCAACGGAAACACTCGCCAATCCAATCTGGCTTTCATATGAGGCCGAATTGGCGACGATGATCGTCTCGCAATCATCCCCGTCGACTTCTTCGCCCACGCCAGCGGACAGCCGATCCCAGTCCGACGATCTATTGCTTCGCGCGAGGCAAGCAGCCAACGAAGGACACTTCGACGTGGCCGAAGCGTTGGTTCAACGTGCCGAAGCACTTGGCGTCCACTACAACCCGCTCAATCCTTTGGCCGATACACCGGCCAAGGTGCGGCGCTACGTGCAGCGAAAGCGGGCCGCCGCCTCGCCGAATGGTTCGAATGGACTGCTACCCGCCCTGCCTTTCGGCAATAAACCGCAAACCCCGCCGGCTCCCGCCGATCCATTCGCACAGAATACTCCGGGCCGGGCCGCGCCCAACGCCAGCGGCCAATTCGGTCGCGTGACCGTCTCGCATCAGCCGGCTGTCGGGCAGCCAATGCGGATCAATATGTCGGACAATACTCAACCGTGGCCCACCGACGACAACGACGCGGCCGGCTTTGCGATGATTGAGTCCTTGCCGCCGACTCAGGCCGGCAACCACGAACCTGACCGCGGCGAGGCCAACAACCTGCTGCTTCAGGCACGGCGCGCGTTGGCCATGGGCGATGTGCGTCGGGCAATGGACAAGGTCAACCAGGCCAAGAGTCATCAAATTACCTATGGGCCGAGAGACGACACCCCCGATTCGGTGCTCGCCGACATCGATAAATATCGTGATCTCACGTCACGCAAGGAAACTCGGGAACATACCGAAGCGTATCGGCGACAATTCGCTCGCCTGATGATGCAACAAGCCGAAGCATTGCTCAAGTGGCAAGACTACGACGAAGCGGAACGGCTGACCATCCAGGCACGAGACCAACAAGTCAGCTACGGTCCTCTGGAGGCCAATCCAAGCACGCTTCTCGAGCGAATCGCGGGCGCGCGTCGCCAACAGTCTGTCTCCCAGGCCGGCGTCGCCTCGCCAGCTCCTGGTAACGTCGCCAACCTGCCGGCTCCATCTTTGGCTGCCAAGAACCGAGTCGTCCGCCTCATCGGCCGGGCCCGTGCGGCTCTGAACAGCGGAGATATTGCCTCGGCCGAGACCTTCGCCCAGGCGGCGATGGACCTGCAAGTGCCTGAATCGAACTTCGGACCGGGCGAGGACCGACCCGGCCTCGTGCTCTTGGACGTCCAGAAGGCACGCCGCGCAGGCGGCTCCGCGGTGGTTCAAGCGAGTGCCACGTCGGTAACCCCGGCCACGGGCCAGTTGCCGACAGACCAGAAGGCTACCCAGGCGGTCTACGATACGGCCAACGATTCCACCAGAAACATGCCGGCCAATGCCCAGCAATGGGCAGCCAACGAAATGCCACGACCGCTGATGTTGGGTCAGGCGACTCCCGTGCCGGCCCCCCCGATACCTGGCACGGCGTCACCGCGTGCCTCGGCCCCCGGGGAAACGGCTGCCGATTTGGTCCGACAGGGTGAAGATGCATTGAAAGCCCACAAGATCGACGAGGCACTTCAATACTATCGTCGCGCGGCCCAGAATCGCGATCAACTCGATCCACCTACGGCTCAATTGCTCCAAGACCGGCTCCAGATGCTCAGTTCGTCTCCGCCGGCACAGGCACCCCAAGGCAGTCTGGCCGACGAGGCGCTCGCCAAACAACAGTTGCTGGCACGTCAAGTGAATAGCGACGTTGCCTACCAGGAACGTCGTGCGGCCCAAATTCGAGAAAGCAACCCGAAAGCCGCCCTCGCTCTATTGGAGCAGGTTCGAATGCGGGTCGAGGCTGCCGGACTCGAACCGAACGCCAAGGCAATTATTCTGCGGCGCGTCGACCGCAACATCGGCGAGATGCGCCAATTCATCGACAACAACCGTGCACGGATTGAACTGGCCGAACGGAACGACCAGACCCGAGAGGAAATCGATCGCGAACAGCAATATAACCTCGAGGTGCAGCAACGGCTTGCGGAGCTTGGCGATAAATTCAACAAACTCTGCGACGAACAGCGTTACGCCGAAGCCGAGGTGGTCGCCAAGGAAGCCTATGACTTGGCGCCAAATCATCCGTTTGCCCGGCAGCTCAATTGGAACGCAAAATTCGTACGGCGCGTGGCGCTCAACCGGGAAATCGCGTCGAGAAAGGAAGAAGGCGTCATTGCCGCATTGGCGGACGTCGACGTGGCCTCCATTCCCTACGACACGAGCAAGTCCATGATCTTTCCGGACGCCAAGACTTGGATGGAGACCACCAACAGCCGAAGCCGATTCAAAGCCGACACGCGTCGTGAACGCACCGGCCGCGAACTCGATATCGAGCAAAAACTGAGAACACCTGTTTCCGTCCGATTCAGCGACATGCCCCTGAGCCAGGTGTTGGAGAAGCTTCAGGAATTGGCGCAAGTGAGCATCCACCTCGACCCACAAGGGTTGGAGGAGGAAGGCGTCGCTTCGAGCACGCCCGTCAACATCAACCTGCGGGACGAGGTCTCGCTGAAAAGCGCCCTGAATCTGATTCTTCAACCCTTGCACTTAAGCTACGTGATCAAGGACGAGGTGTTGAAGATCACCAGCGAACACTACAGCGACAGCGAGGTCTATCCGGTCACTTACGACGTGGGCGATTTGGTTGTGCCCATCCCCAATTTCGTGCCCAACTCGCGGATGGGCCTGGCCGGCGCCTACAACGATGCCATGGGCCGAAACGGTTTCAATAACGCATCGTTCGGCGGCGGCGCGCCTCCGCTGGGGGTAATCGGCGCCGCCGACACGCCGGGAAGCACCGCGATCAATGCGGCCGTTCTGGCGAATGTCTCGCACGCGATGCCGGGTTCCTCTTCCGGTCCTGGCAACGGCGCGCCGATGGGATTCGGACCCGGCGGCCTCGGCGGTGGCACGCAGGCCGACTTCGATCCCCTGATCGAACTCATCACCCAAACCGTCAAGCCCGAAACGTGGCAGGATTTTGGCGGCGAGGGCACGATTCAACCCTATGAGAACAACCTGACGCTCGTCATCAAGCAGACCGAGGAAGTCCACGCACAAATCGTCGACGTGCTCGAGCAGCTTCGACGGCTTCAGGACCTGCAGGTCACGATCGAAGTCCGCTTTATCACGCTGAACGACGACTTCTTCGAGTCCATCCGAGTCGACTTCGACTTCGATATCGATGACGACATCGATCGACCTTATCAAGTCTTCGGCCGCGTCATCGACAACGGCGATGATGACGATGACGACGATGACGACGATACACAAACCGAGCCGAATCGCGACACGACCGACGTCGACCACGACCGGAGCGTGACCGTCGGTCTGAACGCGCCGGGCGTCTTCTCGGCCGACCTGGACATCCCGTTTGTTCAGGGCAGCTATGATCTGGCGGTTCCCCAGTTCGGCGATTTCAGCGCGACGGCCGGAGCCCAGCTCGGTTTCGCCATCCTCAGCGATATTGAAGCGTTCTTCTTCATCAACGCTGCCCAAGGCGACAGCCGGACGAATATCCTTCAGGCTCCCAAGGTGACGTTGTTCAACGGCCAAATGGCTTTCGTCAGCGACATCTCGCAGAGCCCGTTTGTCATGGGACTCATCCCGGTCGTGGGCGACTTCGCGGCGGCACAGCAACCCGTCATTGTCATCCTCTCGGAAGGGACCTTCCTCACGGTCCAGGCGGTCGTATCCCACGATCGTCGATTCGTCCGACTGACGGTGGTTCCGTTCTTCAGCCAGATCGGCGACGTCAACACCTTCACGTTTACCGGCCGAACCACCAGTACGGTCGACACGTCGACGGAAGGCAATCAACAGGATCCCGACGACGCCACGAAGAACAACAACGTCAGGACGACCACCACCGAAGGCACGACGGTTCAATTGCCAACCTACTCGACCATCTCGGTGAGTACGACCGTGAGCGTGCCCGACGGGGGAACGGTTCTCCTTGGTGGAGTCAAGCGGCTCAGCGAGGGCCGCAATGAATTCGGTGTTCCGATACTCAATAAGATTCCCTATATCAACCGGCTGTTCAAGAACGTCGGGATCGGCCGAACCACGCAAAGCCTGATGATGACGGTTACGCCGCGTATCATCATCCAGGAAGAGGAAGAAGAACGAATCGGAGCCGGCCCGTCCGGACCGTAGGCCGTGGTGATGAGCATAGGGCGGCGGACCAATGGCCCGCCGCCCTTTTTTTATGCCGGCGCCAACTCAGCCAATTCGGCGGCCAGTCGCTTTCGAGCGACGTGCAACCGTCGCTTGATCGTACCGACCGGCGACTGGAACGTGTCGCTCATCTCCAACAAGGATCGTCCCTGAAAGTAAAATGCCTCAAGCGTCTCACGATCCATTTGACGCAACCGCCCCAACCCCAGCCGCACCTGGCTGCAACGCTCGCGCTTGAGCATTTTGCCAAGCGGCGTTTCATACTCGACACAATCGGCGGCAATCCTGTCCGGCTCGACACAAGCAATCGGCCCACGACGCACGACTCGGTTGATCGCCATTCGAACGGCGATCGTCCGAATCCAACCGGCGAAACATCGCGGATCCTGCAACTGCCTGATCTTCTGCAAGGCCTGCATAAAGACCTCTTGGCAAAGCTCTTGTGCATCGGCCTGATTGTGCAGCCGGGCCAGGCATGTGCCATATACGGTCGACCCAAATCGATCGATCAACTGATCGAAGGCCTCCCGATTGCCACACTGGGCCGACCGAACCAAACCGGCAACCTCCGTGGACTCCGTGTAACGGGATTCCGTGGTAACCATGGGTCAATTCCTTCTCGTGCAATAAATGAAATTCGAACAAACGGAAATCGGTCGGCAGGCGGAAGGAAGCCAATAGAAGCGCGGCTTCCACGGCCGGCACCAGCGGAGGGTCCGTCGAGCATCAGGCGTTTGAATGGGATCCGATCAACAAAGCAATCAGAATCCGGCGCCGAAGTTCGAAGACCTGGGCCCGCCCAGGCGACCCGTCACGCGACGCAAATGGCATTCGCCCATCTGTGCCGGCGACGGACGCGTAACACCGACGACCGTACGCCGACGGTACACGGGTACCGTAACGCGTTGGGCCATCGCCGTGCCGGCGAACCGCTGCAGAAGAAACCACGCATTAAGTCGCAAATCGAGTCGATGCTTAAGCGCAATGCTCATCACAATCCGGATCCTTCGGGCAATGGCCGCGACGATCGTTTTTCCGGAAATCGTAATGAGACTACGCATCGGACTACTCTCTGCGCTTAGCGCGGTTTTATTGAAGGTTGCGAGCTGAACGATCCCCCGATCAATTCCGGGACTGACCGAATATCGGCCTCCCGTTGGTCGGCCTGGATCATTGGTCACGCAACGGTCAATGGAAGATAGAAACAACTAACGTAACCGTGCCCCAACCAAGGATCGACTTCATTACGAAATCGTCCATCAAGTCCTTGGACCATAAGCCCAACACGGACCACAACGTTCGAAGGCCCGTCCGAGGCCCTTGGGTACCTCCAAGGCGGCGTGATAGGGTTCACTGGCTTGCCAGTCTAACCTAGACACACATCCTGCACTATGACAGAATGGGATGATCTTGTCAAGAAGGCAACCCGAGTTTGTCAAGGGCGGCGATTACCCCCAACAAGAGCTGGGCTCGGCCGTTATCGTTCGGACACAACGCGAGCCATGGGAGTTCACCAGGTTTTTTGGAAAAGAGTGAGATTCCGCCGAATTTGCTTCGCAAAGCAACCATCTTCTCGGAGGTCGGCGGACCGGACTCAGAACTCCCCGTCGATCAACGGCTCCCCCGGCTGGCGTTGCCGTGTGCCCAAGGCCCGCCACACCGGCAATTCGATCGACTCCTCGACCGGTCGAACCGAACCGTCCATCATCGCAACATTGACGATTCCCGGGTGATAGCTTCTGGCCGTGACGGCCGCATAGCTCGGCTGCGTCGTGCTCTTGCCTTCCTGGCGTGAATTGAAGTCGACATCGTAGGTGAGCCCGTCCGAATGGGTGTACGGCACAAACGTGTTCGGAGTAAAAACCGTGGTGAATCCGCTGTGATGCACGCGTCCGTCACACCATTCGGTGTGGCCCGTGTTGTCGTTCGTCGCGGGTCCCAACTTGAATTCCGCTCCTCCGGCCAACCCGGCAATGTCGCTCGGCTGGCTTGGGATTGCCGGCCCCGGATCGGACGTGTTGCGGAAGTACGAGGTAAACGCCTTGACCTCCGCGGCGCAGAGCGTGTTGCTTAGGCCGTCGGGATAATCCGCCGCGCGGAGACAGCTATTGACGAAGAACGCTCCGTCGCTTTCCCGACGGTCCACTGGATCGTAGACCAACCACGTGCCAAAATTGAATCCGTAAGTCTGCGGATAGATGTAGGGGTCTCCGTTCTTCATTCGCGCCGTGTCGTTGAGTTCGCTCGGGCAAAGAAAGGCGGGGATTCGCAACATGGGAACGCCTGTGCCAAGTTGTGCGTCCCACGCCACGTTCAACCGTACACGGTCGTAAGCGCCGCGTTGATCGAGATAGGGCAGAATCCGCCCGTGGATCGACCAGGAACCGTTGTTGCCCGTGAGCACCGTGTCGGGGGTAATACAGAAACTCGGCGGGAACACGGAGTTCCCGGTCGCGTAAGCATGCACGGCCAGGCCCAGTTGCTTGAGGTTGTTTTGGCACGACATGCGCCGAGCCGCCTCGCGAGCCGCCTGCACCGCCGGCAGCAGCAACGCGATGAGAATGCCGATGATAGCGATCACCACCAGCAACTCGACGAGCGTGAAACCCGATCCGTTTCGCTTCGAATGGTCTTGTCTCATGCCAGCCTCTCTCGCTCCTCTTCAGTCGAAGCACGTTTTTAAAAACGCCAACGCGGGCCTCAGCGGTGCGGCGCGTCCACGCCCTTTGGCGCGTTCGGCCGGACCGTGCTCTCTCGATTGCCCAGATGGTTTTCGAGAAACGCCGACAGGCTCGGCAAGTCCACCACGTGGCCTCCTTCGTGCACCGCTAGAGCCACGTTTTCGGGCTGACCAAAATCGGCATAAATCAGTTCGATTTCCGCCAGCGCTTCGCGCGCCAGAGGAACCGGAAATTGCGAAGCAGGCTCTTTTAGCCCGTTCTGACAGAGCAGGGCGCGGGGCGCGGTTAGCGAGTAGATGTCGGCGTAGTCGACGAGCTCTCGCAAGCCGGGGAACTTCCAACACATGCAATGATCCTGTTCCATCTGATCCATCTTCGTCAAGAAACCAGCACTGACCGTGGCCCGAACCCGCTCGTCCATTGCGCCGAGCCACATCGCCATTTCTCCGCCGAGCGACAGCCCGGCACAACCGATCCGCCGGGAATCGACCCGGTCGAGCGACGCCAGAAAATCGACACAGCGCATGAGATCCCACAAACGCTCGCCCATCAAGGCGCGCCCCTTCTCATGGATCTTGTGCTGGCCGACGTCCGTCGAGATGGTGACATAGCCGCTCTCGGCAAGCACCCGGGCAAACCGCCGGTAATAATCGTCCGAGTCGTAGCATGAACGGCGCGTGCCGCCGTGTCCGGCAATGCAGACCACGGCGGGCAGGCGGCCTTCGAGATCGGTCGGCACCGTGAGCATGATCTTCATGCGTCGGGTCGGCGTGCTGTTGATCTCGACTTCCTGCAAGAGGTACCCCTTTTCCCGTTTGGAGGACACGATCTTCGGCCCAAAGGGAATCGGAGTCTTCCTCGCAACCAAGTCGTCCATTCTGAGAAGACGAAAGAGTCTTGGTCGCAGTGCTCGCTGCCAGGCAACTGCCTGTTGCTTCGTCCGGGGAGTGTACTTCATGCTCCGGAGTTTCTTTTCGCCGGCAACCACTCCACCGGTGACCAACCAACACGCACACACCGCGTAGACAAACACAACCCCAATCGTCTTGCAAGCGGAACGCATGCGAGCCTCCTTTCAGGAAGGTTGAGCCATGGTGGGGACCAAAAACGGGTGCTCCGGCCCACGAAGCCACCCGCGTTAATGCAGAACCAAAACCAACAAGCCAAGCACGCCCGGCAGGACTCGAACCTGCAACCTGCGGATTAGAAGTCCGCTGCTCTATCCGTTGAGCTACGGGCGCTAATGACTATTTTTATAGGGCTTTCTGGCCTACTTCCGAGCTTCTCATTGGCCAGTTGACACCCTTTCTGACACCTGCTATGATTTTGGGTATCGAAAAGACACCCGCCGGATGAGGCCAGCGGGTGTCAGTGACACCACCTAAGCTATAACCCCAAGGTGGCACCAATGCCCGATTCTACCACGTCTTCGAAGCGGAGCAAAGTCTCCAAACCCCGCCACGACTTCCCACTCTTCCCCCATGCCACCGGACGGTGGGCAAAGAAGGTGAGGGGGCGTCTCTGCTATTTCGGCAAAACGGCCGATGATCCCCAAGGCGAAAAAGCCTTGGAGCGATGGCTCGACGAAAAGGACGATCTGCTGGCCGGCCGGATTCCCCGTCGAGCCGGCGACGCTGGACCCACCGTCCGCGACCTCTGCGAGGATTTTCTCCAAGCCAAGGCTCGGCTGGTCGAGAGCGGGGAGCTATCGCGCCGATCGTTCCTCGACTACAGGCGGACCACCGACGGGATTGTCGGCGCCTTTGGCAGGCATCGCCTCCTGGACGATCTGCGATCGGGGGACTTCGACAAGTTCCGCGCGAAGCTGGCAAGGCGGCTGGGACCCGTCTCGTTGGGGAACGAGATAAACCGCGTTCGTGTCGTCTTCCGTTTCGGATATGAATCCGACCTGATCGACCGCCCGGTCAAGTTTGGACCGCATTTCAAGCGACCGGCCAAGCGCGTTCTCAGGTTAGAGCGGAAGAAAAACGGGCTTCGCATGTTCGAGTCTGCGGAGCTTCGGACGCTGCTCGACAAGGCTGGCCAGCCGTTGCGGGCTATGATCCTGCTGGGCATCAACGGAGGTCTCGGCGCCTCTGATCTGGCCCGCTTGGAAATCTCCTCGATCGACATGAAAGGCGGCTGGATCGACTACCCGAGGCCCAAGACAGGCATAGATCGGAGAATCCCGCTTTGGCCGGAAACCGTCGCCGCACTGAAAGAGGCGATTGCCCAGCGGCCGGCGGCCAAGGACCGCGCAGACATTGGACTCGTCTTCTTGACGACGCAAGGAAACGCCTGGGTTAGATTCTCGCCAATGTACCAGGATGAGGACGGAAACGCCAAGGGTGGCGTCCCCCTCGATGCGATCGGCCAGAAGTTTGCGAAGCTGCTGGAGGATACGGGGCTCAAACGTCCACGTCTGGGCTTCTACGCCTTGCGTCATACGGTCGAAACGATCGGCGGCGATGCAAAGGACCAGGTGGCTCTCGACGCGATCATGGGGCATACACGTGACGACATGGCCAGTCTCTACCGCGAGCGCATTTCAGACGACCGTCTCCGTGCCGTTGCCGATCACGTGAGGAAGTGGCTTTCCCAAACGAAGAAACGGAAGTAGGATACTCAATTGCCGGGACGGGCGCAGATCACGCCCAAGCGTCTGGGCCGACTGTCAGTTTCGCTCCGATGGACTGACGTCGACCCGGGCGACCCGGCTGAATCATCGGAGAACTCTTCTCATGTCGAAAGACTCTTCACAGCAACGGGGCGTCGATAGCTACGTCTTCTCAGAGCGAACGCCCCCCGAGTCACACAAGACGAGCCCGTTTCTTCCACCCTTACCGCCGGGCTGTGTTGATCTGCTGGAAATCCTGGACGCTGCCGGCGGCTACGCGGTGGAAACTCACGTCGTGATGGGTCAGACGACCCGCGAAGCCCTGGACTTCTGTGGGTTCCACGGGCTCTATCGGTCCTTCAGCGCCAAGAGCTTTGCGGCCATCGGGAGGGAAGACCCCGAGCCGGATCGTGGCGAAAGACAACTCATGATCCCATGCCTGCATATCACGCCGAAAGGACGTGCCTGCCTCGCTCAGCATCGTCTGACCACGACGCCCGACGGCGGTGCTAAGCCGTTGACGGAGTCCCAGCGCGACATGCTGATCTATATCACCACCGAGGGCCCGGTGATGGGTAAGGCGATTGCGGGGCACTTCGGCATCAGCGAATCGACCGTGACCCGGCACTATATTCGCGCCCTAAGGCCGCATGGGGTGAAGAACCGGCGGGGCGCGGGGTACTACGTCGATCCGCCGACATAGCGCGGGAAGGCGCTGTTTACGCGCTGGGTACAATGCGACACCATGACTCTACTATAGGAGCATGGCCAGCGCAATCAACATCATCGCAACCCTCAAGGGTCTGCCTCCGGACGCGATTCGGGCAGAAATCGCTTCGCGCGAGGCAGAAGTAAAGGCGCTTCGTATTCTTCTGAGGGCTTCTCGCCAGACAGAGAAGGCAACCCTCGCTCTCAGCCACGCCGCCGACAAAGGGGGCAATGGCCGATGAGCATTGCCCCCGCCGACACCGCGAAATATCTCACCCCGCCGGCCGCGGCGAAGCTGCTGGGCGTCACGCCGGAGCGCGTCATTGGCTGGATTCGAGCGGGTGCCCTCCGCGCGATCAATCTATCTGAGGGCGCACTCCGGCCGAGGTTTCGTATCGCCCCCGATGACCTCGACGACTTCCTCCGTGCCCGCGAAGTGGTCACGCGACCGAAGCCTCAGCGACGGCGGCGGCGTAAGGATCACTACGAGTTCTATCCATGAGCACCTTCGTCGGGCACATCAAGAACGGCTTCCTCGACCGGCTGGGCGAGTACTCACCTGCTGCAATCGTCGTGTGGTTGGCACTGGCGAATCAGGCCGATCGACGTGGCAAATGTTACCCGTCGCTTGGAGCCCTAAGAGAAGCTACCGGGCTCGCGCGGTCGACGGTCCACAAGGCCGTGAGTGAACTGGTCGAGGCTGGGGAGATAACCGTCGAGTCTGGTGGCGGGAAGGGCAACCCGTCAAATCACTACCAATTTGTAGGTGGTCCGGGAAACGAACTAGTCCGGGAAACGAACCAGTCCGGGAAACGAACAAAGGTAGTCCGGGAAACGGACAAAGGTAGTCCGGGAAACGGACTCAAACCAGACGCAAGAACCAGACACAAGAACCAGACGAAAAGGTGCGCGCGTTTTACACCCCCTACTCTGGATGAGGTAACGGCCTATTGCCTCGAACGTAAAAACCACGTGGACCCGCAAAGGTTCATTGACTACTACGTCTCGAACGGGTGGCTCGTCGGCCGGAACGCCATGAAATCGTGGCAGGCGGCCGTGCGAAATTGGGAAAGGAACAATTTTGACAATGGAAACGGAAAACCAAAGCACAGTCTGGCGGGAAGTGGCCGGTATCGGGCCGACGACATCTGAGTCACTCCAGGCCGGACTGCGAAGACTCCAGGTTGCCCGGCCGAACGCGCGCCAACTGCTGGACGTGCCACGAAGTTGGGGACGTGTCCAACGGGGTTTCGTGGACGTCTGCAAACGCCTTACCGCTGGTCTGGCGCCATGGCCCCTGTTTGTTCACGGCGACGTGGGCACGGGCAAGACGCGCGCCGGGCTCTGTCTGTGCGACATCGTGCCGGGAGCGCTCTATTGGCCGACGGATCTGGTTAGTGCCGTCGCGTTCAAGCCGGACGACTTCGTTTGGGAGGCAGCGCGGAATGCAAGTCTTATCGTCGTCGACGAACTCGCGACGGCCAATCACTGCAACGACTATGAGTACAACGGGCTGAAGCGACTCCTCGATATTCGAGACCGCGGCGACGGGCGTGTGGGCGTCTACATCAGCAACCTACCGCCAGATCGACTCAGGCAGTATTTCGATGATCGAATCGCCAGCCGGCTGCTGTGCGGAACTATCTACGAGTTTGGGGGGAACGATCAAAGGATGGTGAGACAATGAGGCGTCTTCGGGCGGGTGAGTCGATGCCTCCGATCATCGGCCCCGCCCTGGACGCCGGATATAGTATCCGATGCCCTACGGTTCGGTTTGACTGGAAAACAAGGATATTGGGAGCTACGTGGGTGTCAGAGTCGGGTGTCGGCGGGTGTCACGCCCAGAAGAGGGGCGAGATTATGAGCGAAAAACCACGAAAATCGGCACCGTCAACTCACGGGAGCAACGGTCGCGATGCGGCGGGCCGATTCGTCCCCGGCAACCGGCTGGGCAGAGGAAATCCCCTGGCCGGTCGCGCGGCCAAGATTCGCGCGGCGCTGTT
>JAFGIR010000054.1 GCA_016929515.1 Pirellulales bacterium | reverse complement strand
GTTGCGTAACCAGCTTTTCGATCTCGACGGTTGCCGAGTCAGACGCCTGCCGCGATGCCGCGATGGGCGTCGACGGCCGTCTTGCGGTGTTCAGGCGGCGCGAACGGGCCATGAAGAAAACTCGCTCGTAGGCGGTTGGTGGCCGGCCCGCCGAGAGCAGCTCGTCTTTCGCCGGCGATTGGACGACCGCGACGTCCTCCGACGGAGCCTTGCCGGTCGGAGAAATCGCCGGCGGATCGACCCGCGCAACGTCGTGGGGCGCCACGGGGCCCTGCCCTGGCTTGGGCCCGCACAACCAGAGTGACACGGTTGCCCCGACAACCAGCATCGTGGCCAACGCCGCCGCGCAGACGACCGCCCCGGCGACGAAGTGCCGCCGTCGCTGGGCACGCGACTGGCTTTGCCAGAAGTCTTCCAACCGAGCGAGCTGGCGTGGCGACAGTTCCACGTCGAGCGCGGCGCGGATCCGCCGGTCAAGGTCGTCGTGGTTCATTTCGGGATCGTGGTGATTCATTTTCGATTGGTGGGTGGCTGGGAATGAGCGTAGCGAAGGCCCAGATTTCGGCTATCTGGGGCAGCGCTTCGCTATGCCCCAGCCACCCTTCTTAACGTTCTTCAACAGAGCCGGATAGGCTGCTAGGTCGTCTCTTTTCGGGCATGGTCAACACCGATTGCCCGGGCAATGTGTTTCCGCGCCAAGTGCAAACACGCGTGCACGTTGGCTTCGGTCGTTTCAAGGATCTGAGCAACCTCGCGTGCCGGAAGCCCCTCGCCGAGGCTCAACAGCGCCACTTCGCGTTGTCGCGTCGGCAGCCGGTCGATCGCCGCGCGGATTTCTCCGTGGAGTTCCTCGGCGGCAGCGTGCTCCACGGGCGAAGCCCCGACCGAGAGTATCTGGCCGGTCGGCATGGGCCGTGTATCTCGCTGGCTTCGCCGGCGGTCTCGGTCGACGTTGACCACGATTTGCAGCAGCCACGTGCGAAACGAGGCCTCGCCCCGGTAGGTCGGCCAACGGCGCAACGCGCGGCAAAGCGCCTCCTGCACGACGTCCTCCGCCACGTGCGGATCGCCCACCAAACGCAACGCAAACCGCAGGGCGACCGGCAGATGCTCGACCACCAACCGATCCACGGTGCTTTTGTCGATGGGTCGTGCCATCCGCCCATGTTCCTTGGTTTGTTCCACACAATGAGACGTTGGCCCGGCGAGAATCTCAAAGAAAAAAAGAAGAAAAAGCCTGCCCGGCCAACAAGATCCAGTTTACCCGGGAACGAGGGCGCCGTGTTACAAGAAACTAAAGGTCACTTTGGCGGTAGGGAATTATGGGGGGCTTTTGTTTGGGAGCCGGCGTTGCGACTGACGGCCCAAGACTTCAGCCGACAAGGAAATCGTCGACATGTCGGCCCAGCGGTGGACCGACGCAGATCGCTCTGCTCATGCAGCGATTCACCAGGCAATATCCCAGAGCCAGAATGGGTTCAGTCGTGAGGACGTACCAGAATGAAACGGGGAATCAGAACGGCACGCTTCAGGGACAGAGCCAGAATGGGTCAATCGTGAGGGTGTACCAGAGGTACTTCACCAGATCCACGAAATCCATGCCGACCGCCGAGAACCGCGACCACAAAGGGACAACCAATAGAATGCCAACCATGATGCACAAGGCCCACGTGCCGTAGTAGCGGAACCGATCAAACGGTCCGAGGAGCATTCGAGTCGGCTGAATACGCAGGAGTGTCGCTAGGGAGCAGATCAGGAGCAGTGGGAACCAGACAAAGCTAAACATGGCGGCGCGCCACGCTCTTACGGCCAAAAAACTACCGAGTTGCCGCCGCCGCTCTTGCGATTGTTCGACCGCCGACAACACCGGTTCGGGCTCAACACCCGGATCGTCATCATCGAGCAGTTCGCCCGGCTCCTCGGCGTCGCCGACGATCATCGCGAGAATGGCCTGGGCAACGAGAGCAGCCAGGCAGCTTGCCAAGCTCACAAACGGATCGTGGGTTATTCGGTACGTCACCAATCCGAAGACGACGACAATAATCACGGCGAGAACACCAAACCCGGACATCAAATTGGGTGCTTGCTCGGAGAACGACTCAGAGGCCGACGCCGCGAATTCGGGGCCGTCGCTGTCACCGGCATGCTCGCGCGCCGTTCCGCATCGCCAACACGTGGCCCAATCGTCGGGCAGGAGTTCGCCGCAATGGGAGCACGGCCAGGTGATCGCCCCGTCGTCGGCCGAGCCTTTCTGGTCGAGAATCGCGCGGGCCTGCTGGGCTTGCTCGGGCGCGACCAACACCTTGACCCCGCCGATGGCCTGGCTGTAGTGCCAGAACCAAAGGACGACATACGCATTTTCCAACCACGCGGGAATGCCCTCGAACCCCAGTCGGCAGCGAGCCCATTCGGCTTCGACGACGTTCGTGAACGCGGCGACCTGGCAAGGCGTGGATGACATCGAGCCCCGTCCTTTTCTCCTGATTCAACGGTCATCCTGAGCGTAGCGAAGGATCTCGTCCACCAAGGAAGGCCAGATTCTTCGCTGCGCTCAGAATGACAAGAACCGGGTCGCCTGGAACCGGGTCTCCCGGTTTCACGCCCGCGAAAGATACCCGCCGGTGCGGGTGTCGATCTTGATGACCTCGCCCGGCTTGAGATACTCGGGCACCTGGACGACGAGGCCCGTTTCGAGCGTGGCCGGTTTGGTTCGCGAGGTGGCCGAAGCGCCCTTGATGGCCGGGTCGCACTCGGTGATTTTCAAGGCGACGGTCAACGGCAACTGGATGCCGATGCATGCGTCGTTGTAGATGAGCGCCTGCATTCCTTCAAGTTCCTCGGTGAAATACTTCTTCTCTTCTTCGAGTTCATCGTGCGGAAGCGAGTATTGGTTGTAATCCGTCTGGTCGAGGAAATGGCAAGCGTCGGCGTCGCTGTACATGAATTTGACGTCGCGGCGTCGGAAGTCGGCTTCGTCCAACCAGTCGCCGCCGCGCAGCGTGATGTCGACCTTTTGTTTCGTGCTTACGTTGCGTGCCCGATATTTGTAGAACGTGGCGCCACCCCGGGCCGAGGGACTTTGCACGTTGATGGTTTCGATGATGCAGGGCTCGCCTTCATAGACGACGATCGTGCCGGTCTTGATGTCTTTCGCTAGCATGGATGACTCCCTAAGGCGTGGCGTTGGCCACCAGTCTGGTTCGTGGGGTTTTCACCCCCGCGCTAAATATAGGTTCCGGTCTGAGGATCGATCGCCACCCCGTCGGTCAATTGGGCCAGGCAGTCGAGCACCAGAAGGAGCGTGCTGGGATTGAGCATGCCCTCGGGCTCCTCTTGCTCGTCGACGTCGGCCAACTGCTCGAAATGGAGCACGTCGAATCGCCCGTCGCAGTGGCGAAGCTTCTTGACGCACCGCGAGACGTCCTCGTCGCAACCGGTCGAGGTGATCTCGTCGGCCAGTTCGTTGGCCTGGTCGAGCACTTCCTGGCCGGCCAGGAACGAAACGTCGATCGCCGCGAAATCGTCGGGTGAGAGAATCGTGATCGACTCGAACCGGCCGTCGTCGTCCGCGGTGGCTTGGGGCATTTGAAGATTCTCACCCAAGGTCGAAATCGCTTGCCGCACCTTCTCCAATGGGGGGCGATTCTTGGCCGGAAACTGAACAAAATAGGTCTCGCGCCATCGGTATTGGCCGTTTTCGAATAGCGACATGGGCGGACTCCGTTGGGTCGTTGGTTTCCTTCGTGGGCGCGGGCGCCGCGCGCCGCACAATCGCGCCGCCGCTGACGCCCAACCAGGCCGTGTTTGCATCGTCGAAGTGAAAAATGGAAAAAGTGCCCGCCGCCGCCGGAAAACCGCTCCGTCCCGGACCGGCCGCCGAACGCTCATTCCAATTCCTCTTCGTCCAAGTCCAATTCACCCTGCCACGCTTCCATGGCCGCGAGCGTTGCGTCGCGCTCGCTCTGATTGGCCCAAACCGACTCGCCGTGTTCGAGCCGAATTTCGTAGTCGCCTTCATGCCGGCACTCGGGCGAGCCGCAGAAGTGCGGAATCGCCGCGATCCACATGATGCGGTACAAGGGGACGTGTTTGTCGTCAATGACGTGGAAAGTGGACATGACGCGCGTGTTTCTCCTGAACGAGGTCCGGGGCGGCCCTGGGGCCGGTGCCCGCGTGGTTGATTAGTTGGTTCCCAATTCGATCGAGCGCCGCGTGGCCGCTTCGACGGCGCCGGCCACCGTGGCCCGAAATCCGGCCGATTCGAGCGCCGCGAGGCCGGCGACCGTGGTTCCGCCGGGGCTGGCGACCCGATCGCGCAGCACGGCCGGCTTCTCGCCGCCGACGGCCACCATTTCGGCCGCGCCGCGAACCGTTTGCGCGGCCAGACGCGCGGCCACGTCCTCGGGCAGACCCATCCGCGCGCCGCCGTCGGCGAGCGCTTCGATCATCGAATAAACGAATGCCGGACCGGACCCCGAAAGCCCGGTCACCGCGTCGAGCAAAGGTTCGTCGACTTCGACCGCGATGCCGACCGCGCCGAGCATCTGTTCGACCTGGCGCCGGTCGTCGTCCGTGGCCTTGGGGCCGAGGCAAAAGCCGCTGGCTCCGTGGCCGACCAGG
>JAFGIR010000464.1 GCA_016929515.1 Pirellulales bacterium | reverse complement strand
TGCATCTGGCCAACGAGGTGGAAGCCAGTCGCCGGGCCGTGGTTCTGTCCCAACAGCGATACATCGGGGGCGACGTGGATTTCCAACGCGTGCTCGACTCACAACGAGCGCTCTTGAATTCCGAAGAACAACTCGCATCCACCGAGGCCAACGTGACAACCAGCGTCATCCGGCTTTATCGAGCACTCGGTGGCGGATGGCAGCCGCCTGGCACACCTTCGACCGTCCCTCCAGTCAAC
The DNA here is from genome assembly GCA_016929515.1 of Pirellulales bacterium. Lineage (GTDB taxonomy): Bacteria > Planctomycetota > Planctomycetia > Pirellulales > Thermoguttaceae > UBA11386. Next base: position 4,616 of record JAFGIR010000464.1, on the reverse strand, counting down.
GAGTTCGCAACGCCCGCCGTGAGTGACGAGACTGCTCCCGAGGCAATTGAGCCCCCAGTGCCCGACAACGTTATGAAGAATGGTCGAAGTGGAGTGGAATGAGCGGGGCATGGCCACGCGATTGCTTTTGGATCAGATACTTACGCCCGCGTGTTTTTCACTTGTTGCAGGGCGAAAAACCCGGCCACTCGATTCGCCGCGACCTACGTCTACTGGCGAGAGGAAGCGACTCGCGACGCCCGCGAGGCGGCCGAGGATGAGATGGTCCAACGGGGTGTTTGGACCGTGCAGGCATCGGCCAGATACAATCTCGCCCGGCAATTGAAGGATGAGTTGACCGAAGCCGCCCCCGACCTCGGATCCTCGGTCTACTCCGATCTCCTCGGTGCGGCCCTCGATACGGTCAACTGGCCGAAAGTCTCCTCTCCGATATGGAGTCCTGACCGACTCGCCCGGCGACCAGACGCAAGGCCGCCGGGCTTCTCGCTCATACCAATCCAACAACAGAAAGGTTTGAACGTTTGCTCGCGTTGCCCCGCCAGCTCGGTGAACTTGGTTGTTCAGCTTGCTGGTCTCCTATCCGCTCACGCACTCCGTGGGAGCTGTCGACAAACGGCTGTCTTCTCGGACTCCAGCCGCCACGCCCACGTCGCATGCCGAGGCGCAACGGGTCCGTGGATCTGTCGATTGCTGATGGAACGCCAACATGGAGGAACATGCCATGGCAAAGAAGAAACGGCAAGGAAGACGCCAATATCCACGACGCCCGGCACGCCGAAACCGCCGGCAAGATCTGATGCTCGTCCGATTCGGATTCTGGATCTTCGCCCTGGTGAATCACGCACTTCCAAAGCTTGCTCCGTAGCGATCTGATTCGTGGCGGTTGCCACACATGGGCGGACGGTTGCTCCTAGGGTTCGAGCAACACACACCCAAGAACCGATCCGTTGCGGGCCTGGATCGCATCGATGGCGTGCCGAACCTGGCGCCGGGGAGTCACGCCGAGCCGCAAGGTCAACAGGACGGCGTCACAAATCGCTGCCCAACCGGCGATTTCTTGCGTTGTGGACAGAACCGTGTCGACAATCACAAGCCGATGGGCTTGCCGCAACTCCGGCAACAACGATGATAAATCGTTCGGCCGAAACGGCACTTGACCCGTCGATCGAGGCGAGCCAGGCAGAAGATAGAGACCCGCGTGTCGCGCCGCCCGGACAACGTCCTGCCACCTGACTCGCCCAGCCAGAACGTCGGCCAAACCATGCTCGTGGGGAAAGTCAAATCGTTCCCCCAGACTTGCGTGTCGAGAGTCGGCATCGACGACCAACAAACCGCCCTCGACCTGACGCGCCAGAAGTGGGTACATCGCGGCCAGTTGTCCGCCGCGGGCCTCGTCGGCGGCAAAACCGGCAACGAGTAATGCCATTTCGTTGCCCAGGGCCATTTGCGACAAGATCGTCCCGAGCAACTCCCGATAACGCGGATCGATTGGCGTTGGTTGATTCTCGCTCTCAACTCTTGCTCGGCGATCGCTCGCGGCTGAATGGTCCATCGTGGCCAGTTCCTCGACCGCGACCGGCTTGACGGGGCGGGGCAACGGAGATCGATCTTCGATCTGCTTCAGCGCCTCGAGCAATTGACCCATGGCAGCTCCTTCGTGTCGGAAGGCCCGTGGCTAGTTTCTTTCCAACGTGGAAAACAAACGACCAAACTTGTTTCGACGCGGAACCACGACTCGCGACCAGGTGCTCAAATGATCGTCGAAGCCCTGGTCCTCTTCGACAATGATCACATCGTCTTCGATTCCCGTTCCTTCGTCGCCACCGCTTGGCGACTCCGGCTCCAGTGGGCCGATGAAGGGCGATGCGTCACGATCGCCGGTGGGCATGTTCACGATCATCGGTTCCATCGGGCCCGCGACGGTCGCGTCGGAATACCGCTGCACGATTTTTTCCTCCTCCGCAAACGGCTCAGCCAGCGGATTCGGGAGGCCTGCCTCCCGTGCGTTCGCCCCCTCGTCGTCGAATGTCTTGATAACCCCTTTTCCGATAATCGTTCTTCTTTCCGGAGTCAGGCGAGCATCCATGAACGGTTCGGCAAAATCCAACTCGATTTCCGGCTGAATGGTTCCCACGGGCTCAAACGCCTCGCCATCGTCGTTCAAATCGGGCCCATTCTCCAGTTTGTGTAACGTGCGTTCGATCTCTTCAACTCGCGCGCTCGGCTCATCATCGCCCGACATCAATTCCAGCGAGGCGGAGCTGTCCGCGACGGGTTCGTCGCCGGGCAACGAGTCGTCTTCCAGGCCGCCGAATTCAATAATATTCGGCCCGGCATCCGTCCCTTCGTCCGCGGTCCACGGCGTCGGCAACTGTTGCAGATCGGCCCAAGCCGTCTCGATCTTGTCGGCATCGACGTTTGCATCGCCGTCGGCGCAGGCCAGCAACAGCGCATGATCACACAACTGGTTGATCAAACGCGGCACGCCATCGGTGGCCTGATACGCCGCCTGGGCCGCTTCCGACGTTATAAGCCGGGCTCCGTCACCGCCAGCCGCGTTGACCTGAGCAGAAATGTACTGTTCGGTTTCGCCCCGATTGAACGATTGGAGATAGCACCGCGCCACGAGTCGCTGGCTGAACGATTCGAGCTTGGGGCTGGCAAAACGCTCTTCCAACACGGGGCTCCCGGCCAGGAGAATCCGAACTCGCGACTCGCCCGCGGAAACCAGGTTCGTCAACATGCGGATCTCGTCCAGGAGACGCAAGGGCAGGGTGTGTGCTTCATCGACCAGAAGCACCAGTCCGTCGGGCGGATCTTCACCGCTGGTCAGGTAGTCGACCAGCGACAGACGTAGCTCGCCTTCATCCATCCCGCGATAGGGACGTTCCAGGCCGTGAAGCACAGCCTGATAAAAGGCGCTTCGACTACTCAACCGACCACTGCACAAGTGGACCACGGCCAACGCCGGACGCAATTGCTCGGCCAAGACCTGACAAAGGAGTGTCTTTCCAGTGCCCGAGGGACCAATTACCAGGCCCGTCCCCTCGCCTCGCTGAAGACACCGCAGCAAGTTCTGCCGGGCAGCTTCGATCGATTCGGCGGGGAAATACTGGGTTGGATCAGGCGCCGGCGCGAACGGTCGGCGGTTCAAGCCATAAAAGGCCTCGTACATAGCCCAGATTCTCTAAGTCGTGGTTTCCGTTTTTGTTAATGAACTCGTCTGTTTCGCGACGCGAATGCGTATTAGTCCATTCCATCAATTCGGCAACCGCGTCCCAATCGCTCCACCCTGGATCTTCTGTCGGAAGCCGGATCAAACAAGACGGGACCGCGAGTCAGCGAACCTGGCAGCCTGCGTGATGTGGGCCGAGTTTGCCGACGGTTTGTTCACGGATTTTCTCGGGTCTATCTGCGCAACCTTTGCCGGACAGGAAATATTGCGAGACCACGTTGATGTTACGGAGTCTTCGGAAAGCAATGGGAACGAAGGCTTTGCTCGTCCGATGGGTTATTCTGTAGGCAACGACCTGGAGAGCATTCGCGTGCCGGGTCGGGATCAAGAAACCAATGCAGTTCTCAAGGAAGGGAGCACAAGAACCATGAAGGAAAAGGCTTTCTGTTTGGCGTTGCTGGCTGCTGCCGCGGTGCTCGGCGCGACAACTGCCCAAGCACAACTGGTGGCATTGCCCGAAACGCCCTCGGGCGCCGTCACGAGCTCTCCCATTGATCGCGTCGCGTACCTTGAACAAAAGATGGCCCACTTGGAGTCCACGGTTCAGAATTGTCAGCCCGTTGACTCGTGTGGCCCGTGCCGCAGCCAAGTCTGTTGCGGCAACCCGGGCATCATTGGCGGCTATGATTTCGTCTGGCTCAAGCCGCATTTTTCGAACGCAGTTGCCTACGGCGTCTTCATCGAAGGAGGCGACGATGACACCGAGATCGACTACGGTTACCCTACCGACTACGAAAACGCCCCGCGACTCTGGCTCGGATACCAAGGGTGCAACGGCCTCGGCGCTCGGATCCGCTACTGGCAGTTTGACCAACAGATTCTATCGCAGAACCTGGTTTCCGATGCAACGACCACCTACTATTTTGAAGGGTTCGCCGCATCCGCTGGCGCTGAACTTGATATCTCCGGCGGCATCGAAATGCACGTTTTGGACCTCGAATTCATGCAGGATATCGACTGGGGACGCACGCAGTTGACCGTCGGTGCGGGCCTCCGCTATGCAAAGCTCAGGTTCACCGGCTCTGGTATCCTGTCCAATACGAATGGAGTGGACACGGCATCGCGATTTAGCGAGATCACTTTTGAAGGAGTGGGACCCACGGTTTTTGTCGACTTCCAACGACGGATTCGTCAGAGTCGCCTTTCCGTGGTCGGCGGGCTTCGAGGATCGGTCCTCTTTGGTCGAGGGCGGAACGACTACGTCCAGTACAATCTCGTCGCCCACACTTCCTATTCCGACCTGGAGCGAGACAACCGAACCACGGGCGCGATGGAAGCCAATATCGGCCTTCAATACGACCGCTCGCTCACCCGAGGCGTCGATGCCTTCATCCGTTGTGCCTGGGAAGGTCAACTCTGGTACGACGTCGGCTCGCCGACC
>JAFGIR010000463.1 GCA_016929515.1 Pirellulales bacterium | reverse complement strand
AGCGTCGGCAGCAGGCGAGATGGCCGCTCGATCGGCCACGACCTCCTCGTCGATGGTCAGGGCCTCGTCGGGCACCGTCCGCAAGTCGACCTCGTCGAAAGGCTCATCCGCGACGTGTTCAAGTTTATCAAGACTTTTATCGTCGGAGGAAGCCACGAGGTGGTTCAGCAAATCGTTGGCGGCGGTGGGCGGCAACGTGAGCCACGCCAGCAAGATGATCAGGGCCATGTGAACGATCGTGCTAGCCAACCAACTCGGGACCAAACGAGTCATTTCGCCCAGCCACGGAGTCGAAATGCCCGTGTGCCGCATTTCGTCAATCTCTTCAGTGCCGCGTGCGTGCGGTTGTCTCGGGCGTTTAGGGATCTCAGGCGGCAATGGCGTGGGCCGGGCGGCGTCTGGCATTCGTGTTTCACTCGGACGAGAGATTCCCTCGATGCCGTCGGAATCGTTCTTCGGATCGCGAGAATCACGTTGCGCCATTATCCACGCTCGGAGAATATTTCTGTTTTGCTGGACGGTTGTGGGAAGGACCAGTTGACGGCGCGAGTCGGGCCCGGACACGAACGGCCCGTTGCCGCCGGGAACCCCCCCTGATCTCCCTCGGTTCCGGAAGGGCATTACAGCCCCCCGGTCGACGGATTATTCTCAGAAGCGGATCGGTCGACAGTCCGCATCAGCCTACCCCCTCACACTAGTCTAGGGTCAGAATTAACGCAACGCCTTTCAGCGAGCCCAACGAAACGACGAAGACAGCCAACCTGATCTTCCTATTCGATTCTATTTGCCATCGTTCCGCTGTACGACTACGGGACATTAACCCAAATTCTCGTAAGAAGTTAGGTTTGAGAACTCACAACGCCATCTGGCGACGCGTACTGCAAATGGTGGTCGACCTGGCGATGTCTTCGAACCGGTGGTTCCCCTTCAGGGCGATGGTGGTATAATAGACGCTCTGATCACAACGAGCCGATCCACCCGCGACAATCGAGTCGTGATTCTCCGGAAGACAGGCACGTGGTGGATCGCGGTTATATTCTGCATAACGGACGTACCCGCATGAGTTGATTGGGCGGCGTCTTTGGATTACTGGCGGGAACCCCGCACGATGGTACGTCGGCGCCGAATCGGCTGTCGACGTGGGCGCTGGTTTCCAGCAACCGCCCGGAAAAAAATACATGTTTTCAGGGAGAGACTCTGAATGGCAAAGAACAAGAAGAAAGCGGAGACCGTCTTCTTGGTGTGCGAAGAGACGGGCGACTACAATTACACGCTTCGGCGCAAGCCGGGCGGCGAGAAGCTTCAGTTGAAGAAATACTGCCCTCGGCTTCGTAGGCACACCATGCACGTCGAGAAGAAGAAATAGTCCCGCTCAGCAACCCTCTGTCGGCGTGCCGTATGGCCGGTTCGCCGTGTGATTGGCGGGCTGCACGGCCGGTGTCTCCATGGCCAAACGGTGGCGAATACATTCGCATGATCCCGATCGGATTGCGGCATTAGCTCGCGCGGCCGGCGTGCCTTCGGTCGTGGCGGGATTGCTCCTTTGTCGCGGCATCTCCGACCCTCGTGTTATTCAGCAGTTCTTAGCGCCCAGCCTCTCGGCGTTGCACGACCCCAACGATTTGCCCGGTTGCTCGGAAGCAGCCCAACGACTCCTCGCGGCGGTCGCCGACGGGCGGCGCATCGTCGTCTATGGAGACTACGACGTCGACGGCATGACCGGCACGGCTCTCTTGATGCAGTGCCTTCGAATGCTCAATGCGAACGTCGGGTACTACGTGCCCCATCGGGTCGACGAGGGTTACGGGCTCAATCACGAAGCGATCGAAACGCTTGCCCATCAGAAGACCGATGTTCTCGTTACGGTCGATTGCGGAATCGGAAGCGTGGAGGAAGCGGTCACGGCGTCGAAGCTCGGTGTCGAGCTGATCGTCACCGATCACCACGAGCCAGGCCGACAATTGCCCGACGCCGCCGTCTTGGTCCATCCGCGTTTGCCCGGCACGCACTATCCGTTCGGTGAATTGAGCGGTTCGGGCGTGGCGTTCAAGCTGGCTTGGGCAGTTTGCCAACAGGCAAATCAGGCGAAACGGGTCAGCCCGCGGATGCGCACGTTTCTTCTGGAGGCAACTGGGTTGGCCGCGTTGGGAACCGTGGCCGACATGGTGCCGCTGGTCGACGAGAACCGCGCTTTGGTGACCCATGGACTGAGAAGCCTCAAGGAACGTCCCACGTTGGGGCTGGCCGCGTTGATGCGCGCCGCGAAAATCGATAAGAAGGGCACGCTTTCGAGCGAAGACGTCGGTTTTATGATCGGCCCGCGACTGAACGCCGCCGGCCGGCTCGGCCAGGCACAATTGGGCGTTGAGTTGCTCGTGACCCAGGACGGCAAGCGAGCCGAGGAGTTGGCCGAGTATCTCGAACAACTCAATGCCGATCGGCAGACACTCGAACGGCGTATTCTGTTGGCCGCCAACAAGCAGGCGAAAAACGATTTCGATCCGGTGGCCGATTCCGCGCTTGTGCTCGATGCCCGCGACTGGAACCCGGGCGTGATCGGCATCGTGGCGGGGCGTTTGGTCGAGAAGCATCATCGCCCGACCGTGCTGATCGCCTGGGACAAGTTCGACATGAAGCCGGGCATTGGTTCGGCGCGGAGCGTACCTGGCTTCAATCTCCATGACGCATTACACGCCTGCCGAGAACATCTGGTCAGTTTTGGCGGCCACGCGGCGGCGGCGGGACTGAAAATCGAACGGCGGAACCTCGATGCTTTTCGCGATGCTTTCCGCGAGCATGCCGCGTCGGCCATTGCCGGACCGCAGCGATCGGCCGAAATTCGCATAGACACCGAAGCACCGCTGGCCGCCTTTACGCTCCAAACCGTCAAACAGATCGAGCAGCTTGCACCGTTCGGGCAGGGCAACCCGCGACCCGTCGTCTGCACCAGCGGCGTTCGATTGGCCGCGCCGCCGCGTCCGATGGGCGCCGGCGGACACCACCTGTCTCTCCAATTGGCTCAACACGACGTAGAACTTCGCGCGGTGGCCTTCGGCGCCGGCGATCGGGCCGAGGAACTGGCCAATCTCGATGGCCCGATCGACGTCGCGTTTCGGCCGGTGATCAATGCGTTCCGAGGCCGGCAGAGCGTCGAACTGCACCTGATCGACTGGAAAATAGAGCGGGGTGAAGCGTGAAGCGCTGTTGGATCAATAGGCCATGGTGAACCCGCCGTAGAAAGCTCGCCCGGGGCCGGCGGGTAGGGTGTTGATCACGCCTCGCTGGAACTCGACGTGATTGATCGGCTCGTTGAACAGATTTTGGATGAGGAACTGGAGTTCCATCCGTCGGTTCGTGTCCCAGTGGAAACGCCGGTTCAGGTCAAGTCGCATATTGAGGCTCGCGAGGTGGTACTCATCGGGCTCGGGATTGACGTGCAACGCGCCGGCAGGAGTGCTACGCGCTCCGTAGAACACGTCCATGAGGGCGACGTGCAGTCCGCGATCGTTGTGGTAGGCCAGTCCCATCTTGGCCATCCAGTTGGGTACCTCGGTGACGTTATGCTCGCCATCGCGCGCACTGTTCTGATAGGTGACCGAGCCGACCCACCGCAGTCGGTCGGACAGTTGCCATTCGTTTTCGAGCTCGACACCCTGGATCATCAGTCCGCCGTTGTTGACGTAGGTCTCCGGCAGCGTGCCGGTCCGTATGATCGAGTCGAAGTAGTCGCTGTGGAAGTAGGTCGCGGCCAGCCGATAGTCGTCGGTGTGGTACGCCAGTTGGACGTCGAACGTCTGGATAACCTCGGGCACGAGATCGGGATTGCCGGCGATGACGAACGGGACATTGATGTAGCGTTCGGCGTACAGCGGCGAGCGAAACGCTTCGCCATACAAGAACTTCGTGGTCCAGTTCTCGTTGAGCGAAACGATCACGCCCGCGCGCGGGACAATGCCGCCTTCGACGATGCCCGGCATGTTGCCCTGCATGCCACCAACCAACTTGAGCCAGTCGTTTACGCGGTAGTCGAACTGGAGATAGGCGCTATACCAGATTTCGCGGAACATGCCAAGCAGCGTGTAAGGCCCCATCACCAGATTGCCGACGTGAATGTCGGCCACGCCGCCGGCGATCATGTCCATCCCGTCCCAAAGCTCCCTGCGATACGTTCCCTCGAGCAAAAAGCTGTGCGCGGTTGTCAGGAAGGTGTATTGCGGTATCGCTCCCGGGACCTCGCCTCCGAGGTAGTTGTAGGTGAAGTGCAGATCGATGCTCTGACGGTCGTCAATCTCGCGGAGATATCCGAAATCGGTGAACACTCGGGGGTTCATCGTTTGCACGGTCGGCCACACCACCACCGAGCCGACTTCCTCGACCCTCGGCCTGGACACGTACAGATTCGCCGTGAAGCCGTTGTTCCGGTACATGGCGAACACGCCGATGTTGTCCTCCCCGTAGAGTCCCGTGTCGCTCGTCATGTCCTCCAAGGTGGCCGTGAAGGGCCAACCCTTCGACCGGTTGTACATGGCCCCGCCGTAGTACCCCCGCGACTCGTTTCCGTTGCCGGCGGCCAGCGAGTACGACTGCCAACCGTACGATCCGCCCAGCACCGAGGCGTGGATCGTCGGTTCTTTGGGGTTCTTCGTGACGACGTTGATCACGCCGGTGAAGGCGTTCGTTCCATAGAGCACCGATCCAGGCCCCCGAATCACCTCGATCCGCTCGATCATGTGAATCGGAAACGCCGTGTAAATCGTCGAGTTGAATCCTCCGCCGACACACTCGCGAAACGGCCGGCCGTTGATCAGCACGAGCACGTGGTTGCCTTCGTGGGCAGCCAGATCGCCGCGGATCGAGGCGATGTTCCGCGGATACATGAAGCTGCCGGTCATGTAGACACTGGTGGCCCACTCGAGTGCTTCGTAGAGATTCTTGGCTCCGAAGTCCTCGATGTCCTTGGCCGTAATCACGTCGACGATGCCCGGCGCCTCGGACGCCTTCTCCGCCGTCTTGGAAACGCCCTCGACGATCGGGTCGGTGAACGTTGATTCGCGAACGGCGATACTGCCCAGCGATTTCAGATCGAGATCGAGGATACTGTCCAGGTCCGCGTCCTCGCCGCCGGATGTCTTCGCGGAAGCGTCACTGCCCGCGCGACCCGCTTCCACCCCGCCCGGCAAGGGAGCGGGCCCCAGCTCCTGCGCCAGCAAAGGCGTAACGCCAAGAAAACAGATGCCGATAACGACAAAAACACCATGACTGATTAAGAGTGGGACTATCCTACACATGGCTTTTTCTCCCCCTGGTAGTCGTGATTGGATCGGTTGGACAAGAAGCCCGGGCTAGCGCGATCACGAAGCTCAATCCATCAATCCACGGAATCCTCAGTGCTTCCTCAAGCGGTGCAACCGCCGGCAGGGCAACGCGATTGGGACGTTATGACCCTGATGCGTCTGGTTTGGATGCCTCAAAGTAGGTTGTAAAGTAGGTGATCGGCTCCATTGCCGGACATACGTGCGGAAACACTGCGGGGAACGAGCAAGCTGCGCCACCCGTGCATTCATATGCAGACAATAGGGCTTTCCTGACCGGCGCGTTGCATCCCCACAAGCCTCTGGCGAGTGCATGGCCGCCACGATGCGCTTCACGGAAAGCATGCGCGCTTACCCAATCGATTCAACCTACCACCTTCCGCAGCCGAAGGTACCCCGTAAGGTATGTTTGTCGATTGGCTTGCGGATGTGCTTGCCGGCATTTTCACTGGCGGTGGATACGAGCCGTCATGTGCGCGATTCACCCAGAGAGACGCCGAGCGGCCGGACTTTGTCCGGCGAGGAGTCAGCCGTCACGTACACCGTGATGCCGAACGAAAAGGCGGCAGATTGTCGGGGCTGGCGAGCGAGCCGAGGCCTGCCTGAAGTCTCGGGCAGCGGTGATTATCACTTCATTCACCCCGCCAACAGAGACCGCTTCCGGACACGCGTGAGCCATGACGTCCGAACCAATTCCTGGGTCAATACGCCATGGTGAAGCCGCCGTAGAAAGCTCGCCCGGGGCCGGCCGGCAGCGTGTTGATCACCCCGCGTTGAAACTCGACGTGGTTGATCGGTTCGTTGAATACGTTCTGGATCATGAACTGTAGATCCATCTGCCGATTCATGTGCCAATCGAATCGTCGATTGAGATCGAGCCGCATATTGAGCGTGGCCAGATGATACTCGTCGGGCTCAGGATTGACGTGCAAGGCATCTGAATCGGCGGCGCAAGCACCGTAGAACACGTCCATCAACGAGACGTGCAACCCGTTGTCGTTGTGGTAGGCCATGCCCATTTTGGCCATCCAAATCGGCGCGGCCGTGACGTTGTGCTCGCCGTCGCGGATGTTGTTCTGATAGGTGACCGAGCCGAGCCATCGCCAATGGTCGGAGAGTCGCCACTCGTTTTCGAGCTCGACTCCTTGAAATTCCATGCCGCCCAAGTTGACGTAGGTTTCTGGAATCGTGCCGACCCGGGTAATCATGTCGAACAAGTCACTGTGGAAATAGGTTGCCGCAAAGCGGAATTCGTCGGTGTGATACGCCAATTGAACGTCGAACGTTTGAATGGTCTCGGGCACGAGATCCGGATTGCCTAACACGACAATCGCGTCGATCGATCGCTCGATCTGATAGGGCGAGCGGAAAGCCTGACCGTAGAGGAATTTGGCGGTCCAATTGTCGCTGAGCGAAGCGATTACGCCGGCTCGCGGGACAATGCCGCCGCGTATGGTGCCCGGCATGTTGCCCTGCATTCCGCCGACCAGTTTGAGCCAGTCGTTGACTTGGTAGTCGAGTTGCAGGTAGGCGCTGTACCAAATCTCGCGGAACCAGGGGATAGGTACCAGAGGCCGCATAACGGCGCCGCCCGTGTGAATGTCGGTCACGCCGCCGATCATCAAGTTGAAGCCGTCCGACAATTCGGCCCGATAGGTCCCTTCGAGAAGAAAGCTATGCGCCGGGGCGATGAAGGGGACCTCGGTGGTCGGCGTGGAGAGGACGCTGGGAAACTGGGTTCCATCGTAGTTGTACGTAAAATGGAGATCGAGACTGCGGCTTTGGTTGAGTTCCAACAGATAACCCATATCGAGAAAGACGCGTGGCGTATCCAGCTTGAGCGAAGGCCATTCGACCGAGGAACCGACAATGTCGGACGTGGCCTTGGCAACGAACAGGTTGGCCGTCAATCCGCCGTTTCGATACATGGCGAACACGCCCATGTTGTCTTGGCCGAACAACTCGGTCTCGGTGGTCGAAGGGGGCTCCAAGGTGGCCGTAAAGGGCCAACCCTTCTCGCGTATGCACGTAGCCCCGCCGTAGTAGCCGCGATCTTTGTTTCCGTTGCCCACGGCCATGGAATACGACTGCCAGCCGAACGACCCGCTCAAAACCGAGGCGTGGAGCGTCGGCTTCTTCGGGTTTTTGGTGACGACGTTGATCACCCCATCGAACGCGTTGGTTCCGTAGAGCACCGATCCCGGGCCTCGTATCACCTCGATGCGTTCGATCGTCTGTATCGGGAAGGCGGTGTAAATCGAGACGTTGATTCCTCCGAGTGTCGTGTCGCGGAAGGGGCGGCCGTTGATCAACACAAGCACAAGGTTGTCTTCGTGTTTGCGGAGATCGCCACGTATGGCCGCCACGTTGCGGGGTAGCATGAAGCTGCCCGTCATGTAGACGCTCGTAGCCCATTGAAGCACTTCATAAAGATTCTTCGCCCCGAAATCCTCGATGTCTTGCGCGGTGATTACGTCGACGATGCCCGGGGCCTCGGAGGCCTTCTCGGAAGTCTTGGAGACTCCCTCGACGATCGGATCGGTGAACGTTGATTCTCGAACCGCAATCTTACCCAATGACTTCAGATCGAGGTCGAGTATGCTGTCAAGTTCGGCATCGCCGTTGCCGGGTGCCTTCGTTTGGTTGGTGTTCGTCGAGGGACCCGGCGCCGCGGTGTTGGGCAACGGAGCGGGGCCCAAGTCTTGCGCAACCAGAGTCGTTGCAACAAGAAAACACGCAACGGCCGCAATGCCGTGGCAAGCCCCAAGATGGAGTCTCAAATGCATTGTCTCTCTCCTGGTAGCCGTCAAAAGGCACGAACCCGTGGTAACGAGAAAGAACACCGACACTCCTAATGGAGACGAAAACCCATGTGGAACCTGTCCGTTGACTTGCTAAACAGCAAGACTGGCGATGCCAGGCTTCGCTACGATGTCATTTCGAGGATGTGGTTCTCAAGTGGTGGATATTTTCGCAATTTCTGCTCCCCTCGGTCCACACGATAGATAATCGTCACACTGCTGTCCCCCGCATGGAATATTGCGATCGGGGAGGAAGATACCCCATCAACGTCACGGTCGCATGCAATCGTTAAATGTTGCTGGACCCTACGGGCTCACTGGGCAACGCTCCCCGTACGCTCGAAGACCTTTTTTCGCATGGCGACACAGGTTGGATTACCGTTCCTACTCGCCGCCGACTGGGCCAGTTGTCCACCCCCGTGCAGAAAACGATCCAGTGAAGCTGCGCTGCCCTCTTTTCGACGCGATCTGTCAAAATGGCAGCCACTCATGGGGCCTCTTTGGTCGTTTTGCTAAGCTTGTCGTACGGGTCGATCGACTGGTCAGTCGGGTCTCTCTGTTAACTCGCTTTGCCACAAACACTTACTGCTTTACAACCCCTTTGGCGCGCCGATTGCAGACCTAGGGCTCCCTAGCGCCGGTAGTGCGCAACTTTGGCAGCCGATTTCTCCCGCCTCTCCGCTACAGAAGTCGGGGGGGTGTCTGGCGGAGTTGAAGGGTTATTTCGAGTTTCGGAGGTGAGAAAAGCAATGGCAAAGAAGAAAGCGGAAAAGAAAAAGACCACCGTTAAGTCAACCGCAACGGTCAAGATCGAGCCGCTGGGCGATCGCGTGGTGGTCGAGCGAGAGGATTCGGAAGCCGTCACGTCGGGCGGCATCGTTCTGCCCGATTCGGCTCAGGACAAGCCCTCGCGAGGCAAGATCGTCAGCGTCGGCAACGGCCCCTTGCTTGACGACGGAACGCGCGGCAAGATGCAAGTCAAACGGGGTGATCGCGTCTTGTTCAGTTCGTACGCCGGCGAAGAATTTAAGCTGGGTGATCGGGAACTCCTGCTCATGCGCGAGGAAGACATCCTCGCCGTGATCGAGTAAACCGCCTGAATGCCGCGACCCGCTGTCGATCGAAAGAGCCGACGGCCGTCGCATCGCTGCAAAAACTAGGAATCATTCAACCAATCGGTGGGAATTTCCCATCCTCGAAAACACTGGGAGAAAATGACTCATGGCTAAGATGATTGCGTTCGATCAGGAAGCCCGGGATGCCATGCGGCGAGGTGTCGCAAAACTGTCCAGGGCCGTCAAGGTGACGTTGGGTCCTCGCGGGCGAAACGTGATCCTTCAGAAGAGTTATGGCTCGCCGACCGTGACCAAGGACGGCGTTACGGTGGCCAAGGAAGTCGATTTGGAGGACGTCTATGAGAACATGGGCGCGCGGATGGTCCGCGAAGTCGCTTCCAAGACGAGCGACGTGGCCGGCGACGGCACCACGACGGCCACGATTCTGGCCGAAGCCATCTTCAACGAAGGACTTCGAGCCGTCGTAGCCGGCGTGAACCCGATCCAGCTCAAGCAAGGCATGGAGAAGGCCGTGGCCGACATCGCCGAAAAGCTCAAGAAGATGTCGATCCCCGTCAAGAGCAAGAAGGAAACCGCCCAGGTCGGCGCCGTGGCCGCCAACAACGACGACGAAATCGGCAACCTGCTGGCCGAAGCCATGGATCGCGTCGGCAAGGACGGCGTCATCACCGTCGACGAAGGCAAAAGCCTGGCCACCGAGGTCGAATGGGTCGAAGGCATGCAGTTCGATCGCGGTTATCTCTCGCCCTACTTCGTCACCAATCCCCAGAAGATGGAGTGCGTGCTCGAAGACGCCTACGTCTTGATCTATGAGAAGAAAATCTCCAACATCAAGGATCTCGTGCCGCTGTTGGAGGCCGTGGTCAACGCCGGCAAGCCGCTGTTGATCGTCGCCGAGGACATCGACGGCGAGGCTCTGGCCACGCTGGTCATCAACCGCCTCCGCGGCACGTTCAAGTGCTGTGCGATCAAGGCGCCCGGCTACGGCGATCGCCGCAAGGCCATGATGGAGGACATTGCCATTCTGACCGGTGGAACGGCCCTGTTCGAAAGCCTCGGGCGGAAGCTCGAAAGCGTCACGCTGGCCGACTTGGGGCGAGCCAAGAAGGTCGTCGCCGAGAAAGAAAACACGACCATCATCGAAGGCGCTGGCAAGAGCGGCGAAATCAAGGGCCGCATCGAGCAGTTGCGCCGCGAAATCGAAAACTCGACCAGCGATTATGACCGCGAGAAGCTCGAAGAGCGCCTGGCCAAGCTGGCCGGCGGCGTCGCCAAGATCAACGTCGGCGCGGCGACCGAAAGCGAAATGAAGGAGAAGAAAGCCCGGGTCGAAGACGCGCTGCACGCAACCCGCGCGGCCGTCGAAGAAGGCATTCTGCCGGGCGGCGGCGTCGCCCTGCTGCGGGCCTCGGCCGCGGTCAAGCCCGAGGGGCTCAACCAGGACGAGGAAGTCGGCTACAAGATCATCCTGCGCGCATGCCGCGCGCCGCTGACGCAGATCGCGGCGAACGCCGGCCAGGACGGCGGCATCGTTTGCGAAAAAGTTTGCGACGGCAAGGGCAATTTCGGCTACAACGCGGCCAGCGGCGCCTACGTCGACATGGTCGAGGCGGGCGTCATCGACCCGACCAAGGTCACGCGAACCGCGCTGCAAAATGCCGCGAGCGTCGCCACGCTCCTTCTGACGAGCGACGCGCTGGTCGCCGAAATCCCGAAGGAAGAGAAAGCCCCGGCCGGACCCAGCCCCGAGGATATGTATTGATCGGTTCGTGGCGGCGCGCGTGAAAGACAAACGCGCCGCCGACAGCGAAGAGTCAGGTTTCCCCCGCGACCCGCCGGTCCCTGTCGATCGGCGGGTCTTTTTGCGCGCAAGCCGAACGGCCCGTCGGGAAGCGGCCTGACGCGTGTCATCCTGAGCGTAGCGAAGGATCTCGGCTCCCGTGATGGACGAGATCCTTCGCTACGCTCAGGATGACCAATTCGCTAGGCTCAGGACGACCAATTCTGAAAATGCTCTTGACCGGACGTTGCGTGTTTTCACGCACCGTTTGGGCTGATTGGGAAACCGCCGGGCGTCTTCCACGGTTCGGCGGCGCGGTGCTATAATATTCCGACGGCTGTCGGAACCACGTTTCGACCGTTTCGCCAACATTCAGCAGGAGACACATTATGAAACGTCTTTTTCCGGGCTTGGTCGTGGCATGTACGGTCGTTGCCGGACTTCTGATTTCCAGCCCCGCTGCCGCCGATAGCACGCCGACGTCGCCGGGCGACGAGACGGCGGCGATCGAGCCGCTCTATCGGCTGGAACTGCTGCCCCGGTTGCGGTCGGCCGATTCGTGCAAGATGTTCAGCAGCTACGACCGGACGGGCGGCAACGACGACGGTTTCAAGGGGACCTATTCCAAGCTTCGGGTCGAAGACGGCAACGCCGTGGTGGCCGAGATGACGGGAGCCGGGTGTATTCAGAGAATCCATCTCCCGCACTCGATTTACTCCAAGCCGGGCCTGCTGGGTCGCAAGGGCGAACACATTCGCATTTATCTCGACGGAAACGAGAAGCCCGCGCTCGACGTCCCGCTTGAAGACATCTTCCGAGGCAAAGTCGATGGGTTTCCGAAACCGCTGGTCGGCGAAGGCTCCGGCGGCCACTACTGCTACGTGCCCATTGCCTATCGCGACGGCTGCAAGGTTGTGTTCGAGGGAACCGCCGTGAAATTCTATGCGGTCGAGTACACCACCTATCCGAACGCCGAGGGAGTGGTGACCTTCCAGAATCCGCCGACCGATGCCCAACGCAAGGCCCTGGCCGCGGCCGCCAAGGTGTGGAACTCGTGCGGCGATCTCGGCGCGCTCGATGTGGGTGACGCCGAGGAGACCAAGCAGGCGATTGCCGTGAAATCGGGCAAAACGCTCGACATGGCTCTACCGTCGGGCCCACGGATGGTCCGCGCCGTCTATTTGCAGGGTAAACCCGACTCGTTGAAAAACGCGGGCGACGTCCGGCTCGAAATTCGTTGGGACGGCGCCGAGAATCCGGCCGTCGACGTGCCGTTGGATTTCTTTTTCTGCCAGGCAATGGCCCCCAAGGATTTCCGCTCGCTGCTGGTCGGCGTCAACGAGCAAGGCTGGTACAACTTCATGCCGATGCCCTACCAGAAGTCAGCCAGGATCACGCTCGTCGCCGACAAGCCACTGGACGCCGTGTTGACCGTCGTCACGACCGAGTTGCCCAAGCGGCCCGGCGAGCTTGGCTACCTGCACGCGGCCTATCATGAATCGTTGCCGACGCAAAAAGGCAAATTCCATCCGTGGCTGAACCGCCAGGGTCGCGGGCATTACGTGGGCACCTATCTGGCGACCGCCGCGAGGCGCGAGATGGCCATGCCCAGTTGGCTCGAAGGCGACGAGTTCTTCACCTGCGACGGCGAGCTGCGAATCCACGGAACTGGCTCCGAGGACTACTTTAATTGTGGTTGGTACGGCACGCCAGGCCGGCTCCTGGGGCCGTGTGCCTTCCCGATGCACGGGTTTTCGGTTTATCGGAAGGATGGTGAAAAACCGCTGGCCGCTGCCTTCCGCTGGAACGTGCCCGACCCGATTCCCTACGAGAAGAGTATCGAAGCGAAGATCGAGCACGGTCCGGGCAACAATATTCCCACCGATTACCGCAGCGCGGCATTCTTCTACGACGCAGCGCCGTAATATTCGTTGAATGCGTGCTTGCACGCATCAACAGAGCGTTGCTAGTTCCTGTCATCCTGAGCGCAGCGAAGGATCTCGTTTTCCGTGGTGCGAGAGATCCTTCGCTGCGCTCAGGATGACCGTTCTGAAAAGCCTTTCCGTGAAAGCCCCATCATGCCTTTCCGCGAAAACCTAGTTACTTCTTCCCGGCCTCATCGGGCTCGGTCATTGTGAAATCGAGCACCTGGCGGCGATGATCGCTGTAGAGCGAAGTGACCAACCGGTAACGCGCCGGCACCACGCGGCGTCCCAAGATGCACTGGTCGATCGCGTAGACCGGCACGGGGAACGGCCACGTGTAGGACCACCCGCTCCCGGCGACGTCGTAGGCATGGGCGTAGCCCGACGGCAAGGAACTCAACGCCAGAGAACGGCGCGGCGCGTTGAAATCGCCAACCACAAGATCGGGTTGGTACTGGTGGATCAGACGAACGAGCCGCCGGAGCCGCGGATCGCGCGGCATGAGAACGTCGGAAGCCAGATCGACAACGAACACGTTGCACTGCTGGTTCGAAAACGTCCATCGAACCGAGTAAACCACGAGCCCGGAGCCGTATGCAACCCAATGGGGTTTCTGTAGACGGCCGCGAGCGACGATGGCCATATAGGCGACACGCCGCGCGGAATAGTCGTTGCCCAATTGTCTGGCCAAAAGGTCGACGTCCATGTCACCCGGTTCGGAAATGACGTAGAAGTCGGCCTTCTCCTTGAGGGTTTCCTTCCAGACGCCGGTCCGTCCGAACGCGCCGTGAAAGACGTTCCAATGGACGAGCCGAATCGTCGGCCCGGTGGATCCGGCCGGCGCCCCGGCGAAAAAGTGATTCTCGACTCCAAAAACAAAGACGGCCGGCGCGACGGCCAACGTCAAAACGAAGGCGGCCGCGCCGCGGCGCTTTCCACGCCATGCCCAAAAAGCGATCCCAACCAGCAACGCGAGGAGCACCGGCGAAGGAAAATAAAACGCCAGTTCGCTGATTTGCGTGGCGTCGCGAAAGACCTGGCCAAAAATCCAAATGCCCCACAGAGCAAACAAGACGGCGAGGCCGTATGCCGTGGAGCGTCTGGAAAACCAACGTGCGAATCGTAGCATTGTCTAATCCATTGCCGGCAGGATGTCCGCGTAGGCAAACCCGTCGCGCTCGACGATCGGACCGACACGGACGTGAAGCGATTCTCGAAACATGGGCCCGGCGGTAACAATCGTGTGCAGTTCGCCGTTTTCACCGCAGGGATCGCAATCCTCCGGCAGCTCGGCAACCAGTTCCTTGGTCCATTTTCGCCCGGCAAAGCCGACAGGCAGCTTTCGCAAATCGACGCTGCTAATGTAGGCTTCAAGTCCGGCCGAAAACATCCGCCCGGCCAATTCGTCCGTCGGAATACCCCAGACGGGAAACAGCGGCTTGATGCCCGTCGGCCGCAACTGGTCCTCGCGATATTTGCGAATATCTTCGAGGAACAGATCGCCGAAGCCGATTGCCTCGACGCCTTGGGCGACCCAGCCGGCGACGGATTGCCGCATCAGGTCGCCGTATTGTTCGGTGGTGCATGGGTCGGGCAGCGAGATAATTTCCAATGGCAAACCCGCCGCGCGTGCTTGCCGCCGCAACAGATCGACGCGCGTGGCGTGCATCGACACTCGGTCGTATTTCCGGTTCACCGTGCTGAACAGCCCAAGCAACTCGACCGTCGGGTCTTGGCGCAAGACGTGTAGCGCCCAGGCGCTATCCTTGCCGCTGCTCCAACTGAGAAGAACTTGGGTTTTCATATTCCGAGGAATTGCAGGCCATTTTGAAGAACGATCGCCAATGACAGGCGTGAGAAGCCCTTTGGCCACGCGGTCATCATACCATCGGCGGGGCTCGTCGGGAAAGGCCGTTATTCCAGCGGCGAGCGAGTCGGCTGTCGGTTGCCCGATCGTGAGGCTTCCGGTTAGAATGGAGTGAAAAGGCTCACCAGGAGGACACAACCATGGCGTGCAAACGTCTCCGTCGTCGTGAGTTTCTTGCCGCTTTCAGTGCAATGGCGGCCGGCGGAACTCTTTTCACGCGGTCGGCGCTCGCCTTGGACGGCCAGCGCGCCGGGCTGATCAGGGACATTCGCCGCTCGGTCGTTTTCGACGGACGCAACAAGACCGACGAGGCGGCCTGGTTTCAGACCCGAGCGTGCATCGTGCCCACGCCGGACGGGCTGAACGCACTGATGACAATGCAAAGAGTCAGCGGCTCGGACTACTACCACCCGGTTTGCTCGACGACGTCGACCGACCTGGGGCGAACGTGGAGCGAGCCACGGCCCATTCCCGGCATGGGACGCCAGCCGGCCGACGACGACACGCAAGTCGGCGTCTGCGACGTCGTGCCCGAGTTCCACCCGCCCACCGGCACCGTGTTGGCCATGGGCCACAACGTTTATTATGGCCGGGGCCGGTTTTTTCGCGACCAGCCTCCGCGATGGCCGGTCTACGCGGTCCGCGACGCCTCCGGCCGATGGACGCCCACGGCCCGGCTCGTCTGGGACGACCCTCGCGGTTCAGCGATCTACACCTGTGGCTGTTCGCAGCGGGTCACCCTGCCCGATGGCGATTTGCTCATCGCGCTTTCCTTCGCGCCCAAGGGACGCACCGACCGGATGGTCGCGTCGGTTCGTTGCGGCTTCGACGGCCTCGCCGTCACGGTCGAGAAGACAAGCAACGTGCTCGAATTGCCCAAAAAGCGAGGGCTGCTCGAACCGTCGCTCACGTCCTTCGACGGACGGATGTGGATGACCATTCGCGCCGAAGACAACCGCGGTTACCTGGCCACCTCCGACGACGGCCTCAAATGGTCATCGCCGAAGCCCTGGACGTGGGACGACGGCTCGCCGCTGGTGACGTCGACCACCCAGCAGCACTGGCTCACGCACAGCGATGGTTTGTTCTTGGTCTACACGCGCCGGGCGGAGAACAATCGCAACGTATTTCGCTGGCGAGCCCCGATGTTTTTGGCCCAGGTCGACGCCCGACGGCAGTGCCTGATTCGCGACACCGAACAAGTGGTGTTTCCGCTGGTCGGCGACGGCGTCAAGAATGGCAAGCACGTGGCGAGGATGGGCAATTTCGGCGTCAACCACGCCACGCCGCGCGAGTCGTGGATCACCGGCGGCGAGTGCCTGCCAAAAGACGGGTATCGTGGCGACGTGCTGCTTGCCCGAGTCGCCTGGAATCGCCCCAACCGGCTGGCCGCTGGCGGAATCGTCTGAGGCCGTCCGGTGATTCCGATTCTGGGTGGCACCGATGATTTTCCGCCGCCGACGTTGCCCTTTCTCGTCGCTTTTTCGGAAAATCGTCGGTGTTGCGAAGCAACAAGAGGTCTTGTTTCTCAACGGTCCAGTGTCTCTTGCCGCTACGCGGCACCGACGATTCCGCGACATGCCTTTCTCGCATAGCACCTTTGTTCCGCGGAATCATCGGTGCTACCCCAAGGCTGACAGCGGTCTCTTATCGCATGGCGCGGCGGATCAGGTCGCGGTCGAAGTAGTTGATCGACATGCCCGCGTCGACGACGATTGTCTGGGCATTGATGCCGCGCGAGCGAGGGCTCAACAAAAACGCGGCGACGTTGGCCGCCTCGTCGGTTTTCACGGCTTTCTTGCGCGGGATGACTTGCTCGGCGTAGAGATAGGCGTCGACGTAGCCGGGAATGCCCGCCGAGGCCGACGTCTTCAGCAGGCCCGGCGCCACGGCGTTGAATCGGATCTGCGAGAACTGGCTGAACGATTTGGCCAGAAAAGCCAGCGACGAGTCGAGCGCCGCCTTGATCGGCGCCATGTAGCCGTAGCTTTCGCTGGCCATTCGCGTGGTCGAAATCGAAATGGTCACGACCGAGCCGTCCGGCGACAAGATGTCCCGCATCACGTCGCTCAACGCGATCAACGAATAGCACGAGACGTCGACCGCTTCGAGAAACTGCTTCCGCCCCGTTTCGTGGAACGGTTTCATCCCCTCCGAAAAGTCGGCAAACGCAATCGAGTGGACCATGCCGTGGAATTGGCGAGCCGAATCGATCAGGTCGTTGCGCAGCCGGGCAATCTGGTCGTCGCGGCGAACGTCGCAGACGTAGACCTCGGCGTCGCCGAGCAACTTGGCGGTCGACTTCTTGATTTCGTCCGACTGAACCACATAGACGCACTCGGCGCCCGCCTGGCTGAGCGTCTCGCCAATCGCATAGGCAACGCTCTTGCGGTTGGCAACGCCAAAAATGAGGATCGATTTGTCTTCGAGTTGGAGGAAGTCCATGGGATTAGGGATCAGGGATTGGGGATTGGGGATTGAAAACGGTCATCCTGAGCAAATGTCTGTCATCCTGAGCGAAGCGAAGGATCTCGTCCACCACGGAATCCGCGACAGAAATCCGCGACACTTCGCTTCCCTCGGCGCCAACCGCCCGCCCCTTGGTTCCGTGTACTCTCCTGTTTCTTCGTGCCCTTCGCGCCCTTCGTGGTGAATCAAGACATCGGTTCCGCCGCCGTGCAGGCGAACTCGAAACGGACGGCCACCTTTCCCTCGACGGTCGATTTGGCCTTGAGGAAAAACGCGCCGCCGAGCCGCTCGACCAGCTCGACCTCCATCCGAATCGTCTCGCCGGGGCGAACCATCCGTTTGAATCGCACGTCATTCATCCGCGTGGCCACCGGCACGCGGCCCGACGCTTCGCCGGCCAAATGACTTGAAAGCAAAATCGCGCCGGCCTGCATGGCTGCCTCGCAGAGCAACACGCCGGGCACGAGCGGATAGCCCGGGTAGTGGCCCGCGAAAAAAGCTTCCTCGCCCGAAAACGTCTTCACGCAGACGATTCGATTTTCCTCTTGCTCGACGATCTCGTCGATCAGCAGGAATGGATCGCGGTGCGGGATGGCGTTGAGGATTTGTTCTCGGGTCATGCGTCTTCTCACTCCGTTTCGCCGCGCGGTCTTAAAAATGGGTGACACCGCCGATTCCGCGGATTCGGTCTTGCCATTTCAGACTGCCACGATCGCGGAATCGTCGGTGCCGCGCCAGCGGCAAGAGGTATTCGGCAACGTTGCGAAACAACCTCCTGTTGCCTTCGGCAACACCGACGATTTTCCGAACAAGCCCCAAACAACGGGGACATCTTTGGCGGAAAATCATCGGTGCCACCCTCTACTTGGTCATCAACATCGAGTCGACGTCGTTGGCCACGATCACGCCGTAGTTGACCGCGCCGAGCCAGCCCGACATGATAATCGCCACGCTGCCCGCATGATACATTCCGGCGATCTGCTCGGGCAAGCCCCGGCTGACGGCCAGGCCTTCGAACTTGGTGCCGAAACTGGCCCCTTCGAGGTGTTTCGTATAGCGCTGGAACGTGACCGGGGTTGCCGCCTCGACGTGGTCGAGCTTCTCGCGAATGCCCGGCACGTACTTCTCGATGGCGTCGACCGTCGATTCGGCCAGATCTTGCTTCGCCCGGGCATACTCCTCGTCGGGCAAATTGGCCCAGTCGGCGTAGTTTGCGTTGGTGCTCGCCACGACCAGGCAGCGGCCGCGCTCGGGCCGCGTTCGTGGATAATAGAACGAATAGGTACGGCTCGTCACGTCGCGGCTGAGCAACAGCTCGGTGCGAAATGCCGGCGCGGTCGAGCTGAAAAGCAAGTCGCCGCAACTCTCGTCGATCCATTCGCCGGGCTTCAGGGCCATGTAGACCTGAGTGCTCGAATTGTTCAGCCGCACGGCCTCGGCTTGCTCGACGAACTGGCGATCAAAATGTTCGGGCCCGATGAGTTGAAAAATCGTCGATTTCAGATTGGCGTTGGAGACGACGGCGCGGGTCTTGATCGTCCGCCCGGCCACCGTCACCCCGGTCACGCGGCGCCCTTCGACGTGGATCTTCTCGACGTCGGCCCGGATGCGCACATCGACGCCGTTTCGGATCATCTCGT
>JAFGIR010000462.1 GCA_016929515.1 Pirellulales bacterium | reverse complement strand
TCCAGAATCAAGGGGACCGGGACTAAATTGCCCACGCCGCCCGACGAGCCGCCCAACGAGCCGCACCGGGCCCGACGTGCTTCGCCGACCGCGCGAGCTACGGCGTTTTTTTCGGCTTGGGGATCCCCCGGTCGGTCATTCGCTTGCCCCGTCGGCGTCGCTGGCCGCGGTGGTCTCGGGTGGCATGGTCGATTTCGGCCTCGTTCACGGATTTGCCCAACTGGTCGCGCATCTGGACGATCCGGTCGCGCAGCGCGGCGGCCCGCTCGAATTCGAGTGCTTCGGCCGCCGCGAGCATCTCCGCTTCCAACTCGGCCAGGTACTCCTCGGTGATGTACTGCGTTTCGTCCTTTCGCCCAACGGCCGCGTTCGACCGCGCGTGGGCAGCCGCTTCGGCCTCGATGCCCGCATGGATCTTCTTGAAGATCGTCTCGGGCGTAATGCCGTGCTCGCGGTTGTACGCTTCCTGGATCTTTCGCCGCCGGTTGGTTTCCTCGATCGCCCGCTGCATCGAATCGGTCACCGTGCCGGCGTAGAGAATCACTTTGGCATCGACGTTTCGGGCCGAGCGGCCGATGGTCTGCATGAGCGACGTTTCACTCCGCAGGAAGCCCTCCTTGTCGGCGTCGAGGATCGCCACCAACGACACCTCGGGCAGGTCGAGTCCCTCGCGCAGCAGGTTGACGCCGACCAGGACGTCGAAAAGCCCCTGGCGAAGGTCGCGCAGCAATTCGACCCGCTCGAAAGCATCCAACTCGCTGTGCAACCACTTGCAGCGAACGTCCTGCTTGCTGAAATAGGCGGCCAGGTCTTCGGCGAGCCGTTTCGTGAGCGTCGTAACCAGGACGCGTTGTCCGGACGACGCCCGCCGGCGGATTTCGCCGAGCAAGTGGGGCACCTGGTTGCGGGCCGGGCTGACTTCGATCTCGGGATCGAGCAGTCCGGTGGGCCGGATGACCTGCTCGACGACGCGACCCTCGCACTTTTCCAACTCGTAGGGACCCGGCGTCGCCGACACGTGAATGACCTGCTTGAACCGCTCCTCCCACTCCTCGAAGCGAAGCGGCCGATTGTCCAACGCGCTCGGCAGACGGAAACCGTGCTCGACCAGCGTGACTTTACGGTTGTGGTCGCCGGCGTACATGCCGCGGACTTGCGGCGCCGTGACGTGCGACTCGTCGACAAACAGCAGAAAATCGTCGGGAAAGAAGCTGAAAAGCGTGTCGGGCGGCGCTGCGGGCGGCCGGCCGCTCAACGGCTGACTGTAGTTCTCGATGCCCGGACAATAGCCGACCTGTTCGATCATTTCGATGTCGAAACGGGTTCGGGCGTTGAGCCGCTGGGCTTCGAGCAGTTTGCCTTGCTCGCGGAATCGTTCGAGCTGGCCGGCCAACTCGGCACGAATCTGCTTCACCGCGCTTTCGATTCGTTCCTCGGGCAGGACGAAGTGCTTGCACGGGTAGATGAACAGTTGCTCGCGGCGCTCGATCACTTCGCCGCTGGTCGGGTCGATCAGCGAAAGCTGCTCGACCTCGTCGCCCCAGAACTCGATCCGCAGGGCATATTCCTCGTAGGACGGATAGACTTCGACACAATCGCCGCGCACCCGAAATTTGCCCGGCTCGAAGGCGATGTCGTTCCGCTCGTACTGGATGTCGACCAGTTTTTCGAGAACCCGGTCGCGATCGACCTCGTCGCCGACGGCCAGGCCGATCATCATCTTGCGATAGTCTTCGGGCGAGCCCAACCCGTAGATGCACGAGACGCTGGCAACGACGATCACGTCGCGGCGGCTCATCAGCGAACTGGTGGCGGCCAGACGCAACCGATCGATCTGCTGGTTGATCGAGGCGTCTTTCTCGATGTAGATGTCGCGCTGGGGGATGTAGGCCTCGGGCTGATAATAGTCGTAGTAGCTCACGAAATAGCTGACCGCGTTGTGGGGAAAGAACTCCTTGAACTCGCTGTAAAGCTGGGCGGCCAGCGTCTTGTTGTGCGACATGACCAGCGTCGGGCGCTGCACGGCCTGAATCACATTGGCCATGGTGAACGTCTTGCCCGAGCCCGTCACGCCCATCAAAACCTGCTGCCGACGGCCCTCGCGCAAGCCTTCGACAAGTTTCTCGATGGCCTGCGGCTGGTCGCCGGCGGGTTGGAACGGACTGACAAGTTGAAACACGCTTCGGGACTCCTTGGTAGACGTTGTGATAAGCGATGTCCACCTTCCACGATCACCGGCCGGCCAACGTCTCGCGATCGGCCATGGGCAATAGATACGGACGCAACCGATCGACCGTCTTCGGCCCGATGCCTTTCACCCGACGCAGATCCTCGTGGGCCAGAAACGGACCGTCGGTCTCGCGCGACTCGACAATTCGCCGGGCCAGTGTCTCGCCGATGTCGGGCAGTTGGGTCAGCTCGGGCCAGTCGGCCCGATTCACGTCGACCAGGAATTGCGCCCGACGCGGCTCGGCCTGCTCCAATTCGACCAGGTCTCCCCGTGGACCACCGTGGGACCACCACCAGACGACCGTGCCGAAGAAACCCAACGCAACCAGCAATGCCACGGCGCCTTGGTCGGCGCGCCGCAGCCATGGCGAGCTTCCCGTGGTCGGTGGTTTCTCGGTCGGCTTGGGTGTCATCACGCTGGTTCTTCCCTTTTGGGGCTATTCCCAGCTTGTCATTATGTCCGATGTCGGGCCAACGGGCCAGAGTCACCGGAACGGGGCAGGAGTATTTCACTTCTGGAGCCGGGGGGTTCCGAGCCGAACCGACAACCGGTATCTTGGATAGTGAACCGCGGTTCAACACGGGCATCCACGAGCGGGGTCCAAGACAAGGTTGAAGCAGTGGATAAGCAATTTCATCAATACGACTGGGACGAGCAACTCGAAGCCGACTGCCATGCCCTGCTGCGTCTGGCGGCCGACGAGGACCTGGGCAGAATGGGTGATCTAACCACCCGCGCCTTGGTCGGCGAAGGCGTTGTCGCCCGCGCGGTGGTCGTCGCCCGAGCCCCAGGCATCTTCGCCGGAGGGCCGGCAGCCGAATTAACACTCGACTTCTTCGATCCACGATTGCAGTGGCTTCCCCAAATCGAAGACGGTCAGCCGGTCACCTCGGGCCAAGCCGTGGCACGAATCGAGGGACCCGCCGCCGGGCTTTTGACGGCCGAAAGGACTTTGTTGAATCTGCTGGGACGTCTTTCGGGCATCGCCGCGCTCACCTCGCGGTACGTCGACGCCGTACGGGACACGAAGGCCAAGATCTACGACACGCGAAAAACGGTCCCCGGCTGGCGACGTCTCGAGAAGTACGCGGTCCGATGCGGCGGCGGGCGCAACCACCGATCAGGGCTCTACGAGGCGATTCTCATCAAGGACAACCACCTGGCTCTGGGAGCCAAGCCGTCCTGGGACGCCGACTCAACCGAACCGGAAGCGGGCCGGTACACCCCGGCCCAAGCCGTCCTCAAGGCTCGGCAGTTTGTCGACATTCACGTCCCCAAACCGCTTCGCGCCGGGCTGGCGGTGGAAATCGAAGTCGACACGATCGAGCAGCTCGAAGCCGTTTTGTCGGCTCGACCCGACATTGTCTTGCTGGACAACATGGATCTCGACCAACTGCGTCGCGCGGTGGCGTTGCGCGACCGGCTAGCCGCGGAAGTCGAGTTGGAGGCTTCCGGCCACGTCGACCTAAACACGGTCGGTGCGATTGCCGCCTCGGGCGTGGAGCGGATCAGCGTTGGCGCGTTGACCCATTCGGCCGTGTGGCTGGATCTCGGGCTCGATTGGCTCTACTGACCGGCCTCCACTTGGTCGATAGGCCAGGGCCAACAGGAAAACGTTGCTGCCACGCATCATCGTTTGTTGCCCAATAGCCACAATCTGGCTCACGATCTCCCGCTTGTTCGGCAAGCCCCGCCGACGTTTGACACGTCATAGGCGGAGACTATAGTTCCAATGTACCGGTGCCTTGGGGAGGGGCGTCGGTCGCCGGCGCGGCGAGGCTAGCTGGGAGCTACGAGGGGACCTCGCTGCGCCTTTTTTTCGCTATCCAAACGGTCCTGCAGCATGGTGAGCTTCATCCTCTTCCTCGGAAACCGCTTGTCCCACCGACACGGCGCGATAGCGGCCCGGCGAGAGGCCTTTTCGTTGGTTGAGGCACTCGTTGCGCTGACAATCACCGCCGTGGCCGGCGCTGCCTTGCTGCTGAGCCTCGATAGCAACCTTCAGTTGACCCAGCATACCGAGCGTCGCGTGATTGCCCAGGGGCTGGCTCGCCAGCTGATGGATGAAGTGCTCGGAACCCGCTACATGGCTCTCGGTACAACACCCTACCAAACCGTGTTCAGTCCGTCCTCGTGGGAAGCCGAGACGGCTACTCGCGAGCGATTTGACGACGTGGATGACTATGACTCCTGGGTCAGCCAACCGCCCGAGGACGAATACGGCATGCCCGTCGGAACCGAAAACGGCCAAGGCGGCCAGCGTAACGAGGCATTTCGGACACCGGCCAATTTCCTCGACCGCTGGCAGCAGAAGATTTCCGTGTCGTACGTCAATCCGTCGAACCTCGGCCAGTCGCTCTCGAGTGGCTCAACCAGCGACTACCGAGCAGTCATAGTGCAGATTCGCTACAACGATCCCGAAAGGGGGCTGATTGAACTAGCCAAGATACGTCGAGTAGTGTCGTATGTCCCTGCCGTTCCATAATCCGACTTCCGTTGTGCCGCAATTGCGCGCGGCGGACTTGACCGGCAAACGCCGGTCGGGTCTGACGCTGATTGAGCTAATGGTGGCTTCCACGATCATGGCGATAACCGTGGCGGCTCTTGCCGTATTGGCTCATGCGGTGCAGTCGGGCGCCGAGTATGGCAACGGCCACGGTCAGGCCGTCCAACACGCCCGCGTGACCTTCGAGCGAATCACTCGACTGGCCAACGAGGCAACGACGAGTCCTCAATTCCCCGGGCTTCTGGTTGTCGCCACCAACCAAGCCGGCAATTTGTATCCCGACACATTGGTCGTCTGGCACCCGAGCGGCGTCCCAAGCGACCCTGAAGGTCTCCCTCGATTCAGCGAGTTGGTCATTTTTTGTCCGCGAGCCGGCCACCCCAACGAACTCATCGAATTGACCGCGCCGAGCGACACGAGAACCGTCCCGATGTACAAGAACCAGGCTCTGTGGTTTACCGAGATCGAGGCCCTCAAAAGCTCCACGACAACCCGTCAGGTGAACTTGACCAATCTCGTGCGAACCGCCTCGACCGACGACACCGCGCCCGAGGACAGCCGGCGGGCATGCGTGCGATTCAATGTTCGGTTACGGCCGTCCGATGCCAATCTGGCCGCTTACGAAGCCAACACGGTCGACTGGGACGAGCTTCCTTGGGTGCAGAACGTCTACAGTCCGTCGCTCGGTCTTCGGCAAGTCTGGTTGCGCATCGAGTTGCAACTGATGCCCGGTGGCGGCGATCAGGCGAACAACACGAGCACCAAAACGGCAATTCCGTTTTTTGATTCGGCGGCCGTCTATTATTCCGTGAAGAGATAGCGTCGAGCCACACCATGAAATACTCACGCCACAAAGTGATTCTCCGTCCACCCCGCATCAATCGCCGCGACGGGATGTCGCTGCTGATCGTCGTTTTGCTTGTCTCGGTCACGACAGTCCTCTCCTATGTAGTGCTGCGCGGTCAGAGTTCGGCCGCACATATCCAAAGGAACTCCGACCTGAGCGCGTCGGCACGCCGCGCGGCAATGACCGGACTGACCTACGGCATCCGCTCCATGCACACGGCAAGCTGGTCGGGAGTCAATTCGACCCAGACTCGAACGCTCGGAGCCCATGAGTCGTTCACGGTTTCGTTCGCCGTCGGCGATGCTTCACTCGGACAAGGCAGCATCGACTATGAGGACTATCCTTATCGAGTGACGGTTCAATCGACCGGCTACGCCGAAGACCCGGTCGACCTAAGCCGCGAGGCCAGCCACACGGTCCACGCCGTAATGCGGTTGATTCCCCGAGCGCTGTCCACCTGGCCCGACTGGCCGGCCAACCGAGCAGACTGGCCGGTCGACTGGCACAAAATGGAGGGCTACACCGTCTACCAAACGGAGAAGAATGACACATATCTGAGACTTCCCTGCCGCATCGAGGGAAACGTGCGGCTTCAGGATACGTTGTTCATCGCCAAGGACTACCCTGACGATGATGCCCGAAAGGCTTATCTCGAAGGACTAAACCAGATGCGTCTCGACGGGCTGGCCGACTATCGGCCGCTGACGGGCACGATTCGTCTTCCCTACTCATTTCCGTACACGTATCAAACGTACTATGACTTCTGGGAACCGAACTCGTACCTTGGATTCTCCTACGATCACATCGACCCTGACGAAGTGGCCTCGGACTGGGTTATGCCAAGCGGCTTGACGACCTATCAGATCTACCCGGGTGGCCCCGTCTATGAAATCGTTTCGATCTCCGGAGACCAGGAAGACGTCAGCCTGGAATCCGATCCGGTGAATAACCCCTTGGGTTTCTTCCATCATAGCGGTGGGCCCAAGCTAAAAGGTAACGTGTTTGTGCGAGGATCGCTCTTCTGTAACGGAAACGTGGACATCGAAGGAAGCGTGCAGTTCGAATCGGTCGACATGCCCGCTCTGTGCGGTTCAGAGACGCCTATCCGTCTACCTGTCTTTGTGGCCAACGACGTGAACGTTAAACCGGTCGCAATGACAACGATTGAAGGGTTGGTCGCTGTATTTAATCAGCTCATGTTCGAAGACAGCTCCACCGCGCGTCCTTTCGCGCTCACCGGACGTCTGATTACCCCGAGCCTCATAATCGGGAGACGGATGGATTGGGAAGTGATCGACTGGGAAGAGTGTTTCGAGGACTTTGATGACGATGGCAGCCAGCCGTACTTCCCGATTTGGATGATCTCGGAGGGCTGTTCCCCCAACCCCACGATCGTCATCAAGCCAGACGCCACACCCATCCAATACGACTGGAACAACTGGAACAATCCGATCTACGTACCCCACGTCAACGACGACGGTGGCCTGCGTTGGGAGATGCTAAAGTGGAACGAGGGCTCTCCTTGAGTTCGAACGTCAAGACCGTGGAACGGGGCACTGTGCGGACACTTCAAACGTCCGTCCAGAGGTGGGTGCGTCTCTCCGCTATCGCCTGGAGGTTTTCATCTTGACTTCCCGCCATGGTCTCGGTTACACCCTCGCTGGGCGTTTGCCCATTGTGTAGTTTGTAATTCAATTAAGGAGTATCCGCCATGAAACATCACATGATCGGAGTTGTTTTGATTGTTGCGACGGTAATGGTCGCCAGCGTGCTAAGCTTCTATGGGACAACCGATGCGGCGTCGCCCAAGCAAAACGTTCCCGCATTTGCCAACCCGGCCGGGAACCGGCTCGAGATGATCCAGGAACTGAAACAAATCGTGTCGGAAATGAAGAAGCAGAACGAACTTCTCACCGAGCAGAACGATTTGCTCAAGAGCGGAAAACTCCAAGTGGTTGTGACCATCGACGAGCAAACCGCCGGCCGGTGAACGATTGTAGAGGACCGCACGCGGCACCCTTGATAGTACCTTCCATATCAATACTAACTGAGCGTCTCCCAATGAAGGGAATACGCGGTGGTGAAGCTCGTTCCACGGCTCGTCGACGCCCTTGGGCCATCGTGGTGACCGTGGCAACAGTCCTTCATCGCGCCAGCGGTAGTTGAATTCATGTTACTGAACCTCTATCCATCATCTTTCGCACTCGGCCGCGCCACGGTGCGCTCGCCGTCGGCAATGCCTCGAATCATGCCGTCATCGTCACACTGGCCAGACACCGGATTCACGCTCTTAGAGCTTCTGATGGTGATCGCGGTTGTGGCCATCCTGACTGCGGTCGTCATGCCCTGGAGTGAATCAAACTCACAACAGACGATCGCCGCAGCGGCTCAAACCGTGGCCACCGATTTGGCCTATGCCCGGTCGTTGGCCGTCGCGAACAACAGCGACTACCTCGTTACTTTCGATGTGGGGCAGAATCGATACTATTTGGAACATTGCGGGACGAACGCGGACTTGGATACGCTGCCCGATTCGGTCTTTCGTGATTCCAATGATCCGCCTGATCAACATATCGTCTATTTGGACAAATTGCCTGGAATCGGCGATTCCGTCAAGCTGGCCGGCCTGTTTCACGCTGGCAGCACGGCCGAATCAATTAGCGACATCCAGTTCGGGCCGCTGGGAGAAACCACCAAGACCGGCTACTCGATGGTGCTGTTGACGCTTGGCTCCGAGCCAAAACAACGTCATGCTCTTGTTCTGGTCAACCCAATCACAGGCTTGGCAACCGTTTATTTGTCTCCGCAGGACTTACCTTCAGATCTATCCAGCGACATGGTCGAGACGATCCTGAACACCTTTTAGCCTGAATTCCCCACTACACCCGGACCAACCGGGTGCCATGCCACCCCGAGCACCGGTCCGAGGCAAGAAACCACACCCAGGAACAACCACATGGTCGGATGGACAAGACGACAGCGCGTCGGTCCCATCGGCGTGGACATTGGCAGCCGCTCCGTCAAATTGGTGCAGTTTTCCGCCGATCGTTCGCACATCCGTGAGGCAGTGCGGTGGGATCTCCCCTCAGCCACTTGCGCCGACACGGTCGAGCGATCACGTCAGTTGGTCGATGCGTTAGTCCAGGCCCGCGAAGGTCGCGCGTTCCGCGGCCGCGATGCCGTTCTCTGCCTGAGCACCTCGGACCTGTTTGTCCAGAACATACGTGTGCCCCAGACAACGGGAGACCAACTTCAGCAAGTCGTTGAAAAGGAAGCGGCCAACCGTCTCCCGTTCGACGCTGCGCAAGCGGAACTGCGTTTCTTCGAAGCCGACACAGTCCGTCAGGGCGATGCTTTTCGTCGCGAAGTCATTGTCCTGGCATGTCAACGCCCTTCTCTACAATTACTTCTGACGATTGCCGATGCCGCTCACCTGAACGCCGTGGCCATCGATGCCGCGCCTGCAGCTATGCTTCGATGTTACGCAGCCCAGTTCCGTCGCAGTTCCGACGAAGATATGTGCGCGATGTTCATGAGCGTCGGCGCATCATGCACCACGGTAGTCATTGCCCGGGCCGAGCAACCGCGATTCATTAAGCAAGTCGATTTCAGTAGTCGCCAACTCGACGAAGCAGTTGCACACGATCTAAGGATGAAACTGGCCGATGCCGCCATCTTGCGGCGCAATAACGGCGACCGCCGTGCGGATCGGCGCGATCCCGAAATCGCCGAGAGCATCGCCAAGGCAACGCGTCCCGTACTTGAAGCCATGGCTAACGAACTCGCAATGTGCATGCGTTACTATAGCGTCACATTTCGAGGTCAACCACTCGCGCGCGTGGTCATCGGCGGGGGTGAAGCATCGCCCGGGCTGGCCGAGTGGCTTTCGGCCCGACTTGACATGACTTGTGAACTAGCCAATCCTTTGCGACCCTTTGACCAAGTACCCCTTCCCGGCCGTGCCGCCCAATGGGACGTCGCGATCGGTTTAGCTCTGCGTGAAACCACTTGAATCCAGGTGATCGCGATCCTCATGAAAGACATCGATTTCCTGCCTTTCGAATATCGCCAACAGCACGGCAAACGCTATCTGCAGTTTTGGCGCGCGGTGGTGGTCATCGTCTTCGTGGCAATACTTTCCGTCGCTTCATTGGTCCAATACTACCGTCTGTTTCGCCTCCGAAACGAGATGGCACAGACAGCGATTCAACACGCCGCCGCCAAGTCTCAGAACGCGCAATTGGCTCGCCTTCAATCAGAATGCAAGCAAGCGACCAGCGACGCCGAGTTATTCACGTATCTGCGTCATCCGTGGCCGCGTACTCAAATCCTCGCAGCACTTTTAGCCCCGTTGCCTGAATCAACTACGCTCAATCAGTTGGAAATCACAAATACGTCACTGCGATCAGGCCAAGGGCAGAGACAACGACACCGCGAGACGGAAAACACAGACAACTCGACTGCGTCCAAGTACCCTGCTGAGTACGAGCTTGAGCTACTTCGTGACCAATTCGACATGGCTCAGGTTTCGGTCGTTCTTTCCGGCCGTACGACCGACCCGGCGGCGTTGCATCAGTATTTGGCAGACCTCGATCGGTGCAGCCTGTTTGCCAAGGCCGAACTCGGCTCGCTCGAAATCCTGCCCAACAATGAGAAAATCTCTGATGGGACTATGGTTTTCACCGCTGTCGTGACCGTTCGCCCTGGCTACGGTCAACCCGGTGGCCCAATTGGCTCACTGCGTATGGCGCGAACCACGACGCCGAGGGAAACAAGCGGCCATGAGTGAATCTCCCCAACGCAACAGTCTGATAGTAACGATCCCCCTGGTCGTTGTCGCCATCGCATGGCTTCTCCTCGTGTTCTTTCCTATGCAGAAAGCCATCGGTCGCTTGCAAGTAGAATCACGTGAAATGCAACAGTATTGCGAGCACACATCTTCTCGACTGCCCATGCTCAGGCGGACGGGCCGCGATTTAGCCGATACGCGTGAAAGCGTCGCCCGTTGGAACGACACGACACCCTCACGGCGGGATTTGACGGCGTTGCTTGGCAAGATCACCGCTCTCGCTCGCGCGGCAGGTTTGCGAACGACTCGTTTTGACCCCGAAACGATCGTCACTCACGAACGTCTCGCACGGGCCCCTCTCTCGATCGAAGTCGTCGGGCCGTTTTCTCATCTTTTTAGTTTTCTGAGTGAGTTGGAGTCCCTACCGCAAACCATCTGGATTGAGCACTTGGAGATAGAGAAGGGTGGGGTAAATAGTCATAATGTATCGTGCTCGCTAAAGTTGGTTATCTTTGTGGATAATGCCAATAATTCCGATCAGATAGCCGATTCGGATAACCGATAGAAGAGGAAACGGGCTGGCTTGCATCGCGCCGCATGCCAGGCATGTTAATACAGTGAAAATAAACATATTAGCGAAAGAACTACGCCGTGAGGCCACCGCTCATCCCAAGAAAGCCATCATTCTTGGCCTTCTGGTGTTGGTGGCTGTTGGTTTCTGGATGCCTTTGGTGTGGGGGTGGATTTCCCCCAAGTCGACACACAACGCGAAGTCGGAACCGGACGTTACTGTGTCAAACGCATCTACGAAATTCGAATCCGTCGTTCCGGACACGTCACACAACAACAAACCACAATTGAACAAGCATACTTGGAGGGAAACTGGCGAGTGGATTAGGAGTGATCCACGAATGTCCCCCGCCAACCACCCTCCAGGCCGACAACATCCGTTCGACCCAGTAGCCCCTCCCGCATTGGCCTCCATGGCGGAGGGCAAGGACCAAGAGGAAGAGAAGACAGCGATCTTGGCATTGGCCGAGTCCGCGCTGGATCCGGAAAGCCTCGGGGTGGTGCTTTCGAGCACCATCATTGGCTCTCGCAGCCAGGCAGCCTTGATCAATGGAAAGAGTTACCGGCTTGGTTCCACGATTCGACTGGATCACGATCGACGACCGATTGAATTCCAATTAGTCGAAATCCGCAGCGATGGTATCGTACTACAAAGAGGAGAAAAGTCATATGAGGTCTGTCTGCCTGACCCGGCAAAATCGGACCGCCTGGAAATGACGCTTCTGCAAGACGACTAATGCTGTACTTTTCCAAATCATTGTCACACCTTTTGTCCGCGTGACCTTTCGCAGGCTGCCTCATTTGGCGTCACGGAAGACCCATGAGAAACTATCGTCGTTCAACCGTATTGGTCGTGTTCGTTGCCCTGGGCATCGGGTTGGCAATTGGCGTTGCCCTTTCTATTGCTCCGGAAAGACCGAGTCCTGCCGTGTGTCGGCAGAATGTCTCGGATCAAATTCCAGAGGATTCGGTTACAGCATCGGCGCGTTTTCGGACGGATGCGATTCCAGAGACACCGTCCGATGGCACGATTTCACGACCAAGAGATGTCCAGGTTCTGCCACCTCCGACCGACGACCGTCTGAAGTCCATGGCCAGGTCGACGTCCTCTACCTTTGCTGACAACGCGGGACCAACCCATCTGAGACCTTTCCCTGTCGTTGCCACCGATCACGATATCGCGCCGACAGAGGCCTCTTCGGTCGGCCCGGTCCTGAAGAAGTGGTTCGGCGACCGCAAGCAGTCGCGTACCGTCGAGCGTATCCCCACACCAACGGCCCTTTCATTGTCAACCGTTCACCAACCCCAACCGAAAAACCCACAGACAAACACCATTAGCCGTACTCACGGCGAGGGAGGGGACCGATTTGAAATCAACATATCGGATGAGGACATTCGGAAGGTGCTGGACCTGCTTGGCAAAGAAGGTCACTTGAATATCTTGGCCAGCCCAAACGTGAAGGGCAAGGTCTCCGCAACGCTCAGCGACGTTGGCCTCGATAGTGCGCTCGACGCGATTCTTAAGTCAACTGGTTTTGTCGCCAACCGTGACGGCCAGTATCTCTTCGTTGGCACTCCTGCCGACTTTGTTCAAATGGCTCGAACGACGGACAAGATCAACACGCGGGTGTACTATCCGGACTACGTAACTGCTGCCGAGCTGCAGAATCTCATCACCCCCATCCTGACCGAAGGTGTCGGGCTAATCAGCGTCACGACGCAGTCCAAAAGTGGTA
Organism: Pirellulales bacterium; assembly: GCA_016929515.1. Taxonomy (GTDB): domain Bacteria; phylum Planctomycetota; class Planctomycetia; order Pirellulales; family Thermoguttaceae; genus UBA11386. The sequence goes on along the minus strand of JAFGIR010000462.1, from coordinate 18,627 downwards.
TTCAAGCAGACATGACAGACGCGGGGGGTGACAGCTATGCTGGCACCGATGCCCTTTTGGTACGCGACTATGAGGCCGTCTTGCAGGAGATCGATCAGTATGTGGCTGATATTGATAGATGCCCACTACAAGTTCACATTGAGGCGATGATCCTCAGCGTGAAGCTTGACGATAACAGTGAATTCGGTGTCAATTTCCAGCTGCTGCGGCAGTTCAAAGATCTTAGGCTAGGTTGGGGTACTGTGCCCGACACGCTCAGCGGCTTCGAATTCGACGGCGGCTTGAAGCTTGGCTTTCTCGACGGCACGCTTGGCTCGTTTCTCAACGCAATGGAGACCATCGGCGATACGAATGTCATTGCGACACCACGGCTTATGGTCCTCAACAAACACGCGGCCGAGATCCAAATCGGCCAGGAAAAGGGCTATCTCGACACAACGACACAGACTGCGGAAGCCGCGACACAAAGCGTCGCGTTCTTGAAGGTGGGCACGATTCTGCGAATCCGCCCATTTGTCTCTAACGACGGAATGATCCGGATGGAGGTTCATCCCGAGATTTCCGATGGTGAAATCAAGGAGATCGGGGAAACCGCACTGCCCCAAAAACAACTCACGCAGGTCACGACGAATATCATGGTCCGCGACGGCTGCACAGCGGTCATCGGCGGCTTGATCCAGGACAAGCAACAAGTAAACCGTAATCAAATCCCATTGCTGGGTAGTCTACCTGTCGTCGGCGTCGCGTTCCGTGACAAGACCGAGAAAACCGACCGTCACGAGTTGATTGTCCTCATCACACCCAACGTTGTCCGAGAACGCCAGGCGTATTGCGAAGCAGCCAAGGGAGCTTGCGAATTTCAACGCCGACAGAGTGCCTATGCTGAGAAGTTGTCACCCATTGGCAAGCGATCGCTCGGGCGGAAATACGTTCGGCGAGCGAAGGCTGTCTGGCTCGAGGGCAATCGTCAGAAGGCCCTGCGACTAGCCGAATTGGCTGTCCACTTCGACCCTCTTAACCGCGAGGCTATCGAGCTGCGCAGCGATATCTGGTTAGGTAAACCCTACGGCACGTCTTGTTCGACCGATCAAGATGAAATTCGTTCTAACGCGGCACTCGACGGTCCACAGCTCGCGCCCTGGGTACTTCAAGAACTCGGCGTCCCAAAATACTCTGCGGACTCTCCCAAGGTCAATCCGCAGCCTCAGTCGCCAGGCAAGGTCACCCTACTCTCTGCGCCGCCGACGAAGCCCACGTCGACTTCCGAGGCCCCGGTCGTTGGGTCATTGATACAAGGCGGCCCAAGCACCATTTTCCCGAGTACATCCACCGGTTCTTCCAGCCCTGCAATGCAGGACATTCGCGTCACACATCCACCACAATGATCGGCTGGAATCGACCAACCTCGGAGTCCGTCATGATCTACAACAAATACACGGACCATCCTTGTCGATTCCTGCTCGTCGTGGTCGCCGTTCTGGCAGGCTGTCGGTCCCTTTCGCTGTCCGAGCCGCCTGTCGACGATATTGCCGTCCAACGTCGGCAACGTCAAGCAACAGCCATCGAAGAATATGAACGGAAGCGAACCTACGCCGAATTTGAATCATCGCGGGCCTCCTGGGATCGAGGTGATCTGCGCAACAGTCAGGCTACACTGGAACGCCTGCTGCGACGTGCGCCCAAGCACCGAGACGCGAGGCTCTTGCTGGCCAGAGTGCACTTCGAGCAGGACCGACCTCAGGAAGCACTCGCCCAACTCCAAACAGCTCTAGTCAATTCCCCCGACGATCCTGAGGTCCATCGTGCATTAGGGTTCCTTCTCGAGGATATGGACAAGCCAGAAGAGGCTTGGGCACACTTCGATCTGGCAGCGAAATTGGCCGATCAAAGCGACATGTCGCTGTCGAGCGACTCGGACCTTGCCGATATCGCTACTGCCAGTCTGTCCGATTGTACCGACAACATGCTCGGGCCGGCCAAACGCGTCACAGGATTATCTGAATCTGGCGAACCACCGGCTCTTTTCTGGGCCGAGACGGAAGATCAAGAAGATACAGCCACATGGCCCCAGCGTGGGGCCACTCTGGTAACTCATAGTGTTGGCACCGATATTAACGATGGCAACAGCACCATGCACCAGAACACGGCCATACTTATCCAACAAGGCGAGAAGGCCTTGGCGAAGGGAGATTTCGATCGCGCTTTGGCCGGTTTTCGCCAAGCAGCCTTCCTTGAACGGAACAATCCACAGATTCCCACCGCCGCAGCCATTGCGGCACTGCGTGAGGGCTGCCCTGAAGTGGCCGCAACCGTAGCCCAAGAGGCCCTGGTGGCTTTTCCCCATTGGATCCCACTCCTGAGAACGTTGGGGACGGCCTACTACCGTCAAGGGGACTATGAATCTTCCCAACTTGTGCTACACCAAGCACTTTCGTTGGACAAGTCGGATGCCCTATCCTACTTTTTATTGGGGTGCACGCAACTCAAGCTCAAGCGATTCGAAGCAGCCCGCGCATGTTTTGCCGACGCGCAACGACTCGACCCCAGCTTCGCCGTTCACTAGGTGACCCGCGTGTGCAACTCACTTCAGTCCTCCTTTGTTGGAGTGATCATCCCTAAATGCAATTGTCGTTGTTGCTCCTTGCTTAGCGTGATATCGGTCAAGAGAGTAACGATCGTCGCGTTTCCACTGTGTGAACAACAGCGGTCTCCCATATTCGTGATCGCCCGAGACAGCGTGGGCTACCTGCTTGTCCGATGCCAACTGAGCACGTTTCCGATCGTCGATGTCCATTTCCAGTAGCAACCCGGGTCAGAGAGTCTCGATGAACCGTGCTAGGGATTACAACCCGTCGGCCGTATTGGCTCTCGTGTTCTCAGGCGGCTTGGTGCTAGCGTCCGGGGCCGGTTTCCTCGTTGACCATAGGTCCTGGCTTGTGCGATTAGGCTCCCTTCTCATTGGGCTGGCGATTGCCGCCTTGATCACGTGGGCTTGGATGTGGCCAATCCAGAAGCAAATGAAAGTGGCCCACCGCTACCTCGACCGTCTCACACGCATTTCGCCGAGTGAACTCCAAACGGACACCTTCGATACCCAATTGCCTTCTCTGCCGGTTAACCATCCCCTAAGAGATGTTGCTGACCGGCTGACAGTCCTCCTGATCGAGGTGTGTGAAAAAGTGCAAGAGCTTGAACATGTCCGAAATGCAGCCGACATCCATTGCCGCCGGGCGAGCGACGAACGAGATCGGATCAAGGCCATCCTACACGGCATCGAGGAGCCTATCCTCGCGATCGATCAATTCGACGAACTCATCCTGGCCAACCCAAGTGCCGAAGCATTGTTGAATTTTGATGCGACTTCGACCGAAAACCGAATGCTCCACGAATTGGTCAAGTGCGAACACTTGGTCAACCTCTTGACCACAACTTGTCACCGCAAGAACACCCAGAATTGTGGTGATGAAATTGAAATCACCGACGAATCAGGCGAACGTGCATGGTATCGGGTCACAGCACGCAGGTTGGTTGCCGACACATCTGGTTCGTCCGAATCTGACGCCGAATCCACCGGCGCAGTGGCCGTGTTGCGGGACATCGCTGAGACGAAGGCCCTGCAACACAGGAATGCCGAATTCGTGTCCTCGGTAAGCCACGAGATGAAGACACCCTTGGCCGGCATCAAGGCTTACGTCGAATTGCTCGCCGATGGCGAAGCCGAGGATGAGCAAACTCGCGAAGAGTTCCTCGAAGTGATCAGCAGTCAAGCTGACCGCCTGCAACGATTGGTGGAGAATCTACTGAACTTGGCTCGCATGGAAGCCGGTGTCGTCAAGGTCGACAAGACGCCAAGACCGTTGAACGAAATCCTTGAGGAAGCCATCAACATCGTTCGCCCGTCCGCCGAAGCCAAACAAATCACGCTGATCGCCGATTTGAGCCCCATGTACCTCGGATTGCTGGCTGACCGGGATATGCTTCTGCAAGCAGCAATCAATCTGCTTTCGAACGCCATCAAGTATACGCCCGAGGGTGGCCAGATCACCCTGCGCAGCCGCATGCTCGACAAGGATGTTCGCTTCGAGGTCGAGGATACTGGCGTGGGACTTTCTGAGGATGATGCGGATCATGTATTCGAGAAGTTCTATCGCGTGAAAAAAAACAGAGACATGGCCCCCGGGACCGGTTTGGGACTGCCGCTGGCCAAACACATTATTGAAGACGTTCATGGTGGAACCCTGACACTACAAAGCGCGTTGGGTCGGGGAAGTACCTTTGCCGTCACCATCCCCGGCAGTGGCCAGATGGCCTGAGCATGCCCGAATGGTATTCCTGGCTTCTATACATAACGAACACCACTCTCCTCAAGCATGGAGAATCCATTGATGACAAAGAAAGTACTCCTGTGCGATGACGAGATCCCGATACTTCGCGCAGCGGAGTATAAAATCAAGAAAGCCGGCTACGACGTTCGAACTGCAGAAGACGGCGAGGATGCATGGGAAATCATCTTGGCTGACCGTCCCGATATCCTGGTGACTGACTGCCAGATGCCGCGTCTGAACGGGGTGGGTTTAGTGGAACGGCTACGCGGGCACGACTCGACGCGGAACTTGCCCGTTCTCATGCTCACCGCAAAAGGGCTTGAACTTAGTGGTGACGACTTGGCCCAACGTCTAAATATCCGTAAATTGATCGCCAAACCTTTCAGCCCTCGTCATTTGCTCGAGACCATTGAGTGTGTCTTCCAGGAGCAGCCCCATGTTGAACTTGCCAAGTGAAATTTTTGGTGACGTGATCGTGATTCACACACCAGAAGAACTTGCCGGTGAGACGATCCAGCAGTTCGAAGCTTACCTGTCCACGCTCGATCGCTACAACCTCGTCTTGGACGTTGACAGCACTGAGAATTTCGACAGCGACGGCCTGACAGCCCTATTGAACGTGCAGGACACGCTGCGACAGCGAGGAGGCCAAATTAAGATCGCCACAACGAACACAACCAATCGCAAGATACTCGAAATCACACGACTCGACCAACAAATTGACGTCTTCCACAGCGTCATCGACGCCGTCAAGAGTTTCCAATAGGCCGGCACCCAAGGTAACGTTTAACCATGGCCAGCATCAACGTCAGCACACCTCGCCGTCTTGGTGATCTTTTGGTCGCCGAGGGATACCTCACGGAAAGACAATTGCAGGATGCGCTCGCCGAACAGGCAAGAGGGGGACGCAACAAACTGCTCGGCGAGGTGCTCGTTGAACTGGACTACTGCTCGGAAGACCAGATCGTTGAATGCCTCGCGGCTGAGTACGGCGTACCATACGCGAAACTCGATGCACGAATGCACGACCCCAAGGTCGCCGATGTTTTGCCTCGCGAGTACATTGAAAACAACTTGGTCATGCCGTTGTTCATCGTGCGAGGCACGCTCATTGTCGCCGTCTCCGAACCATCGAACTTATTCTTAGTCGACGAAGTGCACGGACTAACAAATCTCCAGGTCCAAATCGTTGCCTCGACACCTCGCGACATCCGCCGAATCATCACCGCGTTGCCCAACTCAAGAGTCTTTGTCATCGATGACATCATCGAGGACTCCGAATCCGCCGATGTCACCTTGATTGAAGACGCAATCGAGGACATCGGAGACATCGAGGAAATCGCCGGCCAATCTCCCGTTATCCGACTGGTCAACTACATCATCTTCAATGCCGTTCGCGAAGGCGCGAGCGATATCCACATTGAGCCCGCAGAACGATGTCTGCGAGTCCGGTATCGCGTCGATGGCCGCCTGCACAAGTCGCTTGAAGTCCCGTTGCACCTCCTGTCGGCTGTCAGCAGTCGCGTGAAGATCATGGCCTCCATGGATATCAGCGAGCGGCGAATGCCTCAGGACGGACGCGTCCACGTCATGCTTGAAGGGCGCAAGATCGACTTGCGAGTGAGCACCTTCCCCACGAAGCGCGGTGAGAAAACCGTCATCCGAGTGCTCGACACCCGAAGCGTCTCGCTGAACCTGGAAGACCTCGGCTTTGCCGAGGACGTTCTCACCACGTTTCGCACCCAGATCCAAGCCCCCAATGGCATTGTACTGGCCACCGGTCCAACCGGAAGCGGCAAATCGACGACTCTCTACGCCGCACTAAACGCTATCAGCTCGATGGAAAACAACATTTGCACGGTCGAAGATCCGATCGAATACCATTTACCCTTGATCAACCAGTTTCAGGTCCAGAACAAGATCGGATTAACGTTTTCCAAGGCGTTGCGAACTCTCTTGCGACAAGACCCCGATATCATCATGGTCGGTGAAATCCGCGACGAAGAAACCGCTCGAACCGCCATCCAAGCGGCCCTGACCGGCCATCTGGTCTTCAGTACGCTTCATACAAACGACGCCTGCGCGGCCATCACGCGGCTAATCAACATGGGTGTCGAATCCTATCTGATTGGTGCCGCGTTGAATATGGTGCTTGCTCAACGCCTGATACGACGTGTATGTCACAAATGTCGCGAAGTTTATGAGCCGGCAAGGAACATCCGCCGCACGTTGGATCGTATGGGTTACAAATTCGATCACTTCTTCAGGGGAATCGGTTGCAGACATTGCCGCAACACCGGCTTTAAGGGCCGTATCGCCGTACACGAGCTTCTGATTATCAATGACGAACTGCGAGATGTCATCTCAAACAACCCCTCGACCACCAATATCAAGAACATCGCCGTCAAGGAAGGTATGGTCACCTTACGACACGATGGCTTTCGAAAAGTCCATGAGGGAATTACGACCATCGAAGAAGTCTTCCAAATCGCCGGTGAACTGCGGTAGACTACCGCCGCCTGGCATCTCGACACCACGCCCTGCTTGGTGATGGAGAAATACAATCATGCCCTATAAGTATCGTGTCCGTGATTCCTTGGGAAACACTCATGAAGGAACGCTCGACGCCACCAGTTCCGACGATGCCACACAGCAATTGCGTCGTGACGGGTTCGAAATCCTCAGTCTTCTGGAACGCGAAGCTACGCCTCTGTGGCGACAACCCGTCTCAAAGAACCAGATTATCTATGCAACTTGCCAACTGTCGATCATGGTCGACACAGGCATTTCACTCTCGGCGGCCCTAGCGGGAATCATCTCCCAGGAAGAGAACTCGACACTACGAGACATTCTCACGGACCTTCATGAAACGGTCGAGGGTGGCGGCGATTTTTCCTCGGCACTGGCCAAACACCCCAGACATTTTAATCAGACTTATGTCTCGCTGATCCAGGCGGCCGAGGCTACCGGGAGCTTGGGAGAGATGCTCGAACGTATCGCCAGCTATCTCCGAAAGGAAGTCGAAAATCGCAATCGAGTCCGGGCGGCTATGGCTTATCCGTCAGTGATGATCTGTGTAGCCATCGCTGTGACTATTTTTCTGCTGACCTATATCATGCCCAAGTTCATTCCCCTGTTCGAAGCCCGTGGAACCGACCTGCCAGGCCCCACCAAAATTTTAATGGGGATCTCAAGCGTCCTGATTGGATATTGGTTTCTCTGGGCTGTGTTGATCGTTGCGGCCATCGTCGGTTTCTTCTTTGCCAAACGCACTCTCCAAGGCCGATTGTTTTTGGACTGGGTCAAAATTCACTGCCCTCTGATTGGCAAGACCTACTGCAAAGTCGTTCTCAGTCGAAGCGTTCGGACTCTGGCTACCATGATCGCTTCGGGTGTGTCAGTCGTTGATGCCATCAAGCTGTCCGGTGAAGTGTCGGCCAATGTTCATTTTAAGAACCTCTGGGATCAAGTGCTCGCCCAGGTCACGGCTGGTCAGTGTATCCATGAAGCCTTGGCCGGCAACCCCCTGATACCCAACGTGCTGATCCAGATGATTGCTTCCGGCGAGGAAACCGGGAAGCTGGATTATGTCCTCCAACGGATTAGCAGCTACTACGACCAGGAGGTCGAAACTGCCTTGAAAACTACCACCAGCCTGATTGAACCGATCATGATCGCCATGATGGGTGTCGTTGTCGGTGGAATCAGTCTGTCGCTCCTTCTGCCAATCTTCAGTCTAAGCAAGCACCCGTAAGCCTCAACGGAAAGTGATCTTCCCGTTCCGGAGCCCAATTGACGTCCGAATACCTGTACAATCCGGCTCCGAGATACTACGATTAATGCAGGGCAACGTTGGCCCTCGCGAGGATGGGATTCCCGCCGAGCGGCGAGCCACCCAAGATGCTCAACTCATTGGCAGGCTCGCCCTCTCGGCACAACTGCGACGCAACACTGTTTTGGGAGATTATCATATGAGACTTCGCGTTTGCATCGTTTGGACCATGTGTACGTTGGCCTCAACGGGAGTCCTGGCCAAGGACTCTGTCACTGACTCATTGGTCAAGTTGCACGTAACCCAACGATCGCCCGATCTGGTTCGACCATGGACCAAGGCAAACTCTGTCAAGACGTCTGGCTCCGGCGTGATCATTGATGGCCATCGAATCCTCACCAATGCCCACGTCGTGCTGCATGCCAGCCAGGTATTTCTCCAGGCAAACCAATCGACCGAGAAAGTCACCGGAAAAGTGTTGTTCATCGCGCCCGATCTCGATCTGGCCATCGTTACGGCCGAAGATGAGTCATTCTTTGAAGGCCGCAAGCCGCTATCCCTTGCCAAGGCACTTCCGAACATTAAAGATACGGTCAACGTCTACGGCTATCCCGAAGGTGGCGACCAACTCTCGATCACCGAAGGAATCATCTCGCGCATCGAGTATGCAAGACTCAGCTACGACGGAGCCGCCCTGCGAATCCAGGTCGACGCGGCACTCAACCCCGGCAATAGCGGAGGTCCAGCCGTGGTCGATGGCAAGATCGTTGGGTTAGTCTTCAGCAAAATCAGCCAAGCAGACAACATCGGCTATCTCATCGCGGCTGAAGAAATCGCCCGCTTCCTCGACGATGTTGCCGACGGCACCTACGATGGCAAGCCGGCGATTCGCGCCGCGTGGTTTCAAACCACCGAGAACGAAGCCTTGCGCGACAGATTAGGTTTGAAAAGAGGCGACGGCGGACTGATGGTTCGCGATCTACGCGTCGCGGAAGACGATTGCCCGCTGCGGCGATGGGACGTCATCACCCATATCGGCCAACATAAGATTGACCAACAGGGCGACGTCGAAGTTCGTGATGATCTACGCTTGAACTTCATCTATCTTGTTCCCCAATTGGCTGCCAACGGCACTGTTCCTCTGAAAATCCTCCGCGATGGTGAAACACTCGATGTGAATGTGGACGTGACGAATAGCATCGACCGACTGATGCCCTTCCTGGGCAACGACTATCCTCGCTATTTCATCCACGGCCCGATGCTCTTCACGCCGATGACCCAGGAGCTGGCCACGAAGATGCTCGGCCCGCTCGAAATGTACATGCGATACTACGGCAATTCCGTCCCCTCGCGCCAATACGACCGGCAGGACTACCCGGGCGAAGAACTGGTCGTGCTAGGCTATCGGCTGTTTCCGCACGAGACGTCCAAGGGCTACGATTCTGTCTCGTTTGCCTTGGTCGAAAAGATCAACGGCACGAAAGTAAAAAACCTCGCTCATCTCGTCGAATTGATCCGCGACGCCAAGGGAGAGTATCTCACCGTCACGTTGTGTGGCCGCTACGAGTTGCTCGTCTTTCACCGCCAGGAACTCTTCGACGTGACCGAGGAAATCCTTGCCGACGAAGGTATCCGCAACCAATTCTCGGATGACCTAAAGGAAGTCTGGGAAGGCAAAAAGAAGGACGACAAACAGGAGTAGGATTTCTCGACGGATTCTCGGCGGTGCTGCCGTTCCGCCAGCTGAAGCCCAAGCAACCCACTCGTCAAGCGATTCCGGCAATCTTGACCTGGCCATCCTCGTGGGCGACAATGGACCACGTTCCGTTCACGCAGCGTCCGTCGCCCGCCGAAGGTCGTGCCCAGGTGATTCACAAATGCTGCTCAAGCGATCTACGACATTGGCATATTGCGCGGTTTTGCTGGCGGCGATGGCTTCTGCTCACGAGCAAACGCCTTCCCGACCGGAACCACGTCCCACGGCAATCGTGGACCTCGAAAAAGGGTTCAACCAGCCACCCGAGTCGGCCGAACCTTGGGTCTATTGGTTCGTGATCGACGGCCACCAATCGCGAGAGGGCATTGCGGCTGATCTGGAGGCCATGCGACACGTCGGCATTGGCGGTCTCTTGATGATGGAAGTTGACGTCGGCCGAAGTGCCCGAGGATGGCGCGTCGGGCGGGGATCCGTGCCATTCATGAACCCCGAGTGGCGAGACTGCTTCAAACATCTTAACGCCGAGGTGGCACGGCTTGGACTGAGCATCACGTTGAACTCCGGCCCCGGCTGGACCGGCAGCGGAGAAACTTGGATCGCGCCCGCCCGATCCATGCAGAAACTGGTCGCAAGCGAACAGGTGATTACCGGGCCTCGGCGTTTCGACGACCGGCTCGCCCAACCCAAGGTCGTCGCCGACCATTATCGAGACATCGCCTTACTTGCCTTCCCCATGCCTCCCAAGCCACACCGGATCAAGGACATTGCTGAGAAAGCGCTTGACAGACGGGGATATTTCTCCTCGGCCCGCCCGGGCACCGTGAAGCCTTGAATCCCGAGCCGGACACGCTACCCCAGCCTGTCCGCTGACAAACTCATTGCAAAAGACAAGATCATCGATCTGACTGGAAACATGAATGCCGAAGGACGACTAACCTGGCGGGTCCCGCTCGGCCGATGGACCATTGTGCCACGGAGCAGCCCTAACCCCGCTTCCTGAGCACATCTTTCTCGTACCGTTGGACTTCGGTCATCCAGTCAGTGCCGACGGGAACGTCGTTGGTCAGGCAGTAATAGTCCCACACGGCACCAAACGGGAACGTCTTGAATTCCTCGACCAGGGCCAGCCGCGAGCTGAAATCACCCGAGATCTCCATCTCGCGGAGTTGACGAATCGGCTCCAATAACGCTATCAGGATCTGACGAATCACCGCCCGAGCGCCAATCGTCCAGGCGGCAATGCGGTTGATGCTGGCATCGAAGAAATCCAACCCGATGTGCACTCGCCCAAGGAACTGGCCTCGCACGATTTCCTCAGCAATCGCCCGAAGATCGTCGGTAGCCGTCACGACGTGGTCGCTGTCCCACCGGACGCCACGGCTGACGTGCAGCAAGATTTCGTCGAGAAAGACCAACACCGAGGAAATCTTGTCGGCAATCGTCTCGGTCGGATGGAAGTGACCCGCGTCGAGGCACAGCAGCTTCTGGTTTCGCACCGCGTAACCTAGGTAGAACTCGTGCGAGCCGACCACGTAGCTCTCCGAGCCGATGCCAAAAAGCTTGCTCTCGATCGCGTCACGATTGCAGGCCGGGTCGATGGGTTCAGCAAAGATGGCGTCTAACGAATCCTCAAGCAGCCTACGCGGCCCGAGCCGGTCGATCGTGACGTCTTTATAGCCATCGGGAATCCAGAAATTCGTCACGCACGTCGTGCCAAGTTGACGCCCAATCTGCTCGCCGATCCGCCGGCAAGCAATGCCATGGTCGACCCAGAATCGGCGGACACTTCTGTCGCGATGCGCCAGCGTGAAACCATCGGCCGCCTTCGGATGCGAGAAGTAGGTCGGGTTGAAATCCATCCCGATCCGTTGCTGCTTGGCCCAATCGATCCAACGCTCGAAATGCTTCACCTCGATCTGATCGCGTTCGACCTTCTGGCCACCCGTTTCCAGATAGACAGCATGCAGGTTCAGACGGTGCCGACCCGGTAGAAAACCGAGGACTTTCTCCAGGTCGGCGCGAAGCTCATCGGCATTACGGGCCTTACCGGGATAGTTCCCGGTGGCCATAATGCCGCCGTCGGCCAAGGCCCCCTCGTTTTCGAACCCACCCACGTCGTCGCCCTGCCAGCAATGCAACGAGACGGACACTCCGGCCAGGGTCCGCGTCGCCGCTTCGACGTCGACGCCCAATTCGCCATAGCGTTCCTTAGCCAAGGCATACGCTTTCTCAATTGTTGCCGTATCCATGCCAACCTCCGTACACCGACTTCTCTCGACCAGCTTACTGATAGAACCCGAATTCATATGCCGCATCGTACAAGGCGACGATGTTCTCCGGCGGCACCCCGGCCTGAATATTGTGAACGTTGTTGAAAACGTAGCCGCCGCCCGGCTTGAAGATTTCCAGATGACGCCGGACCTCTTCCCGAATCACCTCGGACGTAACCACCGGAAGAACGTGTTGTGCATCGATCGCCCCACCCCACAACACCATCGTGTCGCCAAAGTCCCTTTTTAACTTGGCCACATCCATGTCGCTAGCACTGATTTGAATCGGATTGAGAATATCTATTCCGTTATCGCTCAGGTCGGGAATATATTCCCGACATGCTCCACATGTATGATACCACATTTTTGCCTGGGTGCGCGAGCGAATGTATTGTACGAGTTGCTTCTGTCGCGGTTTGATCATTTGGCGGTAGATGGCGGGCCGGAACAATGGGCCATCCTGGCCGGCCAGATCGTCGCCCACCATGATCACGTCAACCAGGTCACCTACTTCATCGAGAAAAGCGCGAGCCCAGTCCATCCAGAATCTCAACACCTTGTCGAGCAGGGCCTCGCAGAACTCCGGCTGAGTCAGCAGGTCGATGTACCATGCCTCAAGGCCCCGCATATACCAACACGTCTCGTAAACGACGCCGCAGATTCCACTCACCAAGGCATAGGGCGTTTCGTTGGTGATCGCAAGTGCCCGGTCGCGCAAGCCTTCGAAGCGGCCCGGATCGTCGCCTTTCGGGAACGGGTAATCACCCAAATCCTCGATCGTCGCGTCGGCCAGAGGATGGTGCGAGATGTCCATGTAGAGTCGCTGGTTGTCGGGCATGCTCCAGACCACACCGAATTCATCGGTCAGGTCATGCCAGATTCGGTCCCGCCGGCGATTGATTTGAATCGTGCCGTCGAATCCGTCAGCCGCCCCAGCGGCAATGTATCGCGTGTCAACATGGAACCGCTGGAGGAGTTCCTCGCACGGCTGGGCCAACTGCTGCACGGCGTCCATGATGCGGATCTCGTCCTTGATACCCAAATGGTCAATCAACGCTTGATAGGCAAACTTGTGAATACCCGTCTGGTTACCGCCCAGATCGATCGGCACACGGTCGGGTGTTTGGTGGTTGATTGCCGCAAGGACGCGTTCTTTCGAACTCATCGTTTCCTTGCGTGTCGTCATGTCAGTTGCCATCTTGTTTGTCCGCCAAATTTTGAAATTACTGTTGCAGACGAAGGAGTCTCCTGAGACTGCTTCTCTTCCTTTTGTTTCAGGTAGCTTCCAAAACCAATAATGATGGTCGAGAGGATGAGTATGGCAATGCCGCCCAGGATTAGGTTCAGGACGCGCCGCCCGACACCCCGCCACTCATGAAAAGCCAAGCCCCAAACGTTGCTGAAAACGATAACGAATGCCATGAGAAGCGACCAACTGGCAAAACCATATTTGCCCATCTGCGTGTCGCCCATGGTGTAGAACATGAACTGCATATACCACAGAATCCCGGCCATGGCCGAGAACAAGTAGTTTCCCAAAAGCACGGGCAGAGAGATTTTTTTTAGGTTGAAGTAGTCGCGTGCCGAACCGTTTTTGAAATTCAGCCGGGCGCACCAAATCAGGTTGGTCGTGAACGCGCCGGCCAAAACGACGATAAGCGTCGGCGTTCCCTTCCACAATTCGCTGCTTCCCAACTCCTTGGCCAAGTCCTTAATGGGTCCCCCGGCCGTAATGCCAAAACTCATGCAGGCACTCAGTATTCCGGCGACAACAGCAACCCAGAATCCCTTGACCAGATTGAACTCCTCGATCGCCGCCTTCTTCTGGTCCTCCGGCATCGTTCTTTCCTTGGCCACGCCGGCATAACCACAGACGGCGATTCCACCCAGACACACGGCCACACCGGCTAGTGTCGTCAGGCCGGAGCCAGTGGCCAGAAGTCGCCAGATCTGCCCATTATGAATCGGGACGACCAGGGTACCCAACGCGGCACAGAGCCCCAGCGCCAGTGCGTACCCAAGCGACATACCCAAATAGCGCATCGATAGACCGAATGTGAGACCACCAATGCCATACAGGACGCCATAGAAGTAGCACCAGAGAAGTGTTTCCGTCGGTGTGTTCGAAAGAACCGACCACAAATCGGGCACGGCGACCAGACAGACCACCCAGGGAGCGATAACCCAACTGAACAAACCATTTACAATCCAATAGCTCTCCCACGACCATCCTTGGACACGTCGAAAAGGGATATAGAAGCTACCGGCGGCCAGCCCGGCCACGGCAAGCAGCAAAACACCCAAGATAGGATTAGCCATAATCGAATCGTCTCACTTCTGCGACGTTGTGAATCCTCTCAGCCACGGCCACGCCAGTTCCGTCCTCAATTTTGCCGTTGCCTTCGAAGTTCGTCCGCCCACTACGTAGTATCCGATGCCCCATCTATATAACCCAAGCCGTGCAACTGGGACGCAGGCACCAAATCTCGTCTACCAAAACGGCAATCGAAGCAGTGCGGTTGCTCAGCCTATCACCAACGTCATCTATCCTAATCATCATCCGGCTGGCCTAGTAGTGGTTGCCATGGGGACCAAACGTACCGGGCCAAGCAAGCCAGAATCAAACGGTTTCCAAGAAGGTAGTTTTCCGCTTCGGTCAAATCGGCCCGAGTGGATATAGACAAAGTAGTATTTGCACCACGGAATCCCGCGTCGTTCCATGTCGATGATTCGGTTGGCCATCAAGTTGGTGACCTCGACCTCCAGGTGATTTTCGCCGTCGCGTAAGGCCCCATCCAGCGATATACAAAACGGTCGGGCAAACAGGGTGCCCAATCGTTGGCCGTTGAGAGTTACGCGCGCGCTGTCGGCCACCTGCCCCAAGTCGAGCACCCAAGCGTCGGCTGTGTCGGCCGTTTTGGAAAAGTCGATTTCATAACGAGCTGTTCCGGAAAAAGCCCGCCGGGCAGCAAGTTGCTCGTCACTGTCGTTTTTCCCAAGGCAATTTGTCCATGAGGCGAGCTCCCGCATCTCGATCGATTCCGGAAGCGAAGGCCCGCCGTCGACGAAAGCCACTTGCCAAAGACCTGATAGTCGTCGCGGCTGTCCGCTTGGCGTCGAATAGACCCAAGCTGGGCCTTTGACGCTATCCCGCAAAGCGCGAAGCACCAACGACTCACCCCGATCGAGTTGCAGATAGACCTTGGTGCGACCCGATCGGGCCGGTTGAACCGCACCCAAACCACGCCGTTCGTGAAGAGGATCGAACACGACGACCGACGCCGCCTCGACCGACAAGGGCACCCAACCGTCCAAACGACGGTCCATTTGATTAATGACAAAATAGGTCCAGCCATTGTCGTTCTTCCGACGGACCAACCTAACACCGTAGTCGGTAACGACCTCACGTCGGATGCCCGCCCGATCGATCGCGGACAGCAGATCGTCACTTCTAATTAACCGCCCCCGTCCAATCCTACCGCCCGAACCAAGTTCGGCCCTTACTTTGCCCAATCGTGCTTGGCGATTTTCGAGATCGCCAAGGCCGGGAACGTCGAAGGGCAAATCCCCGAGAACGATGACCGTGGCCCCCTCCCGGGCCAGCGTGGCAATTCGTTCGAGCGTCTCTGGCGGCATCCAACGACAACCCGCTACAACCAAGGCCTTGTACGACGAATCGGCGCCGATCAACAACCCGTCGCGCACCTTGATCCCGCCGCGCAATTGTCGATCGGAAACAAAGTCGAAATCGATACCACGATCAAGCAGTGAACTGGCCGCGACGGAGAAGTCCTGCATGTGGTCGTTCAGCCATCGTGTGCCCTTCACGTGAATGACTAATCGATGCAGCATTGACTGCAAGTCGGACCGCGTGGCCCAAAGATCATAAATCGGAAAATAGAGCAAGACGTCGTTGTCCGGCTGACCAGCCTGGAGAAACGACTGACATCGCGCGACATAGGCATTCAACGCCGGCAAGTCGCGCCAGAACGTGTTGGACGGACTGAAATTGGTCGCCGCATAGAATATCCAGCCCGGCCAATCGGCATCGCTCGGCGAATAGGTCATCCCGTGATAAAAGAAATGGTTGATTCCGGCGGTGAGGACCAGATCCATCTCGGCTTTTGCGTGACGCAGCGGCACTCGAAAATGTTCGCCCAGGCAAGTACACACTTCGCAAGCCGTTCGTGGCCGACCGGCTACGTGGGCCGCCGACGAGGCAAGCTTAAGAGTGAGAAAATCGCTGCCACCATAGCTCCGGGGACTGCCAGCCAATGGCGTCTCACCAACACGATCGAGCCAGCCCGTGCCAAATGTTTCGGTCGCCGGAATGTCGGACGCGGCATACAGATCGAGGGCGTTGGCCGGCGTGCCGTGAGCCTGGTTGCGCGTCAGCGCGCCCTTGCCGTGTGCCCACTTCGCCCAGGGCAGGGTGAACCGATCAAGCAGCAAGTCGGAGACCGTTTCTCGGTAATCGGATTGAACTCGGGTCACTAGCTCGGCGTCGGCTTTGCCTCGCAAGGCGGGCAAATGTCGCCGTAGATCGTAGCCGCGGCGCCGCTGAAACTCGTCGAAGAACCGGTCGGTCCAGTTGGCTCGTGGCAGTTCATAGGAATCGTTGTAGAAGGCTCGCACCATCTTGCCTCGGTAATCGGCGAACGCCTCATCGTAGCGAGCGAGATAGCGTTTGACCGATCCTTGGTCGAAGAAATCGATGGCATTACCTCCCGCCGCCGGGGACGCAGCGCGGACGCTTCGGTAGGTTCGCCCCTGAAAGACCGCGTAGAGCGTCCAGTTTTCCGAAGGCGTTTTCGGCGCGGTCCAATCGAGCCGGCCCGAGCGGTCCACGCGATCGGTCAAATCGACGATTCGACCGTCCGAGGAGAACGCCATGAGGCACTGGAGTTGTGCATGGGCTCCTTTGACGTCCTTGCGGCGGATGGGTTGTTCGACGCGGCCGCCCGCTGCGACCTGATACTCTTGAAACAGGACCCTCATGGGCGAATCTTCGTCCTTCACCCAGGGCCCTCCGTAGGGCCATTTGCTGCCGGGCGTCATGTCGACGCCCATGTCGAGCCGATCGGCTTCCGACACGGTATGGGCAAGCAGGCCCATCCATTTCGGGCTGAGGAAGTCGATGTATTGGTCTTCACAGCCCTTGGCGCCATAGATGGTCACGATGTGCACCCCGCCCATGCCGGCCTTGCGGTAGGTTTCGAGATGCCGCGTCAACTCCGGCCGGTTGACGGCGTTGCCCATCCACCACCAATAGGCCCACGGTCGGCACTCTCTAGTAATGGTTGGCCACTCGATTGCGGCCGACATGCGGGACTTGTCAGCAGCTTCTAGCGAACTGAAAACAGCAAGCACACAGCAAACCACCACGGTAACCAAGAGTACGTGTTTCCCAACCATAGGGCTCCGCAGTAGCAATTGACGGCCGATGGATGACCAACAGCGGTAATCGTGCTTCATGGATCTTCAAATGGCCAATCTTACACAACCCTAACGCTCAAGCGTGGAGATCACAACGTGTCCAGATCGACCTGAAGTCCATCTCTACGATTGGCAAGCCGTTGGTGCACGTCGTAGTAGTCGATCGCGTAGGGGATCGCATGAACGCTTCCGTCACAGAAGACCATGTTGAAAGCATCCGCATGAGCCGAACCGAAAATATACCAGTTGTAATAGCCCGGCGTGTCATGGCGGGGCCGATACACTTGATCGGCGTCCGTGCCGCTTCGAGCCCAACGCGTGATATCTCCGTTGTCCCCCGTACACATGTTTTCATTGTCACCCCCATCCTGCCCGGTGGTGTAGTAGTCCACCATGATATACTTTTCACCGAACATATACGTGTGACTGGTACCGTCTTCTATATCAGCCTGCTTGACTTCGCTGGCCGGATAGAACACGCCATTGGTTGCCGCGGAGATCTTGTCCCAATTCACATTTCCGGCGGCCGACTCCCCGTCTTCAATGTCGTCGGGCCCCCAGTGACTGAAGTTCGAGCCGTGGCTGCTCGGATCGCTGAAGAGCGTTCCGCCGTTGGACGCGTAGTCACTCCGAGCCACTTCGGTCACCGTCGCGGAGTAGTTCGGGTTCGACTGCATGGAACCGTAACTGCCCGCCAACCCGGTTGGATAGACGGTTGCCTCCCGGCGACTGGGACAGTTGAAAATTGCGATCGGCGTCTCGAGCATCGCTTTGGCCGCACCCAAACGCTGCGAGCTTCCGACTGCCTTGCCCGACTGCAGACTGTAGAGATCTATCTGCTCCATGTACGGCAACACGTTGTAGATCCAGCCGCCCGGCTGACGGCGGCCGACACCTCGGTCCGGGTCGCCGATCCAATGCCATCCCCAACCGTTGGTCGGAAAGATCCCGTGCGCGCTGAGGTGAGCCTGCGCCGCCGTGCCGAACTGCTTCAGGTGATTGCCGCATTGGACGCGTCGGGCCGCCTCGCGAGCCGCCTGCACCGCCGGCAGCAGCAGCGCCACCAAGATCCCGATGATCGCAATGACTACCAGCAGTTCCACGAGT
>JAFGIR010000461.1 GCA_016929515.1 Pirellulales bacterium | reverse complement strand
TCCAGAATCAAGGGGACCGGGACTAAATTGCCCACGCCGCCCGACGAGCCGCCCAACGAGCCGCACCGGGCCCGACGTGCTTCGCCGGGGCTTCGTTCAGACACATTTCGCGGCTCGTGCCAAAGGACGTCTTCTTCACAAAGCGCGGCTTGGCCTTCGCGATCGTCGGACGCGTGGGCGACCGGCTGCCCAGGTTGTTCGGCTTCGGGCCGAGTGGTACGATTGAGGGTTCGCCGCTTCCCCGAACCCCCCGGGCCGGGTCGCTGTCTTCAGCAGAGACGGGGGCGTGCGACGGAGCCGCCGTTCCGCCAGCCAAACCACATTTTACCGATAAATCGAGAGGAAATCCGACGTGACGAAGAAGGACAAACTGCGTATCGCCGTGATGGGCGGCGACGGGACCGGGCCGGAAGTGGCCGCCGAGGGTATGAAAGTGCTCGACGCCGTCGCCCGGCTCGAAGGAATCGAGTACGAATCGAAGGATTTCGACTTCGGGGGCGACCGCTACTTGAAAACGGGCGAGATCCTGCCCCCCGGCTCGCTCGAAGAGCTGGCCACGTTCGATTCGATTCTGCTCGGTGCGGTGGGCCATCCGGACGTCGCGCCCGGCATCCTCGAAAAAGGCTTGCTCCTGGCGCTGCGGTTCCATTTCGACCAGTACATCAATCTCCGCCCGGTCAAGCTCTACCCGGGCGTCGAGACGCCGCTGGCCGGGCGTGGGCCGGAGGACCTCGATTTTGTCGTCGTCCGCGAGAACACCGAGGACATGTACACCGGCACGGGCGGGTTTCTGAAGAAAGGCACGCCCGACGAAGTCGCTATCCAAACGGCCATCTACACCCGCAAGGGCTGCGAGCGGTGCATTCGCTGGGCGTTCGAATACACGCGGAAGCGCAACAAGAAGAAGCAACTCACGCTGGTGGCCAAGACGAACGTGTTGACCTATGGCCACGACCTCTGGTGGCGGACGTTCCAAGAAGTGGCCCAGGAATATCCGGACATCAAGACCGACTACAACCACGTCGACGCGTGTTGCATGTGGATGGTCAAGAACCCGGAGTACTACGACGTGATCGTCACGACGAACATGTTCGGCGACATCATTACCGACCTGGCGGGCATCCTGCAAGGCGGGATGGGCGTGGCGGCCGGCGGAAACATCAATCCCGAGCCCGGCGGAACCAGCATGTTCGAGCCGATGGGCGGGAGCGCGCCGAAGTACACGGGCAAGAACGTCATCAACCCAATCGCCACGATCGCCGCGGCCGCGATGCTCCTGGAGCAAGCCGGCTACGAAAAGGCGGCGGCCCGAGTCATCAAGGCCATCCAAACGGTCACCGGCACGAAAATGAAAAGCCAGGCCGCCGGCAAGATGGGCTACGGCACGCGGGAGGTCGGCGACCTGGTGGTCGAGGCACTGTAGAGGTTGTCCGAAACGCGGCCTACTGGTCTTCGTGCGGCTGTCTGAGCGTCAGCAGCCCGTCGAGGACGTCGAAGATCAGGGCGAACAAGAGAAACAGCAGATAGCCGAGCAAGGGCAACGCCGCGTAGAGGGCGAGCGTGCCCGTTTCAAGTGGAAGGGCCAGCTTGCCGGAGGCCATCGCGTCGCCGCCTTGCAGACACTGAACCGCGGCCACCAGCAGCGCGACGGTTTGAACGCAAACGCCCGCCCCAAAGGCCACCGGCACGAGCCGCGCGGCGGCCTTCAACAGGGCGAAGAGCGTTCCGAGCGCCTCCTCGCCGGGCGAGAGTTCCTCGGAGACGATCACGTTCTCGTCGACGCGAACGAAGCAGACGGTCGCCAGATGCTGGCAAAGGATGAACGCCAACAGGGCCGTCAGTATCCAAAGATATTCGCCCGAGGCAATCGCCCAGCCCGCCACGGCCAACAGCAAAACGATGCCCAGCACCATGCTGACCGTGCCGAGGAGATCGAGAAGCAGGGTCGAGGCGATCTCGGCGCGGGTCGATCGGTTGAGCCGATCCAACGCCTCGCAGAACCGGCGGGCCGCGAATTGCAGCACGGCCAAGGCGGGAATCGCCACGACGGCCAACAGGATCGAATCGGCGGCCGATTCGTGAGCGGTGACCGCCACGCCGGCCGCCAGCACCAGCAGCATGGCCGCATACATGGCGTAGTGGCCCAAGAGAGCGAACAACGCCGTACTCGATTCGACGAACGTTTCGGACGTGTTTCGCCGGGCCAGCGCGATGACGACTTCGACCAGATGCCGGGCGGGACGCGGCACGCGGGGATGGTCGGGTTGTGCCGGGCTGATTGCGGCGCCGGGCGGCTGCTGGACCTCGGGCGAAGCCGCAGGAGGCGGTTGCGGCGGGGCCGGCTGGAAAAGCCCTTTGATCTGCTCAGCTTCCGTCCAATCGGTCATGCCCTCGCGCCAGACCAGATCGTGGGGCGTGAGCTTGCCGCGATCGGCCAGCCGCTTGATATCGGCCGTCGAGAGCGGTCCAAACCGCTGGTCATCGCGCGCGTAGTACCACTGGATTTCGTTCATCGTAGCGTCGTCGAGAAAAATTCGGCCGGTTGTCCCGTCCCACTATTATACCCTCTGCGGGGAGGAAATCATTTGAGGGTTGGGTTTGTCTCCCGGGGAATGGGTTTCGGGGCCATTTTCCCGCCATTTTTCGCCGATTCGGGCTATTCTGCCTTCCTTTTCTTTTCCCACGAGTCCGAAGCGTCGGGTCGCCGCTCTCGGACGCCCAACGGCAAGAAGCCCTTTTTCCACAAAGATCCTACGGACGAGTTCGGCCCGATTCGATCTGCTCGTCCAACAGCTTCGAGAGCCGTTCGACCACGTCGGGCCGCTGGCGGTAGAGGTTGTTTTGCTCCTTCGGATCGTCCACGAGATTGTAGAGTTGGCCCGGTGGGGCATCGGGGGGAATCTCGTCCTTGGTGAAATTGCTGCCCGTGCCTTGCCCCAGGATAAGCTTCCACGGGCCGCCACGGATGGCGAACATGCCGTGGTGCGAATGGTGAACGATCGACTTGCGAATGGGCCCCGGCAGGCTCTTGTCCAGCAGGACCGGCAACATGTTGAAGCTGTCCTCGCCGGCATCTTGAGGCAACTCGTGGTCGAGCATCGCGGCGATCGTTGCGTAGAAATCGCT
>JAFGIR010000460.1 GCA_016929515.1 Pirellulales bacterium | reverse complement strand
TACCCGAGGTAAGAGCCGTATGAAGTAATCCTTCACGTACGGATCCGTGCGGGGGGCGCCGGGAAACCGGCGTTCCTACCGCGACAGCAATCCTGTTCGGCTCGATTATTGCACAAGGCACGAAGCGTGCCAAGGACGTCGTAGGGTGAGTGAAGACGCGGAGACGACGCCAGTCCCCGGGAACGGGCCGCGCGTGGCCGTGTCGGCGCGCGAACGACGTGTTTGTTTCAAGCGGCCTGGCCGGCATGTTCGCGTTGCCAACGTCGCAAATGCCGCGTTTCGCTTTTTCGGCAATCACTCGTTGGCTTTCATGTTCAACGCTACGAGATAGGGAATCTGCTTTCCACCGAGCGCTTTTAGCACGGTGCCGCCGGCCGTGAAGCTGCAAGTAACCCAGTCTTCCCGGCCATAGCGTTCGAGTGCTTTGCCGCCTTCGCCGCCGCCGACGTAGACCTTCATTCCCGCGTCGGTCATGCGTTTCAGCTCGGGCACGAACGTCTTGGTGCCGGTCTCGAACCGCTCGTCCTCGAACATGCCGAACACGCCGTTGTGGAAAACGACGGCCGGCTCGGTGGCGTCCTTCTGCTCGGCGATGAATTGGGTGACCGCCTCGGCGTAGACCTTGCTCGACTTGGGGCCGACGTCGAACTGCTGGTTGCCGGGGCCGACCACGTCGGAAATCTGACCGTCCTCCAGGACGAAATCGACGGGCATGGTGAACTCGATGCCCTTGGCTTTCGCCTCGGTGAGCATTTTCTTGGCTTGTTCGATCCGCTCGGGCGGGATGTAGTAGGGCTCGTCCTTGTTGGCCGGGTCTTCGCTTTGGCCCAGGTGGAAGTCGCCGCCGCCGAGCTGCGCGGCCGCTTTTTTCAAGGCCATGGCGACCGAGCCCGCGGCCAGCACGCGGCGAATCGTACCGCGGCCGATCATCGATTCGAGGTTATTGAGTTTGTCGATCTTCAGGCCGCTGAAGATGACCATTTGTGTCTTCAAGCAATCCTTCAAGGGCCCGTCGAACTGCGAAGCCACGTAGTCGCCCAGCGCGACGCGATCCATGGCGGCCGGGATCACGCAGGCGGACGCGTCGAGGTTGTTCGTCGAAAACGCCTCGCTCACATAGACCTTGGCCACCCGCTCGGCCATCGAGTTGGCCAGCCTGGCCAGCGGTTCGGCCAGGTCGTCGACGTCGGCCGGCTTGGCCTTCCAGAGGACCCGCTCGATGTCGTACTTGCGGGTGTTCTGGAGCACGATGACGCTGGCCGGCGCGGCCGCTTTGACGATTTCGGCGACATTATCCTTGACGGTGTTGGTCTCCGGGTCGAGCCAGTCTTCGACAAACGCGACTTCGCAGCCGAGGATCTGGCCGATTCGCTTGGCCACCTTGTCGAGCGACTTCTCCGGCTCGCGTCCGATGTGGCCGAAGATGATTTGAATCCAACCTCGCCCGCGGCCGAATTCGAGCGTGTCTTTCATCGAGCGAAGGCGGATGTCGCCCTCGCCGATCTCCTTGCCCGGCTTGGCGTCGACGTCGCCCCGGACGAGGACGGGCGTGCCGCTGGGGACGTCGGCCAACGACTTCAGGCGGGGCGCGGCGGCCACGTATTGTTCGAGCGTTAGCTTGGCCGCGGCGGGGTCGGCGCCCAAGAGCGTGCGGCACCAGGCCGCCATGGCTTCGGTAGTGATGGACATGGTTGGTCTCCGTGATTTGAATTTCGTTAGTTGATTGAATGTTTCGCAGAGCCTGTTCCGGCATCCTCTTTGTAGAGCCCGTTCGGGCATGCCCTGAGCCCGTGCCTGTCATCCTGAGCGCAGCGAAGGATCTCGTCTATGCCGAACAACTTGAGATCCTTCGCTTCGCTCAGGATGACCGGTTCAGCCGCGTTCCGAGATAAGTTCTCAGAAGCGTTTCCCCGCCGGGCCAAAGCCAAACCGCCCAGGATAACACATGCCGCAAGGGTCGACTAGTCGCCCTGTGCGTTGCCGGGCCACGTGACGGCCCAGGCCTCGACCTTGCCTCGCGTCGAGACCAACAGGGTGGGCTTTCCGTCGAGCCGGGCAAACGCGATCCCCATGATCATCTCGCCGTAATTAAACCGGTCGAGGGGCTTGCCCTCGGCCGAAACGACGTGGAGCGAACCGTCCGCGCCAACCATCAGCCATTGGCCGGACTGGCCGGCTCCGAGCCAGGCGGGCAAAACCAACTCGACCGAGTTGCCTGGCATCCCCTTGGGCAGCTCGTAGTTCCAGAGCAACTCGCCGGAGGGACTCAGCCCCACGGCCACGTTCTCACCCAGCCGGGGCGCCGACAGGCCGCATAGTTGCGTCTGGCCGTCTTGGTTCAAGTCGGCCGCGGCCACCCAGTAGAGCAGCCGCCCGGGCAAATCTAATTTACCGGCCACCTTGCCTTGCCCGTCGAACGTCACGAGCGCGATCCGGTCGTTGGTCGCGAAGAGGCGGCGACCGCCCGTTTCGGGCCCGCCGACGGCCATCTTCAGAATGTTGCCGAACGAACGTTCGGACCAGAGGATTTCGCCGCGCGGCGAGACGGCCTTGACGCCGACCACGCCGCGATAGCCGACGCAGATTTCGAGCGAGCCGTTGCCGTCCAGGTCGGCAATCTGAACGTCGCCGATTCCGGCGTGTGGGTGGGTCAGCGCGTCGTCCGGAAAGCTCAGAAGACGTTTCAACTGCCCATCGTACACGTGAACCTGCTGCATGTAGGGGGCCGCGCCGACGAGGTAGCGCTGGCCGTCGCCGCCCCTGGCCGAGCGAAGAAACGTGACGTACTCTTCCGCCGGAAGGTCGAGGCCTCGCCGGGCAACGACGCCGCCTTGGGCGTTGAGTTCCACGATCCGCTTGCCGCCGTCGATCACGAGCAATCGCGTTTGCCCGTCGGGCTCGACCACGGGGAGCAGACAGCCTGGCATCTCGATCTCGTTGCACGTCCACAGCGGGGCAAGTTGCATCGCGCGGGGGTCGCTCTTTTCGGCGAGGGTCGACTGCGGAATTTCCTCCTGCATGGCCGCCGGACTGACGAACAAATCGCGGCGGAGCATCTCGCCCGCGAGCCGCCGATACTCGACCGTCATCTCGTCGAAATCCTTTCGTTGCGCGTCGGACGGACTCTGTCCATTCAGAAGCATGTTGACGTCCTTGGCCACCTGGTCGACCGCCATCGGACCACCTCCCTCCTGGTAGCTCTGAATCGTTCCCTTCGGTCCGAGGATCACGGTCGAGGGAATGCCCTGGATTTCGAACGCCGAATCGGCATATTGCTTCGAATCGCGATAGATGGGCACGTGCACGCCCAGTTCGTCGAAGACTTTTTGCAGGTCGCCGTCCGCCGTGCTCACGGCGTCGATACTCACGGCCAGGAATTGAATTTTGTCATTGTCTTTGTAGCGTTCGTAGAGTTGCTCCAGATGGGGAAGCGTCTCGCGGCACGGTCCGCACCAGGTGGCCCAGAATTCGATCACCGCGATCTTGCCGGCCAGCGACGTGAGCGTCACCGGTTTGTTGTCCAGCGCGACGAAGATGAAGTCCTTCGACCGTTTGCCCAACAACGCGACGCTCGACGGCACCAACTCCGAGACGACCTTTGCCTTGGGGGGCGTTTCGAAAGCGAAGGCGTTCGGGTCGACGGGCTGGGCGAGTTGGGCGTCGGTGAAATCGGCCACCAGCGACAGATCGACGTCCGTTCCCATCTGCATCCCGACCCGCAATAACTCGACCGGATACTCAAAACGCCGCAAGGCGAACGTCTTGCGGTCGATCCAGAAGACGCCCTTTCCATCGGGACGCGTGATTTCGATGCGATGGCAGTCGTAGTCGTCGATCTTGGCCGGCTTGAGCAGGCGGGTGTCGCTTACCTGATAGAGCAGCGTATTCAGCGGGTCGTCGGCCATCAACAAAATGGTCTGGATCGGCAGCCAACTGTAGACGCTCGTCGGGCCTTGCGCCATCGACGTGGCCAAGGCCACGTCGCCCAGAAGCGTTTCGAGGCTCAACAGCGGCGGGGCCGGCCGTTCGAGAACCATGCCCGGCATGCTCGTGGCAAAACCGTTGAACGTCTCGCCATCGCATATCGCAACCGCCTGGTTGCAGTGCAATCGGAGCTTGTTCGGCCGGACCATGGCAACCGTGCAGGGGAACACATCGCTCTTTGGCTTGCCTTCGAGCACGGCGCTGAGCCGGACGCGGCCCCCGTCGGCGTAGCTGGGGGTATACTTGTAGGCTTTGACCATCTCTTGGAGAATTTCCTTGGCCGTCGGTTGGCTTTCGGGCGGCTGCGGCGTCGGCAGTCGTTTCGCCGGCTCGGACGCCGAGGGCGATTTGCCCACCTCGGGCCGCGCGGCCGTTTCTTCCGAAGGCGCCGGTTCCGACGCCGGCTTTTCACTCTTGCCGCAACCCGCAACGGCGACTAGCCCCAGCATCAGCGCGACCAGGGTTGCTTGCAGGGCCGCCGGCCGAAGCGAGGCGAATGTTGACGGGCAACTCACGTTTGGGTGATTTCTCATTACCGTTTTCCTTCCGGTTTGCATGGTCGGGTTTTCCTATTGGGCAGGCCAATCGGCAACAAGTGCATCGCCGAGAAATTTTCTTTGGCTTCGATCCGGCGACCGCCGTTCGGCGAGCAACCTCGCTTGGCGCGAATCGAGCGACCAATTATTCGCGATTGTTGGCTTTGCGTAAACCTCGACTTCTTGACCGATCATGGATTGTGCTGATAAAATCAACGTTGCACAAAGTCGGGCGATTCTTCCTGTTTACCCCAAGTGCGGCATTTTCTCGCTATGATTCCTCTTTTGAGATACGGTCTTGACGCTTCGCTTGCCGTGGATCCGTCCGAGGGTGCCTTGCTGGGCCAATTCGGATCGCCCAAGGTCGAGCCGGTCGCGGATATTCAGGCGGAATTGCGTCGGGCGTTAGCCGAGCCACTCGACTACCCCCCCTTCTCCGCGATCATTACGCCGGGCGACCGCGTTGTGTTGGCCCTGTCGGAAGAGGTGCCGGGGTTAGCCGAAATCGTCGCCGCCACCGTCGAGTGCCTGATCGAAGGGAACGTCGATCCCGAGGCGATTACCGTGTTGCGGCCGGCCGCGTCGACGGGCAGCGATCCATGCGGCTTGTTGCCGGAGGATATCCGCGGCCAGGTCGTGTCGCTTGCCCACGCGCCCGACGAACGCGAGACGCTGGCCTATCTGGCGACGACCGAGCAAGGCCAGGCCGTTTTTCTGCATCGCGCGATCGTCGACGCCGATCTGGTGTTGCCGCTGGGTTGTTTTCGGGGGGTCTCGGTGGCCGGCTACTATGGCGTGCATACACCGATCTATCCGGCGTTTTCCGACGCCGCGACGCTTCGCCGTTTTCACTCGACCGACACGCTCGACGCGCGCGGACGCGGCCGGAAACGTCTCCACCGGGAAGTGGACGAAGTGGCCTGGCTGCTGGGCATTGCCTTTGCGGTTCAAGTGCTGCCGGCCGGGGGCGATCGGGTTCATCAGATCTTGGCCGGCCGCGCGGACGCGGTTCACCACCGTGGGATGCGGCTTTTTTCATCCCTTTGGCACGAGTCGGTTCCGCGCCGCGTGAATCTGGTCCTTGCCGCGTTGGAGGGCGACGCGTCGCAACAGACGTGGGAAAACCTGGGCCGGGCGGTCGAGACGGCCGTCGGGCTGGTCGAGGAGGGGGGAGCCCTGGTCCTGTGCACGGAACTGGCCGAGCCGCCGGGAACGGCCGTCGAGTACCTGATATCGGCCCGATCGCGCGACGAGGCCCTGCAACAAATTCACCAGGGTAAAGCCGACGACACCGTGACCGCGATCCAGTTGGCCCGCGCCTTGGATCATTGCAGCGTCTACCTGCTGAGCCGGCTCGACGATACGCTGGTTGAAGACCTCGAAATGACGCCGGTCGCCGATCCAAAGGAGCTGGTGCGTCTGGCCGGCCGCTACGAATCGTATCTTCTGTTGGGCAACGCCGCGTACGCCGGAATTACGGTCGAGAACCATCTTGATGGGTGAGCTAGTCCGGACAATCACCGAAAACCTGGCTCGGATCCAGGCTCGGATCGCCGAGGCCGCCGCCCGCGCGGGGCGAAAGGCCGACGCGGTCAGGCTCCTTGGCGTGACCAAGTACGTCGGCCAGCGCGAAACGCGCGCGCTGTTCGAGTCGGGCTGCACGGCGTTGGGCGAGAACCGCCCCCAACAGCTTTGTTCCAAGGCAGAAGCGCTTGGCGATCTGCCGATCGAGTGGCACATGATCGGCCATTTGCAGAGGAACAAAGTCCGCCGCGTCGTGCCGCTGGTGGCGATGATCGAATCGATCGACAGCGCGCGATTGCTCGCCGCGGTTGACCGGATTGCCGAGGAGCTCCGGCGGCGCGTGCCCGTCCTGTTGGAAATCAACATCGCGGGCGAGGCCCAGAAGCACGGTCTGGCTCCGGATCAACTTCGGCCATTGGTCGAGACGCTGGGCGACTATCGCCACGTCGAAGTGCGCGGCTTGATGGCGATGGCGTCGCTCGAAGGCGGAGTGGGCGCCGCCCGGGGCGATTTCACCGCGTTGCGGCAGCTTCGCGATCGAGCGCAGGCAGATTGTCCCGAGGGTGTGACTTTGGGCGAGCTTTCGATGGGCATGAGCGGCGATTTCGAAGCGGCCATCGAGGAAGGCGCGACGATCGTCCGCATTGGCTCCGCGCTTTTTGAACGGATCGACCGATGATCGACTTGGAAGCCCACGCCGAGGGGGCGATCCTGCCCGTTCGGGTCCACGCCGGCGCGAAGCGCGACGAACTGCGTGCTCCGCAAGACGGTTCGCTGCGTATTTCGGTGACCCAAGCACCGGAGAAGGGCAAGGCGAACATGGCCATCATCGCGCTGCTGAGCAAACGGTTGTCGCTGCGCAAATCGCAGTTCGAACTCCTCTCCGGGCCCACATCGCGTCAGAAGAAATTCCTGGTTCGCGGCGTGAGCGTGGCCCAGCTCTCGGCGAAAATTGAAGAGGTTTTGACGTCCTTGGGTTGATCTTTGTTCGTGCCGGTGGCTTTCTAGCGAGCCATTTGTGCCCCGGGGGGCGTCCCTACCAGTGCCCGCGCTTGCCCCGACAGCCGAGTGGAGTTAAAATGACACCTATTGACGCTGGGCAAGGCAGCGTGGCGGCTTCGCGTTTCGGCGAAGAAACCGGCCTCGCTCAATTGTCTCTCCGGCGTTTAGTAGCCTTGTTGGTGGTTGATCGCGCGGTACGTCGAGGCGTGTTGATCGGCCGCAGCGCGTAAGTGTGAGGAAACGGGACTAACAAGGAAATCGGGATGCCCTTGCCTTCCTGGGTAATTGTATCGTTGCCGCTGTGCGTGCTTCTGGCAACGCTGTTCTTTGTCTGGCGATTCATGCGCCGTGGAACGATGGCCGTTCATCGCGCGGCAGCGAAGGGAAATGTCGCGCGACTCGAACAGCTCTTGTTGGCCAATCCGGCGTCGGCCAACGGGACGGATCTGGTCGGGTTTACGCCGTTGCAATACGCGGCCTGTTGGGGGCAGGTCGAGGCGGCCCGGTTGCTGCTCGACAACGATGCCCGGCTGACGGTCGACAGCGGTTGGTCGCCCTTGCACCACGCGGCGGCCGAGGGCCACGAGGACGTCGTGCGACTTCTTCTCGAACGCGGGGCGGACGTCAACACCCGATCGTCCTCCGATGGTTCCTCGCCGTTGCACGGCGCCGTCATCAATCGCCGCGCGGACCTCGTTCGTTTGTTGCTCGACCACGGTGCCGACGTCGAGGCGAAGACGAAGTCGGACTGGACCGCTTGCCATTTCGCCGCCAGCAGCGGTGACGAGGCGACCCTGACGGTGCTTCTCGAACACGGCGCCGATTGGCGGGCGACGAACTCGGCCAATCAGAGTCCGCTCGAATTGGCGATGGCCAACAACCATCCGCGGATCGTCAATCTCGT
>JAFGIR010000459.1 GCA_016929515.1 Pirellulales bacterium | reverse complement strand
TGCCTCGACGGCGAACGTCGGCCGGTCGGCACGGGCGACGCCGTGGCCATTCCACCCGGCACGGTTCACCAAATCACCAACACGGGCACAGGCGTGCTCAAGTTTCTCTGCTGCTGTGCGCCGGGCTACGAGCACGAGGACACGGTGCTGGTCGACGCACCGATCTGATCGCCGGGTGGCGATCGCTCGACGGGCCACGAGCCACCCACTGGTGGCTGTTTTGGGGGCGGTTCCACGCCGAAGCATTCTCTGGCATGTGTCCTCCCGTTCAGCCGGTTGCCTTCGTTTTTGACGAAGGAAAACGTGTTTTGAAGGGCAAGACCCCCCGACGATTCGTCCCAGTTCCTCGCGTTTTGCCAGAAGAATCGGCAAACTTGACAATTCGCGTTCTATTCATTCGCCCCAAACGACCGATCTTATCCGAAGTGGAACGGTGTGTTCCCGTTGATTCAGACTAGACTCTTGGGGGGTCGTGATGGACGGCGGAAGGCTTCAACCGGTCTGGCCCTTTTTGTTGGTATTAGCCGGTCTCTTTGCTTTTGTGGCGATCATGCCTCGCGCCTGGCAACGCGTTGCCCGAAATCGGACGGCCGAGGAGTCTCTTTCGAAGGCGTGGAAGGACTTGACGGTTTCACCGCATCACGGCAAATCGTCGGCGTTCCATTTCAGGAAGACGACGCGCCCGTTGCAGCTCGAGTCGTGGGCGATGCCGGAGGTGTCTTCGGACACCGACTGCTGGCGGCCGGCCGCCCCTTCCGCGAAACTGGCTTCTCAGCCTGTCCAACCGGCCGCGCGGGAGGTCATTCTGCCGGGGCTTCCGCCCGACTTCGACAACGAGACCGTCGAAGGGCCGATGATCGACCGGTTGGATCGATCCGTGGTCGAGTCGTTGCCCGACGTAACGTCGCAAGGTTCCAATGAGGGTCCGGCTGAAGCGGCATTGGTTGCGATCGAGCCGCTCGAAACCGAGCCGGGCTGGAAAGAACTGCGGCTTGTTCCGCTGGTTGCATGTCGCTCGACGCCCCGGCGCGAGCCGGTGCCTCCGGTTGAAACCGACCAGCGATCATCGTTGTCTCCGTCGGAATCAAATGAGCCGAAAGAGGGCAAGTCCGGCTCGATTTGGTGCCCGCCCGAATCGCTCTACGCTCAATTGGCCGAACTCCTGAAAAATGAGGAGACCGCCGCCTGGGCCAAACAAGCCGAACACGAGCTGCGCCACCTCGGCGAGATTGTCGACGATCGTCCAAAGCTCGTGCCCACGAGCTATGCACGCCTGCGAGAAATGGTTGCGCAGACCGGTTCGCTGGCGACCCGACTGAAGGACCCGGCCTTGGCGACGCGTTTGCGTCGAGCGGGCTATGCGCTTCAACGACGTTTGGACGTTTGGCAATATGTTCTGCCGCCGTTCGATTCTCCGTCCGATGTGCCCGAAGTCGACTTGAGCCGTTTCCAATTGGCTTTATCCGACGTCGACGTACTAATTCAGGGTTCGGCCCACGGGCAAGCCTGGCACGAGTATCTGTTGCTCGACGCGATTCAAGAGGCCTCGCGCAACAACGATCCGACCGACCCTGCCCGGCGAAAGGCCTTGGCGCGGCGCATTCTTGGTCGGGTGGCCGTCGCGCCCTTGACGGAGTCGCAGCGTGATTTCTTGGCCAAGGAGCCGTTGGACCGATTGGCCGGTGAGCTTCGTCGCATGGCAGCCGCGCCGCCGGACCGCGCCGACCTGCTTGACGCGCTGGAACAATACGAGCGGACGGGCCGGGCGAGCGACGCGCGCCGATTGGCGGACGACCTTCTGTGGCTTGGCATCCGTTCGGAAGGTCCGGCGAAGGATCTGCACCGCAGCATGGCGATGCACTATCGCAACGCGAATCTTCGAATGGTGCTCAGCGAGAGTCTTTTGAATCGCCTGATCCCGGAGCGATTGCCGGAGTATCAACACGTCCGCGACACGATCTTGGGCAACCCGGTTCAGGGCGAGAGTCTGACGGCGACGGAAGTGGGAATTCGCTTGATTCCGGACTCGCATCGAATTCGTCTGGCTCTGGAAATCACCGGCGAGGTTGCTGCCTTGACTTCGTCGAACAATGGTCCGGCCATATTCCAGAATTCGAGTGAATCGCGTTACACGGTCCGCAAGCCAATGGAGTTGACCGTCGGAGGTTTGACGCTTTGGCCGTCCGAGGTCCAGGATGTCACGAACAGGACACGGCTGCGACGGTTGCAGACTACGTTCGACGGCGTGCCACTGGTCGGAGCGTTGATCCAAAACGTGGCCCGGACGCAGCACGACATGAAACGTTCGGAAGTGCGGCGCGAGATCGAGCGAAAGGTGGCTCAACGAGCCAAGCAACGGATCGACGAGGAAGCCGACGCCCGGTTGACCGACTTTTCGAAAAGGCTCGAAGCGAAGATCCTCGAACCGATGCAAGGCATGGCGCTGGGGCCCAGAATGGTCGACGCCGGAACGACGAAGGACCGTTTGACCATGCGACTGCGAGTCGCGTCGCCGCGGCAACTGGGCGCGCACACGCCTCGCCCGATGGCGCCCGGCAATAGCCTGGCGAGTTTCCAGGTGCATCAGAGCGTGTTGAACAACCTGGTCGAACAATTGGCGCTCGACGGCAAGACGTTTACGCTTCCCGAGTTGCGATCCCGGCTGGCTCGGCGGCTCCACCGGCCCGAGTTGGAGCAGCGATCGACCAACCACGATGATGTCGTCATTACCTTTGCCGAGAAAGACGCGGTTCGCGTCCTGTGCGAGGACGGGCGTATCACGATCCATCTGGCCATCGCCCGGCTCCGGGAATCGCCTCGGACCTGGAAGAATTTCGAGGTGCGTGTGCACTACAGTCCGCGCGTCGACGGACTGTCGGCCGAACTGGTCCGCGACGGCAGGGTTCAGTTGCCCGGCCGCCGCGTGCGAACCAGCGCGCAGTTTGCGTTGCGAGGGATCTTCAGCAAGATCTTCTCGAAAAACGGAACGCGAGAGCTTGTGCCCGATCGCATCCGCAATCATCCCAAGATGGACGATCTGGCCGTAACGCAAATGACCATCGAAGACGGTTGGATTGCGGTTGCCGTGGGGCCGAAGCCTCGGGTGGCGCGAGCCGCCGGCAGTAGCAGCCCGAAGTAGCCGAGCCGGGAAGCTCCTCGTTTTTCAGCAATCCTTGGGCGACTCGATGCCCGCGAGGTGCTCTACGCTATTGAACTCGACCAGTTCGACCCGATCGTCGCCGTCGACGGCAAGCCGCGTGATCGAAGCGTTTTCCATGCCAAGCGGCGGTGCGTCGGACGCGATGCCGAGCACGGCCTTCATCGCGGCCAGCAGCAACCCGCCGTGCGAGACGATTGCCGCATGGTCGTGGCCGGCGTGAGACACCGACAGCAGAGCTTCCCGTCCACGCGCGATCAGTTGGCGGCGCGACTCACCACCCGGGAAAGCAAAGTCCAATTCCCCGCTGCGCCAACGTCCGACAGCGTCGGGAAACCGGTGCCGGACGTCCGCACGCAGCAGGTCCTGAAACTCGCCCGCATCGATTTCCTTCAAACGAGGATCGAACTGGATATCGAGATTCAGCGCGCCGGCCAGGAATTCGGCCGTCTCTGTCGCGCGGCGCAACGGGCTGGCAAAGATGACACCGATCGGCGACTTCGCTAGTCGCCGGGCGATCGCTTGCGCTTGACGTCGACCCAACTCGGACAGTCCCGGGTCGGATTGTCCCTGGATCCGCCCTTCGACGTTGTAGGTGCTTTCACCGTGACGAATCAAGTAGAGTTGCATGGGTCGGAACGAGTCGAGAAACCGCTGAAAAACAGAATTCGCGTCCAAACGCTGAAACCTCACCCGCGAAATGGCTTGCCCGGGTCAGACCGAAAACGCCAACTATAACGGTCGCCGACGCCCGCTGCAATGGTCTGAAGCCGCGCGAAGCCGCATGGCCGGGGGGTGAAGTCCACGACTGGGTCAATGGATGCTTTTTGACATGGATTGTCGGCAACGTAGAATTAGACGAGTTGTTCGTTTGATCGAAGTGTTTCATTTTGCGCATTGAGTGCGGCTCCCCGGCCGACACCGAAGAGGTATCGATTATGTCGACTGCACCATGGATTACCTATCGGCCAGAACTGAAGGTCTTGGATTGCACCGTTCGCGACGGTGGGCTGATTAACGACCATGCCTTCGAGGACGGTTTCGTCAAGGCCGTTTACGATGCGTGCGTGGCGGCGGGCATCGACTACATGGAGATCGGCTACAAAAACTCGAAGCAACTTTTTGCTAAGGACCGGTTCGGCGCCTGGCGCCATTGCGATGAGGACGATATCCGGCGGATCGTCGGCGAGAACGACACGAACCTGAAGCTGACCGCCATGGCCGACGCAGGCAAGTCCGACTGGCGGACCGATATCCTACCCAAAGACAAGAGCGTTCTCGACTGCATCCGCGTGGCGTTCTACGTTCATCAGGTTTCCGAAGCGGCCGACATGATCAAGGACGCCGCCGACAAAGGCTACGAGGTGACGGCCAATCTCATGGCCGTGTCGACGGCGCAACAGGCTGAAGTCGATCAGGCCCTCGAAGTCTTGGCTTCTTCGCCCGCCAGCACGCTCGTCGTGGTCGACAGCTTCGGGTCGCTCTACGCCGAACAGATCGAACGGCTAGTCAAGAAGTATCAAGACTACGGCCGAGCCACCGGCAAGGAAGTCGGCATCCATGCCCACAACAACCAGCAGTTGGCGTTTGCCAACACGATCGAAGCGATCATTCACGGAGCCAATCGAGCCGACGCCTCGCTGGCCGGCCTGGGACGCGGTGCCGGCAACTGTCCCATGGAACTGCTGATCGGTTTCCTCCGCAATCCGAAGTTCAGCATCCGCCCGATCTACCAGGTGTTGCAGGACGAAATGATTCCGATGAGCCAGGTCATCGAGTGGGGACCCTTCCCGCAGTATCACATGACCGGCCAATACAACACCCATCCGCGCGAAGCCATGGCCGCTCGGGCCGACGAGTCGCGCCGCGACGCCTATGTCGACTTCTACGACAAGCTCATCAGCGACGTGTGAGATGAGGGATGGGCGGTGGCCGCTTTCGGGTGCCCTACGCTACCGCACCAGCCCTGCCGCGCCGGCCGACGATTCGGAAGCTGCCTGCTGCAGGAACGCGGGCGAGGCGCGGTCGAGCCGCAATATCTCGCTCTTGCCCGTCGGGTCGTTCGGCGAACGGATGATGATGATCACCTCGGCGCCTTGCGTCTTGCGACGGCGGATTTCTTCGAGCGCGGCCACTTCCTCGGGGCTGAGCTGGTCCACGTTGGCCGGGGAGACCAATCCTTGCGGCGCGGTCTGACGGGACGAAGTGAGGATAGGTTGGCCGGAGTCTGAATCGACCAACGCCGCCGGGGCCGGCATCTTCGACGGCATCTCCGGCGGAGTAATGGCCACCAAGTCGGCCTGCGGCGAAATCGGCACGGGCGTCCACCGGTCGCTCGGCCGTCCCGAGGGCCGATGGTAGACATACGACAAATTCATGCGATCCAATTCGGCATGGATCGACGGCAACGCGGCGTACAGACCGGCGTTATCCGTCGGATCGGCCGCGTTGCACACACCAATTACGTAGCCTTCGGAGGAGAAAAGCCCACCACCGCTCCGCCCTTCGACGGGCAAGCCGTCCGCCTGGAGATTCGGTGGGCCGAGGAATTTGTTTTTGGCTCGGAGACGTGTTCGCACGACCGTCGGATCGGCTCCGTTGCTGCACCCGGCGCTGGCCACCGGCGAGCCAACATCAATTGCATAGTCGGCCGGCGCGACCGGCGCAACACAAACACGGCCAGGCACGCGGATCTTGATTAGCCCAAGGTCCAACTTCTCGCTGTCGTAGCAGACCAACTCACCCCGCACGCGCTGCGGACCGTCGGGGCCGAACAGGTCGACGTCGATCGGACCGTTTCCGTTCGAATCGCGGAACAGGTGGCCGCACGTGAGAATCAAAGCCCAGCCGTTGCGCGCGTCGATGATCGTGCCCGAACCGCACGAATGCCCCTTCGGATCTTCGATTCTCAGGCGAACGGTCGAAGCGATGAGTTGGGTATTGGTCACCGGAGACGATGCGTCGGGCGACAGAGTCGACAAAGGCGCGGTTCCGGCAGCCGACGCTTGGCGCGCAAGGCCTGGGTTTCCTTGAACAGTCTCCTTCGGATTGGCTTGCGCCGTGCTGAGCAAACCCCAGCCGGAACCGCCGCTGGGGGAATGCTTCTCGGTCGGGAAAGAGACCGGCACAAGCGGGGACGCCAGGTTGTCGGATAACGGCCCAGTCGCCACGACCGGCAGTGACTCGCTCGACGGGGCCGACGAGGGCATCTTGGCCGGCATCTCGGCCGGTGGCGGCGGGGAGGCCGTCTTCGCCTGGAGAGCGGCTGCCTTTTGAAACATCTGGGCGAAGCGGTCGTAGCTCGTGATGCCCACCGCTCGGTCAACTTCCTGCCCATTGGCGACGAGAATGAACGTCGGAACGGATTCGACTCCGTATTGCTGAGCCGTGGCGCGATCCCGATCGATATTGACCTTGCGGACCGGGTAACCACGCACGGAGAGTTGATCGATCGTTGCCGACATCTGTCGACACGGCCCGCACCAATCGGCATAGAAATCCAGAAGTACCGGATCACCGCCGTTCGGAGCGGCTAGCATCAAGGCGACCGTCTGCAACCAAATCATAAGATCCTCCTCTGGGGGCGAACCGAGTTCACCCACGCCGGCCTCCTCCGGCCAGCGACGTCCATGGCGACAGAAGCGACTCGTCCTAGGCTTCTTTGGCCGAGACAACTATCCCTCGGCCAAAACATGCGCGGAAAAGACACGCAAGACGGGCAACCTCCGTGTCACCTTACCAAGGCCAGGCGGACGCATCGGTCGAATGACGACATCGTGTCGCACCGAGCAACAGCATGAACCATGCACCGGCTAGTTGGCGAGTAGCCCTGCAAGACACGACAATACGTGCCAAGGGCTCGGTCTTCTAGCGCGGAGGCGTCCGCAATCGGCCGTTCGAACTCCCTTTCGAAAACAAGTCAGACATGTAAACGTGAATCAATGTGGCTGCCCATTTTCCCCTAAATGGTCGATTCGCACAATCGCAGATTACCCCCAAATTCCCGCCACTTCTCCAATCTGTGCAACGGGCCTCCCCAAAACGACTTAGCGACCCCGTTGCTTCGTCTTGGCTGCCTGTTGCTTGTCGCGAGGGCAGTTCCTATACTGAATTGCCCGGCTTCTGTTTGAGCGATCAGGTATTTTGATCATGTCCGAGAAGCGTCAGATAATTAATCGAAAGGGTGCTATAAGCCCCTTCTTTGTAGGGGTCGATCTTGGGGGCACGAATGTCCGCGTAGGCGTGGTCGACGATCTTGGGCAGTCGTTGTCCTGGTTGAGCATTCCGACCGAATCCGAACGAGGACCCGAGGACGCGACCGCACGGATGGGCCAGGCCGTCCGCGACGCGATTGCCCAGGCTGGCTTGTCACATGCCGACATCGCCCGAGTGGGACTGGGTTCGCCCGGCACCATGGACATTGCGGCGGGCCGATTGGTCGCGCCGGTGAATCTCAGGGGTTGGGACGACTTTCCCATTCGAGACCGGCTGGAGCATCACTGCGGCCTCAAGGCGTCGTTCTTCAACGACGCAGGCGCGGCCGCCTATGGCGAGTATTGGATCGGCTCGGGACGCGCGTTGCACAGCATGGTTTTCCTAACGTTGGGAACCGGCGTCGGTTGCGGGATCATCATCGGCGATTTGTCCATCAGCGGCGAGAATAGCCACGGTGCCGAGTGTGGCCACATGATTATCAACGACCGTGACGACGCGCGTCTGTGCGGCTGTGGCCAGCGGGGCCATCTCGAAGCGTATGCCAGCGCCACGGCCGTCATCAAACGGACCCAGGAAGCCCTGGACGCCGGGCGCGAAAGCTCGTTGGCCGCGCGGATTGCCAACGGAGCCGGCCTCTCGCCGAAACTGGTTGCCGAAGAAGCCGAAAAAGGCGATCGGCTGTCGCTGGAGATCATCGACCAAACAGCTCGCTACCTGGGCGTCGGAATCACGTCGCTCATGCACACGATCGATCCAGAGGGCGTGTTGCTCGGTGGTGCCATGACCTTCGGCGGCAAAAAGACCGAATTGGGTCGGCGGTTTCTTGCGCAGATCAAGGAAGAAATCAATCGCCGCGCGTTTCCCGTGCTGGCCGAACGGATCAAACTCGACTTTGCCTCGCTCGGCGGCGACGCCGGTTACATCGGAGCGGCCGGCATCGCGCGGCTTGAGCACCGGTTGAGTGGTACGCCCTGAGCAGCAGAAGTCGGTAAAGGGCATTTCAGAATTTCAGAACCAGGGGCCCGGTTCCTGTCATCCTGAGCGTAGCGAAGGATCTCTCCGACCGCAAAAACCGACATCCTTCGCTGCGCTCAGGATGACAGTTTTGAAACACCCTCCAGTAAGGGGCGTACTCGCACGCAGCGTGCACTGCTTCTCACAAGGCCTACTGTGCTGCTTGCCGGTCGGGCGTGGGACCGCCGCGATAGACGCCGACCTGGTCGGTGCCGTCGCCGTCAAAATCGCCCGCGATGGGCAGGTCGCCCGGCCCACCCATGGCGAAGACCCGGTCTTGCGCGTCGAACTTCTGGTTGCCGTTGCTGTCGAGTTGCCACTGGCCGTCGTGGAACACGCCCACGTCGTCGATTCCGTCGTGGTTCCAATCGCCCACGACGGGCTTGCCTTCCTTGTCGCCCAACTCGAAGTACCGGTCCGGATCGCTCCAGCGGCCGTTTCCGTCGACGTCGAGGAACCAG
>JAFGIR010000458.1 GCA_016929515.1 Pirellulales bacterium | reverse complement strand
CGACGCTTCGCGCTCCGCTCGGCGAACAGACGACGCACCTCCGGGTGGCGCGTGTCCAGCTCGACCTGCTCGCCCGTCTCCGGATCGACCATCGTGATGAAACCGACGTCGGGCAGAACCTGCTCGCGCGGGTCGGAAATCGTCACGCCGACCAGATCGTGCCGGCGGTTCGAGACGGCCAGGGTTTTGGGGGCCTCGGGCGCGAGAAAGTCGCTCAAAAGGAAGACGACCGCGCGGCGTTTCTGGACGCGGTTGAGATAGTCGAGCGCCGCGGCCAGGTTCGTTGGCCGGGCGACCGGCTCGACGGCGACCAGCTCGCGAATCAGGTGCAGCACGTTCGACTTGCCCTTGCGCGGCGGAAGATAATCGATCACGTCGTCGCAGAACGTGAGCAAGCCGACCTTGTCGTTGTTTTTCAGCGCCGAGAACATCAGGCTCGCGGCCACCTCGACCACCGTGTCGAGCTTCGAGCGGTCGACCGAGCCGAACGCGCCCGAAGCCGATATGTCGACCACAAAGACCACGGTCAACTCGCGTTCCTCGACAAACCGCTTGATGAACGGCGTGGTCGACCGGGCCGTGACGTTCCAGTCGATCGTCCGGATGTCGTCGCCCGGCTGATACTCGCGGACCTCGTCGAATTCCATGCCGCGGCCCCGAAAGACGCTCCGGTATTGGCCGGCAAACAGGTCGTCGACCGTGCGATTGGCGACGATCTCGATCCGCTGGACCTTTTTCAGGATGTCGGACACTTGTTGGGGCATAATCTCGTTCCTTTCTTCCGTCTGCTGCGAGCCACTCCTGCTTACTGACCACTGGTTCCTGAGCACTGCTTAAGGTACGGGGACCGATTCGAGAATCTTCTCGATCACGTTTTCGGGAGTCACTTGTTCGGCTTCGGCTTCGTAGGTCAAAATCACGCGGTGCCGCAGCACGTCGTAGGCGATGGTCTTGACGTCTTGCGGCGTGACGTAGCCACGGCCGGCCAAAAACGCCACGGCCCGGGCGCCCGTCCCCAAATAGATCGACGCGCGCGGCGATGCGCCGAAATCGATCAGCGGGACAAGGTCGTTCAGGTTAAACTCGGCCGGCGAGCGGGTCGCGCGGACCAGATTCAGGATGTAATCGCGGATTTGATCGTCGAGGTAGATCATCTTGACCACTTCCTGCATGTCGGCGACGTCCTTGGGCGCGAGCACCGGGTTAATCTTCTTGGGCACGCCGCCCAACGCCATGTCGAGCACCTTACGCTCCTCGTCGATCTCGGGATAGTCGATCTTGACCTTGAGCATGAAACGGTCGACCTGGGCCTCGGGCAGCGGGTAGGTGCCCTCCTGTTCGATCGGGTTCTGCGTGGCCATCACCAGGAACAGCCCGGCGAGCGGATAGGTCGTCTCGCCGATCGTGACCTGATGTTCCTGCATTGCTTCCAATAGTGCCGACTGGACCTTGCTCGGCGCGCGATTGATTTCGTCGGCCAGAATAAAGTTGGCGAAGATCGGGCCCTTTCGGGTCGTGAACGTCCCGTCGTTCGGCCGGTAGATCATCGTGCCCACCAGGTCGGCCGGAAGCAGGTCGGGCGTGAATTGGATTCGCTGGAATCGCGTGTCCAACGCCTCGGCCAGCGACTTGATGGCCGTCGTCTTGGCCAGCCCGGGCACGCCTTCGAGCAGGATGTGGCCGTCGGTCAACAGGCCCACCATGAGCCGCGAGAGCATCTCGCCTTGGCCGACGATCGTTTTGCTCAACTCGCCTTGCAGCCGGTGGATCAGTTCCGATTTCTCGGCCACGCGATCTTTGATCTGAGGAACATCAACCGACATGGAAATTCTCCTTGTGGAAAACGGGTACGAAGATTGAAAGCATGAGAAAAAGGTCCGTGGTTCATCCGAATTACGGGACCGCAATACCGCTGGGGAGGTGAGAACGGCATGCCCTTGACGGTCCGGAACGTCTCCTATACGGGCGGAATCGCCGAGGCGTTCTGTGAGATGGTTTCCGTCGCGGCGGGCGTCTTTCGCAATTTTTGGTCGAACGAAACACGTCAACACACCCCCGCCCCCAGTCGGTCGGGTGTTTTGCCCGATTTTTCGTCGCGAGGCGAACCTCGCCAGGAACGCCCGGCTCGCGACGCGGGATTTCTGGTCGGACGGATCAGTTTACCGCTGCTTCGGCTTGTGGGGCAACAGCGGTTTTGGATGGTCGATCCACGCGGCGGGCCGGCCGTGGGCCGCCAAATCCTTCTCGAACTCGGCCGCGTAGCCCGACAGCCGCTCGACCACCTCCGGATGCTCGGCGGCCACGTCGTTCTTCTCGCCGAGGTCGTTGCCAAGGTCATAGAGCGCCGGCGCCGCGGGCCCCTTTGCCTTAGGTTGTTTTCGAGGCAGATGGAGCTTCCAATTCCCGGAGCGAACCGCCCGGAGCCGGTTTCCACCGTAGTAAAAGAACCGGTCGTGGGGCGATTTCGCGGCCGGCTGGCCGGCAAGGACGGGCCAGATGTCTTTACCGTCGATGACGCGATCGTCGGGCACCTTGGCCCCGGCCAGCTTGGCCAGCGTCGGCAGCAGATCCATCGAGGTCAACAACTCGTCGTTCGTCTTTCCGGCCGGAACGCGGCCCGGCCACCAGGCGACCGTCGGCTCGCGCATGCCCCCCTCGAACGTGCTCCCCTTGCGTCCCCGCAGCGGGCCGGCCGAGCCGATCGCGGGCCCGTTGTCCGAGGTGAAGATCACCAGCGTGTCGCGATCGAGGTTGTATTTTTTGAGCGTCTCGATGATCTGGCCCACCGACCAGTCGATCTCGCTGATCGCCTGGGGAAACAGCTTTCTTCGCGTGCGGTAGTCGATGGAGTCATTCTCTTCCTTCAGTTTGTCCTTGACCGATTCCGAGACGTTCTCCATGTACGGCGGCGAGACGTGCAGCGGCGCGTGGGGAATCGGGTGGGGGACGTAGAGGAAAAACGGCCGGTCCTTGTTCGCCTCGATGAAACGCACGGCCCGCTCGGTGACGCGGCGCGTCAGGTAATCGGCGTCGGGCTCCGACTCGATGACCTTCTCATCTTCCAACAGCGGCAGCGGCGGAAAGTTGAAGTGCTTTTGGTTTGGATGATATGGATGAATGTCGTGGCTGTAGGGGATGCCGAAGTATTCGTCGAAACCCTGGCGCGTGGGCAGCCACTGGGGCTGATCGCCCAGGTGCCACTTGCCGAAAATGGCCGTCGCGTAGCCGGCGTCGCGAAGCACCTCGGCGATGGTGATTTCGTTGGGATGCAGTCCCTTTCGGTCGCCGGCCAGCAGGACGCAAAAATTCGAGCCGGTGGCCATGTCGATCCGCCGCGGATAGCAACCGGTCATCAGCGCGGCCCGCGACGGCGTGCACACCGGCGCGGCGACGTAGAAACTGGTCAGCCGCGAACCTTCGTCGGCCAGCCGGTCGATCTCGGGCGTTTTGACGTGCTTGCCGCCGAAGCAACTCAAATCGCCGTAGCCCTGGTCGTCGGTGAAGATGATGATGAAGTTGGGCTTGCGGGCCGGAGCGTCGCCGGCCGAGACGGCTTCCGGCAAACAGCCGACGGCCACGACCAGCAGGAACAAGGTTGTGAATGATTGCATCTTCATCGAACGATTCCCCCGTGTTGACGCTGGGTGGGTTGGGTTGGATTTGAAAACGGTGGGCAGGGGTGGGCGTGGCGGCTGTTCCTCCACGGCCGGAGCGTCCTGTCCGCCATTGTATCGGAACCGGACGGCGATTCCAAGTAGACGAAACGCCCTGGGACCGCTCGCTCGCGGAGCGCGGCTCGGTTTGCTTGCCGAGCCGGCGCGCGAAAAACGCCAGCCGCGTCGCGCCGATTATGTGGATGGCGCCGACAACCCGTGTCGCACGGGTGACCTATATTCATACAGTAGCTCTTCTTCACCCGCCGCGGATCGAAACGGAACCCAGCCATGACCACCGCGCTATCATCCGAGCCCACCACGCAGTCGGCCGCCGGCCCAAAATCCAAAACCGAAGGTCTCTCCACCGCTCACGCGCAACCCACCACCTCGGCGGACCGCGAGAAGATGCCGCTCGACGCGTTGCGGGCCGAGCTGGGCGTTTCGTTCGACGGGTTGACCCAGCAGGAAGCCCAAACGCGGCTCGACCATTACGGCTACAACGAGCTGCCCGAGCGCAAAACCAATCCGCTGTTGAAGTTCCTCTCGTATTTTTGGGGTCCCATTCCGTGGATGATCGAGGTGGCGGCCTTGCTGTCGATTGCGGTCGGCCATT
>JAFGIR010000457.1 GCA_016929515.1 Pirellulales bacterium | reverse complement strand
GTGGCCGTCCCCCTGACAGGAGGGGGTGTCTTGATCCGATGCCGTGGCCCTTTGATTTCCTTATCGATTGGCCAGGGCGTTCTCGATCGCCTCGGCAACCGTGCGCAGCGCCTTGATTCTTGCGTACCATTTGCAGTTGGCCTCCAAGACGGTCCACGGAGCATACGTCGTGCTTGTCTTGTTGAGCATGTCGACGATCGCGACTTCGTACTGGGGCCACTTCTCGCGGTTGCGCCAGTCTTCGTCCGTAATCTTCCATTGTTTGGCAGTTGTGTCCTGTCGGGCTTCGAAACGGCGCAGCTGTTCTTGCTGGTCGATCTGAAGCCAGAACTTGACGATCACCGTGCCGAAGTCGGCCAATTGACGCTCGAACTCGTTAATCTCGCGGTAGGCTCGTTGCCATTCGGCCTCGGCGCAGAATCCCTCGACTCGCTCGACCAACACGCGACCGTACCACGTGCGGTCGAAAATCGTGATGTGTCCCGCCTTGGGGACGTCGCGCCAGAATCGCCACAAGTAGTGTCGCGCCTTTTCGACCGGCGTCGGCGGACCCGTCGGAACCACCTCGTAACCGCGTGGGTCGAGCCCTCGCGTGAGCCGCTTGATATTGCCTCCCTTGCCGCCCGCGTCGACGCCTTCGTAGGCAATCACGACGGGCACGCGGGTGGCGTAGAGCCGGTGTTCGATTCGAAACAAGCGTTTGTGGAGCTTGGCGAGCTGCCGCTCGTATTCGTCGCGGTCCATCGTGAGGCTCAAATCGAGCCGGTCGAGGATGTTCTGCTCCTTCGTGGGAGACTTTTCGGGGACGGGCATTGGTTTGGGTTTTGGCGGGCTGGCGGTCGCGCGACGCTCGATTTCCTCGTTCACCGCGTGGATCACCGTTTCGAAGACCTTGGTGCGTCGAAAACGTCCCTGGGTGGCTTCAACGACGGTCCATGGCGCGCGAGGCGTGCTGGTTCGTTCGAGCATTTCCTCGACGGCCTCGGTCCACCGCTCGTAGCGTCGGTGGTTGGCCCACTCGCGCTTGCCCACCTTCCATGCCGTGGCGGCCGATTTTTCGAGTCGTTTGAAGCGGCGGCGTTGTTCCTTCTTGCTGATGTGCAGCCAGAACTTCACGATGACCGTGCCGGCGTCGGCCAATTGCCGTTCGAACTGGTCGATGTCGTCATAAGCCATTTGCCACTCGGCGCGCGACCGCTTGGCGTGGACGCGTTCGGTCAGGACGCGCCCGTACCATGAGCGATCGAAGAT
The DNA here is from genome assembly GCA_016929515.1 of Pirellulales bacterium. Taxonomy (GTDB): domain Bacteria; phylum Planctomycetota; class Planctomycetia; order Pirellulales; family Thermoguttaceae; genus UBA11386. Next base: position 11,453 of record JAFGIR010000457.1, on the reverse strand, counting down.
GGCGAACGTGCCGTCGGCCGGCAAGTCGTTCCAGAATCGCCACATCCACGGATGGAGGCGTTCGTTCTTGGTCGGGGCGGAGGTCGGGTGTACCTTGAATCCGCGCGGATCGAGGACTTGGGCCAGCCGGTTGATGATCGTGCCCTTGCCGGCGGCGTCCCATCCCTCGAAGACGATCACGACCGGGACGCCGGCCCGTCGAGCAGCGCGCTGGCAGGCCCCCAACTCTTGCTCTAATCCGGGAAAAACTTCTTCATAAAGTTCCTTCGACAGACGCTTGTCGAGATCAACCAGTTCGAGCATGGTGAAGGTCCTTTCGCGCTCGACAATGAGAGTGGCATGCTGGGTCAAACCGGAGTCGTTGCACAATTATAGCTCCTCCCGGTCTGCGAGTGTCCCCACCCCCCTATCCGTGACGAATGTCCGCGCGGCCAACGGGCCGAGGTGACGAGCAAATCCCGTTTTACACGCTTTCTCTGGGGCGATTGACTGATTGTCGACCATGGGAATATCCATCGAAACGCTTGACCCGCCCACGACGGTCCATTAGGCTCCATAGTCGATCCGTGGGCAGTCACCGCGTGGGCTTGTCCGAAGTTTTGGTGGGAGATGCATGCCATGTCGTCGAAGATTCTATCCTTGTGGTCGGCCGCTTTTTTCGTTGTTTTGGCTTCGGCCGCCGCGGCCGGCGACGCGCCGAGCGGCGCGGCCGAGTTGCCCAACGTGGTCATCGTTTTCACCGACGATCAAGGCTATCAAGACGTCGGTTGTTTCGGCTCGCCAGACATCAAGACGCCGAATCTTGATCGAATGGCGAAGGAGGGGCGGCGTTTCACGAGTTTCTACGTCGGGGCGCCGTGCTGCTCGGCTTCTCGGGCGATGTTGATGACGGGTTGTTATCCGCAACGGGTCGGCATCCTGGCCGTGCTCATGCCCGAGGCGAAGATCGGAATCAATCCGAACGAATGGACGATGGGCGAGATGTTCAAGACGCGCGGTTACGCAACGGCCGTGGTCGGCAAGTGGCACCTGGGCAGCCACCCGAAGTTTTTGCCCACGCGGCACGGTTTCGACGAGTATCTTGGGTTGCCCTATTCCAACGACATGTGGCCGCCGAATCCATATCGCAAAAAACCTTACACCCCGCTTCTGTTGATCAACAACGACAAGCCGATCGAGTACATTTCGGATCTGAACGACATGTCGCGGTTGACCACGCGCTACACGGAGTTCGTCGTCGACTTTATCGAGAGGAACCGGGATCGGCCTTTCTTCGTCTATCTTCCCCACTCGATGCCGCATGTTCCGCTGGCCGTTTCCGACAAGTACCAGGGCAAGTCGCCGCGAGGGCTCTACGGCGACGTCATCGAGGAAATCGACTGGTCGGTCGGCCAGATCCTGGCCACGCTCAAACGATTGAATCTCGACGAGAAGACACTCGTCGTTTTCACGTCGGACAACGGCCCATGGCTGACTTATGGCCGGCAACACGGCGGTGCGGCGCTGCCGCTTCGCGAGGGCAAGGGAACCGCATTCGAGGGCGGATTTCGGGAGCCGTGCATTATGCGATGGCCGGGCAAGATTCCGGCCGACACGGCATGCGACGAAGTGGCCGCTACGATGGACCTGCTGCCAACCTTGGCGAAACTGATCGGCGCCGAGTTGCCCGATGACCGGATCATCGACGGCCGGGACATCTGGCCGCTTATTGGCGGCCAGCCGGGCGCGACGAGCCCTCACGAGGCGCTCGCCTACTACCAAGGCCGGCGCTTGAACGCCGTGCGAAGCGGTCGCTGGAAGCTCCACTTTCCCCATGACTATACGACGATCGTCGTGCCGGGCAAGGACGGCAGGCGAGGAAAGGGCCAGCGGCGAAAAATCGGGCTCGCGTTGTTCGATCTCGAAACGGACATTGGTGAGACGACCAACGTGGCCGACGAGCATCCCGACGTGGTCCGGCGGCTCACGAAATTGGCCGACCGATTTCGCGACGATTTGGGCGACACGGCCCAAAATCGCCAGGGTAAAAACGCTCGCCCGCCGGGACGGGTTAATTGAGAAAGTGGACCCCTTCGTGACATGGAGGTGCATTGAGCATGAAGCTGGCTTGTTGGAACGTCAATTCGATCCGCGCCCGGCATGATCGGCTCATGGCCTGGCTCGAAAGGACCGAGCCCGACGTGCTTTGCCTTCAGGAATTGAAGGTCGTCGACGAGTCGTTCCCTCGCGAGGCATTGGCCGAATTGGGCTATCACGCGGCCGTTTTCGGTCAGAAGACCTACAACGGCGTGGCCGTGTTGAGCCGGACTGAAGCAAAACAGATTGTCCGGGGCTTCGGCGACGACGACCCGCAGTCGCGATTTCTCGCGGCACGAATCGGCCAGCTGCACGTTCTGTGTGCCTATGTTCCGAATGGGCAAGAGGTCGGCTCGGACAAATGGGCCTATAAGCTTGCGTGGATGTCGCGGCTTCGGGCGTATCTCGACGAATACTGCTCGGCCGACGACCGGCTGGTGCTCTGCGGCGATTTCAACGTTGCACGCGACGAGCTCGACGTGGCCCGTCCGGACGATTGGGCCGACTCGGTGCTGTGCCACGTGGATGCCCGGCGTGCATTCGAGACCATTCTCGATTGGGGGCTGGTCGACGTTTTTCGCGAGCACCACCCGGAGGGCAAGCTCTATTCGTGGTGGGACTACCGAATGCTCGGTTTTCCCAAAAACAACGGCTTGCGGATCGACTACGTCTTGGCGACGAAGTGTCTGGCCGAAAAATGCGCCGCCGCCGAAATCGACCGCGACGAGCGCAAAGGAACCAAGCCGTCGGACCATGCGCCGGTCGTGGCCGAGTTCAAGTAATCACGTAGGTAACGCTCGCCCTGGATTGCATCAAGTCTACGTGCAGCGTCTGGAATGTCATACGCATGCTCGCGTGGGCATGTTGAATATGATCACTTTGCCTAGGATTTTCGGAACGACGCATCAGTCGAGTCGCGATCACCATTGATCGAGGGATCGTTGCGTAGAATTGCCAGCAATCGTCGCTCCCCCTGTTTTCTCGCCAGAGTCGCGACTTCCGTGAGAACCACGACAATGTGGAGACTCTGAGGGCAAAGGGTGTCGATACAATAGACACAGCCTCATGCGAAGAACGGGTTTGGTTGGGTGTTGGCTGGATCGGCGCGTCTATCACCGGTGTTTAAGAGGGGGCAAATTACCCTAGGTTGTCCATTCTATTAGCATGTGTGTAACTGATCATCGTGAGGTGTCCCCGGCGGAGCATTCTTCTGCTAACGGGTGACTATTGACATTGCCGACATCAATTCGTGTTTGGCCAAAACGGCTGTCTTGACATGGAAGACTTGGCCAGGCTACTTCTGGGAGAGCAATGCGATGGCAGAAGTCCGAGGGAAATTCATCAATCTGGCCGGCGGGTTGATGAGCTTGTATCCGGAGTACCTGGCAGTCGCCGATAGAAGTCTGTTTCTCCGAATAGGAAAACACTGGAACGAACTGGAACCGGAAGGCTGGTACGATACGAGCTTGTTCGAGCTTCTTATGCAAGCCTACGCCAAAGCGTCTCCAACGGGCGAAAAGGCCTTGATAACGCTAGGGCGGAAGGTGTACCCCACGATCAAGAAGACGGTAGGGCTTCCTGACCGTCTGAAAACGCCCCTCGATTTCATCAAGTACGAAGCGGAGGGTTTTCTGGCGAATCACCGAGGCCCGGGCGTGCGACCCCGTCGCTTCATCAAAGTGGTTGATCGGGAAGTGATTGTCGAGGCACCGGCGCCAGGCTACAGCGAGAAGCTCTACCTGGGAGTTTTTCAGGGCCTTCTGGAGATGTGCGGGGTGAAGACCGGATGCGTGGTGCAAACCAAATCGCGTGAGCAAGGAGACAGCACGGCCGAATTTCGGATCACGTGGTAGGCCGAACGGTCAAGAAGCAAGGAAACGTCTCCGGATCCCGACCGCCAGGGCTCTGAGAACAGACCAGCTATTCGAGCTTCTTGCTGACCATAACGACGTCCTCTTCCTGGTTCTCGTCGATGTCGAAACCGTGTTTTCGAAAGATGCCGATCATCCGATGGTTGTCTTTCGACGTTTCGGCCACGACGCGTTTGAGACCCCACCGTCGCCCCACCTCGATACAGTAGTCGGTCAGCATGGCTCCCAATCCTCGCCCGTGCCACCGGTCGACGAGCAGAATGGCGTACTCGGCCGTTTCATGGTTCATGTCGGCGACGAGCCGGCCGACGCCGACGAGTTTGCGTTGCCCTTCTTCCTCGACCTCGGCGACGATGCCGATTTCGCGGTCGTAATCGATGAAGCAATACCTTGCGGCCATTTCGTGCGTCGTCTGTTTGAACAGGTAGCTGAAGCGGAAGCGGATCGACTCGGTCGAGCAGCCCGCCAGCAACTCATGCCACATTGGCTCGTCTTCGGGCTTGATCGGCCGCAGGATAACGTCCTCGCCCGTCTTGAGCTTCCGCTCGGTGACGAATTCCTCGGGATACGGCCGAATGGCCAGATGGGCGTAAGGCCGCGGCGAGTGGGCCATCAGATCGCGGTCGACCACCACCCGGGCGTCCAGAGCCACCGCGTCGTCCTTCGTCACGAGCAGGGGGTTGACGTCGAACTCCTTGATTTCCGGGTAGTCGGCCACGAGGTAGGAAAACCGCATGAGCACCTCGACCAACCGGTCGATGTTCGCGCCCGGCTTGCCGCGATATCCCTTCAACAAGGGCCATGACTTGAGCGATTCGAGCATGCGCCGGGCAAGCGATTCGTTCAACGGCGGCAATCCCAAGGCCCGGTCGCGAAAGACCTCGGCCGCCACGCCGCCGGCGCCGACCATGATCACCGAACCGAAGACGGCGTCCTTCTTCGTGCCGACAATCAGTTCGAAAGCGTTTGGATGGCTAATCATCGGTTGGACCGTGACGCCCCGAACGTGGGCGTCCGGGCAACGCTCGGCAACCGTCTCCATCATGGTCGCGTAGGCTTTCCGCACGGCCTCCTCGTTGGCCAAATCCAACGCCACGCCGCCGACGTCGGTCTTGTGCGTGATGTCGGGCGAGTGAATCTTGATGACGACAGGAAAACCGGCCGCCCGAGCTACTTCGACGGCTTCGTCGACCGACCGGGCAAGGCGAGGCTTCGTCGTCGGGATCTCGTACGATTCGAGAAACGCCTTTGAGAGATTCTCCGAGAGAATCTCGCTTCCTTCGGTCAGAATCGTGTTGAACACACCCCGCAGACGTTGGCGGTCCATCTTGAACCCCAGCGGAATATCGCGCGGCGTCTCATGGAGAATTTCGAGATTTCGCGCGTACGACACGAGATGCATGAACGCGCGAATGGCTTTTTCCGGCGTGGTGTACGTGGGTATGCCCGAGTCGTTCAGCAGTTGCACGCCCTCGCGGACCATCAGCCCGCCCATCCATGCGGCCAAAATGGGCTTTCGGGTCTTCTTGGCCACTTGGGCCACGGCCTGGGCTGTTCCCGTCGCGTCGGTCATTGCCTGGGGGGTCAGAATTACCAACAGGGCGTCGACTCCCTTGTCTTTGGCCATGACTTCGAGTGCCTTGGCGAATCGTTCGGGCGGGGCGTCGCCCAAGACGTCCACCGGGTTGCCATGCGACCAGAAGGGAGGCAGCACGGCGTTGAGTTGTTCGACGGTTTCGTCAGCCAGCGCGGCCATTTTGCCGTCGCGAGCAATCAACGCGTCGGTCGTCATCACGCCCGGCCCGCCCGCGTTTGTGATGATCCCGAGCCGGTCGCCCTTCGGCGGACGTTGGCGGGCCAGCAGCTCGGCACAGTCGAACATGTCGTCGACTTCGAAAATCCGCACGATGCCTGCTCGCTGAAAAACGGCTTCATAAACGGCGTCGACGCCGGCCATTGCTCCGGTGTGCGAGGCGGCGGCCTGGGCCGATTCGGCAAAACGGCCTGCCTTGAAAGCCACGATCGGCTTGGTTCGGGCAAACGCTCGGGCAGCCGACATGAATTCGCGGGCTTCGCTGATCGATTCGATGTAGAGAATGATCGATTGGGTGTCGGTTTGGGTGCCGAAATAATCGATCAGATCGCCCATGCTCACGTCGAGCATATTGCCGACCGAGACGAAATAGGAGAAACCGATTCCCTCTTCCATGGCCCAGTCGAGCACGGAGGTGCACAGCGCGCCGGACTGCGAGATGAACCCGATGTGGCCCGCCTTGGGGGTGTCGGCCGCGAAACTCGCGTTGAGATGAATGCCCGGAACGATCAGCCCCAGACAATTCGGGCCAATGATTCGCATCCCCTTGAATTTCTGTTGTTCTTCGCGAACGGCGCTTTCGAGTTCCTTGCCTTCAACCCCAATTTCGCGGAAGCCGGCCGAGATAATGATCATGCCGCGGGTTCCGGCCTCGCCGCAACAGCGAACAATGCCTGGCACGGTCTTCGACGGCGTGCAGACCACGGCCAGATCGGGTGGATGAGGAAGACTTTCGATGTCGCGAAATGCCTGGATTCCCTGAACCGACTCGCGCTTCGGATTGACCGGGTAGACCACGCCTCGAAAGCCCGAACCGATCAGGTTCTTCAGTACGGTATAGCCAACGCTCGTCGGCGTGTCGCTCGCTCCAATGACGGCAACTCGCTTCGGGGCAAAGATCTTATCCAGGTTTTCGATACTCACGGGGGTCTCCTCGGGCAAACCAACGCCAAACAATGTCAAACGGTGGCAAAAAGGGTAGGACGAATTTTGCCCACGTTAGGTGAAGGGCCAAATAAGAGCCTGATCGCAGTGAGTCACCAACGGACTCCCAAATGCTCCTCCGGCAGAATCGGGTCGGTCACTGTTCCATCGGTGGGCAAGAAAGTGACAATCGAGCTTACTAATATACTTCTTCGACGCAAGTAACGAAAGTATGGAAGAATAGGAAGTCGCGACTGTTTGGTGCGACTTTAACGGATTCAGCGAGTCTGGCGGCCGGGAGACCGACGAGAAACCCAGTTCGCTGAAGGGATGCCGCTCGACGGCCGACCGGTCGTTTCGTGGCCAATAGAGCCCATGGAATTCCTATTCCCTCTTGACATTGCCTGGGCTGACTGGGCATACTGGCCCCCATCGAAGATGGGTAGCGCGGTTCTCAACGTGGTCCATTAGCGGAAGGAGCATACTCATGGCCGACATTAACCCCCCAGAATCGACGTCCGAAGAATCTGCGGGCACGCCAACCTTCGAATCGACCAAGGAGGAACGCACCCTGGCCATGGCTTGCCATTTGCTCGGGTTGGTTGGATTCATTGGCCCACTGGTTCTTTGGCTCATCAAGAAGGACGAATCAGCCCTGGTCGATGATCAGGGTAAGGAATCGCTCAATTTCCAGATTACGGTTCTTCTGGCATCGGTGGTTTCCGCTCTTCTGGCTTGTCTGGTCATTGGCGTCGTCATGGCCGTTGTGGTCGCCATTTATGACCTTGCCTATATCATTATTGCCGCGATGAAAGCCAACGAAGGACAGGTCTATCGCTATCCCATATGCTTGCGGTTGATCAAATAGCCGCGCGTGAAATCGCCGGATGGCAGAATCTCAAGTGGCGATGAAAGAAGATCCGGATCGAGAGTTCGTCGAACGAGCCGTGTCGGGCGACTACGCGGCGTTCGAGTCGCTGGTGAAGAAATACGAGCGGCGCGTGTATCGCTTGGCAGTGCGAATCGTCCACCAGAAACAGGATGCGGAGGAGGTTGTCCAACAGACCTTTCTGAGTGTGTTGGAGCATCTCGACGGTTTTCGTCAGGAGGCGGGGTTTGCGACGTGGCTGATGCGAATCGCGACGAACCACGCCCTGGTTTTGCTCCGGCGCCGTGCCGCGCATCCCACGGTTTCGTTGACGGAGCCGTCGCGCGACGACGAGGGGTTGCCGCGGCCGCAATTCGTGGCCGAGTGGCGCCAGACAGCCGAGGAGGTCGTCTCGAATCGCGAGATGCGCCAACTGCTGGGCAAGATCCTCGACGATCTCGACCTGAAATATTCGCTCGTCTTCGTGCTTCGCGATTTGGAGGAATTCTCGACGCAAGAGACGGCCGAGATTCTCCACATCAGCGAGAACAACGTCAAAGTCCGCCTCTCGCGTGCCAGACTCATGCTCCGCGAACGCCTCACGCGGCTGTTTGGCGAAGAAACCGACGAGAATGACGATTGAGCAAGAGCCGGATTCCGCGGTGCTACGGTTCCTCGTCCTCGGTTGATTGGCGACGTGCCCGTCAAGATACCTTGCCTTCGCCGACCGAGGCAATGATCCGTTCGGCGTTGCCGTGAAAGAGAGCTTCGATTTGGTCGGACGTTAGAGCCAGATCGTCGCAGGCCTGCTTGATGGCCAGCAGGGCCTCGTACATGAAGAGCGTGTAGGTGGCCTCGATCTCGGGCGGCTCGCGGTCTTTGTTGAAGTAGAACGGATAGCTCGTTCGGTTGACATAGGTCGTGCCGTGCCACTGCCGCCGGCCGCGCATGTAGAAAATTGGGTTGTCGGTGCCGTAGAGAATCCGTTCGGAGCCGAAGGTACGCAGCGCCAGTCGGTGCACGTCCGGATTGAGCACGGCCGAGTTGTCGAAGTAGATGCCTTCGTCGTCGGCCAACTGGCCGAAGGCTTGCTGGGCATGCGGCACCGTATAGCATCGTCCGAAATGGGCGATGATGAGCACCACGCCGGGATATTCGCGGCGGATCTGCTTGATTTCGGCGAGATTGTCCGGATGAGCCAGCCGGCCCGCCTTGGGCACATGCAACACGACGGCCGCGCCGCGGCGGTCGAGAAGCGCGAGGTGCTCGCGCGGCAGAAACTCAAAAATGCTCGCTTCAAGGTACTTGTCGCGCGAGTCGGGATCCTGGCCCGGTATCAACGCGTAATAGGGCTTGACGCCGAGCGTGTTCGGCATGGCCAATTGCTCGGCCAATCGCTCGGTGGACCAGTCGGGTCGCGAGACGACCAACCGATACCACCCCCGCTCGACGCACGCCTCCTGAAGCGAGGCGTTGCTCGCGTCGACGTCGTAGTCGAGACTGGGGTGGCCAAACGCCAAGCAGGCGAATTCCCGCCCGGGAAAAACCGTCGTAGAGCATCGCGCGGCGTCGGCGGCACCGATCGGTTCGCTCACTTCGCCGACCCAATATTGCCGGCGTTTCTGTTCGCTTGGCACCTCGATCCGGAACCGCGGCTCGTTCACGTGGGTGTGAGCGTCAAAGATCCGTTTCGGCAGCCAGTCCTCCAGGTGGCGATCCCAAAAAGCCCGATCGACCTCGGTATATTTCCAAACGTGGTGAAGCGCAACGGGCAACATGCGAGATTACTCCTGAAGATTGGCGGCGGCAAACGATTCAAAATAATTCTGGAGCACGCGTTGATAGGTTTTGGCGTCCGCGTCGGGCGCGACCGCGCGGCAAGCCGGCACGTGCGACAGAGCCAACCCGCTCAGGTCATTTTTCGTGTTCGTCAACGCTTGGGCGATCACTGCGGCGCCAAAGGCGCTGACGGCCGGTTGGCCGACACACGTAACGGGCCGATGGGCCACATCGGCAATGATCTGGGGAAGGACGCGGCCCGAGGCGGCCGGCCCAGAGATGACCAACCGCTGGAGCGGGACCCCGGCCTGGGAGAACCTCTCAAGATGCCATGTCAATTCAAAGGCCAGTCCCTCGACCACGGCTCGCAGCATCCGGGCAGGCGAGCCGAAAGGGTCGCTGCCGGCAAACGTACCGACCGCGGTCTGGGTCATTTCAGCGTGCCGTGAGTTCTTCGATGGCGCGACGTTTCGCGACAGTTGAAAACGCAAACCGTCGGCGCCCGGCGAAGCGGACGCGAGTAACGCGTCGAAGGACGCTGCGTCGAGGTCGCGCGTGCCGGCCGCTTTCAGGGCCGACTCGACTGCGTTGCCCGCGTTGCCCATCGAGAACATTTGGCCGAAAAGACCGTCGACCGGATGGCGACAGACAAAGGTGCGTGGCGCGACGGGCGGCGTCAATCGAGCGGTGACGGCCAGCAGGACCCAGGCCGTGCCGCTGCCGATGAGGACGTCGCCGGCGGCGACCGCCCCCGCGCCGAGAGCGGCTGCGTACTGATCGTGGATGGCCGGTGAGACGGGGATTCCTACAGGCAACCCCGTTGCCCGAGCGGCACTCGCTTGCAAAGGACCAGCCGGTTCGGTTGGCCGAATCAGGTCGGGCAGGCGCTTTTCGCGAAGATTCAGCCGCGCGAGCAGCACAGGATCGGCGTTGTCGATCGCCGGGTTGTAGAGCATGGCCAGCGAGAGGCTCGTCGCGTCGTGGGCGCGGCGGCCGCAGAGCCGCTCGACGATCATGTCGCCGACGAAGCCGATTTCGCGTGCGGCGTTGAACGATTCGGGCGAGTCTTGCTGGAGCCGCAGAATCTGCCCGAGGCTCGTCGTACTGAGGTTGCACCCGGTGTGTTCGATGAGATACGACTCGCCCCACTCTTTCTCGATCTGTCGATCGAAGGGTTGTCCACGGGCATCGAGCCAACTGATCACGCGGCCGATCGGTTGCCGCCGGGCGTCGATCCACTGCATGGCCCCGCCCTGGCTGGAGACACCGATCGCTTGAATTGTCTGGCCGGGGGCTTGGGCCAGCGTCTGGCGAATGGCCTGGCACGTCGCGTCCCAGATCTGATCGATGTCCTGCTCGACGCCGCCGCCGGGTGTGGTCCAGCGTTCGACCGGGGCCGAGCTTTGGGCAACAATCGCACCATCGAGGTCGACAACCAGTACCTTGACGTTCGTAGTGCCGAGATCCAATCCCAGGAACATTGCCTAGGGTTCCTTGCATGTTGAATAAGCGAAGCGCGGCGAGCGATTCCGCTTTCCAGAGAATCGACGACCGCCGACCGATTCGCGAAAACGCAACCATCAGCCGATCTCGAAGTAGTCCGCGTCGAGCCATTCGGCGACCAGCCGGATTCGCGTCGTGGCATCACCGAAACAGAGGGCACTGTGGTGCGCCCCTCCCGCCTTGGCATAAGCGGTGAGCCAGTCGCGGACGTCGCCGTCGACCTGCAATCGGAAATGCGGCGTCACCAGCGACGCGAGCGGTCCGAAATCGGTGATCTTGACGCGGCTGGTGATGAACCGCCATCGACCGGCCGGTCCCAAGGTCAGGCAGCAGAGCGTGGCCGGTCCCGGCTCGAGGGAAACGACCAGGACCAGTTGGCGTTCGCGGATTCGGGCAATCCCGTTTGGCCGCGCCACGAGCGGGATCTTGCGGTCGCGTCGAGCCATGGCCGTATTGGCCTCGCCCATGTGGCTCATAATCAGTCCATTGCCTTGAAAATCGATCGTAAAAATCTCGCTGAACGTGGCCGGCGCCCCGAGTTGGTTCAGCAGCCACGTGCCGGCCGCGGCGATCAGGTCTCCCTCGCCGCCGAACCCGATTCCCTCGGCCATCAAGCGGC
>JAFGIR010000456.1 GCA_016929515.1 Pirellulales bacterium | reverse complement strand
GCGGAGCCGTTGTTCTTCCTCGACTACATCGCGATGCCCAAGGACGATCCGCCGCTGCTGGAGATGCTCGTCCAAGGCATCACCGAAGGATGCCTGCAGAGCGACTGCGCGTTGTTGGGCGGCGAAACGGCCATCATGCCCGATCTCTATGCCGAGGGCGACTACGACCTGGCCGGTTTCTGTGTCGGCGTGGTCGATCGAAAAAGCCTGATCACTGGCGAGCATATTGTGCCCGAAGACGTGGTGATCGGCGTGGCGTCCAACGGGCTCCACTCCAACGGGTTCAGTCTGGTTCGCAAGGTCGTCTTCGAAATTGCGGGGCTGAAAACGGACGATCGCGTCGAGGAATTGGACCAGACCGTCGGCGACGCCCTGCTCGCACCGACCAAAATCTACGCCCAAGCGGTCCGGAAGATCCTGAGCCACTACCGAGTCAAGAATGTGGTGCACGGGATCGCCCACATTACGGGCGGAGGGCTGCTTGAGAACCTTGCGCGAATCGTGCCGGACGGTGTACGCGTCCTTATCCGTCGCGACAGCTGGACCGTCCCGCCCGTGTTTCGCTGGATCGAGCGACTGGGCCAAATCGAGACGGCCGAAATGGACCAGGTCTTCAATATGGGCGTGGGACTCGTTCTGGCAGTCAGCCCGTTCTATGCCGAGAGCATTCAACAGCAACTTCGCCGGTGCGGGCTGGAGAGCTGGCTTATCGGCCGCGTGGAAGAGGGTGACCAGGGAGTCGTCTGGGCCGATGGCTAATGCTCTGTCAAACCTAAATCGTGAGTTGTGACACGGCACCAGTGCTCGGAAACGGGGTAAATTCATGAAGAAGGTAAAACGCTCCTCGCGCCGGGCATCTCGGCTGCTTCGTCGCAAAGCGAAGCCAGGAGCCCCGCCGGGCACCGTCCAAAGCCATGCCGACGCGGCGCCTTCGGTGGTCCGGCTGGTGAGTTATGACGCCGAGAAGCTCGCCGATCGGGTCATCGAGGACCCGAGGAAGATCAAGGCGAGCCTGATCCCCGGCCATGTCACGTGGATTGACGTGCAGGGTCTCGGCAATGCGAAGCTCATCGAGGTATTGGGCGAGGAGTTCGGACTCCATCCGCTGGCCATGGAAGACGTGGTCAACACGCATCAACGCGCGAAGATGGAAAGCTATGACAACCATGTCTTCCTGGTCGTGCGAACCGTGTCGTGGAATGAACACGTCGGCTCGGAGCAGATTGGCCTGTTCTTGAGCGAGGGCGTCGTTTTGACATTCCGCGAGAAACTCAGTCCCCTGCTCGATCCGGTGCTCGAACGATTGCACCGCGTGAAGGGGCCGCTGCGCCGGTCCGGCGCCGACTATCTGGCCTATGCGATTCTCGACGTCGCGATCGACGCCTTCTTTCCGTTGATTGGCGAGTGCGGCGAGCAGTTGGACCGCCTCGACGACGAGGTCGCCGAGCGCCCGAGGGAGACGACGCTCCTTGAGATCCACAAACTCAAGAGCAATCTGCTGACGCTGCGGAGGGCCGTTTGGCCGCTGCGCGACGCCCTCGGAGAATTGTTGCGCGAGGACACTCCGCTCTTACGCCCGGAAACACGCATCTTTCTCCGCGATTGCTACGATCATACGGTGCAAATTATCGATTTGGTGCAGACCTGCCGCGAATTGTGCTCCGACACGCGGGATTTCTATCTCACTCAAATCAACAACCGCATCAGCGAAACCATGAAGGTGCTGACGATCATCGCGACGATCTTCATGCCGCTAAGCTTCATCGCCGGCGTCTACGGAATGAATTTCGTCACGACCGTCTCGCCCTGGAACATGCCGGAACTGCATTGGCGGTTCGGCTATCCGATCATACTCGGGCTGATGGCGACGATCGCCGGCGGCATGCTCTTGTTCTTCCGCCGGCGAGGTTGGCTCGGACGCTGAGTAGTCGACATGACCGCGACGCGGCGAACGCTACTTTTCGACCGGCAAATACATCTGATTGCGAGACAGCTTGTACGTCCACGGCAAGCCGGCGTTGCGCCAGCCGTTCTTCATGCGTTTGCCGTTGAACGCGCTCTCGGGATCCTCGACCTCGTCGCCCTCGAATCCGTCGACCACGTGGTAGACCTTCGTGTAGCCGGCCTTGGCCAACGCGTTGCATGCCTTCGCGCCTCGTTCGCCCGAGCGGCACATGACCAAGAGCGTCTCGTCCGGCGAGGCGATCCTCTTGACCCGGGCGAGAAAATCAGGATTCGGTTTCATCACGGGCATGCCGTCCTTGGGAAACACGTCGGACTTCCAAAACGCGAACGGAACGTTGTAAGCCATCGGGGCGTGACCGATGAAAACGTACTCGGCCGGCGTGCGGACGTCGAGAACGACCGTCTTCAGCGGCTCGGCCCTCCAACGTTGGTAGGCCTCGGGCGCCCTCAGATACAGGCCCAGCGCGGTCTGCTTCTTCTCGGCCACATTGGCCGATGCGGCGTCTGGCCGGCCTGCGTCGGACGATTCGGCCAGGACGGCACTCGATGCCATCCACAAAGCCAGCACGGCAAATGCGATGCGTCTCATGGAGGTTCTCCTTTACGGCAATGCGTCGGGGGTCTTGATCGGAACGTCTCGCGACGGCCCGGCCTTTTCGAGCGCCTCGATAAGCTGGCCTTCGGTGATGACGTCGTCGAGGATGATGACCTTGTCGTCGGGCGCGCCGGCCGGCCAGATGGCCAGGATCGGGATGGAGTTGCGCCCCAACTGGTTGAGCGTTTCCTTCAGGGCAGGCGAGCGGTCGGTCCAGTCGGCCAACAACGGCACGACGCCGTTGCGCTCGACGATTTCGAAGACTGCCTTTTTTTCAATCGCCAACTTGCTGTTGAGTTGACAAGTGGGACACCAGTTGGCCGTGAAATCGACCATGACCGTTTTGCCCTCGTCGCGCGACGCGCGAAGCAGGGTCGGTGAGAACGGCAGCCACGGAATGAGCGGCTCGATCAACAGGACAAGAAAGGCAAACAACCCGACGAACAAGGCCACGCCGAGCCCCCCGAACCACGCCCACCGCCGTTTGGCGGCGCTGGCCGTCAAGGGCGTCCGTCCAATCCACCAACAGGCGAACCAGAGTCCAACGAGCAGCGCCAGCGTCGGCACGAAGTAATGGGAGGTCATGGTCCAGAATAAGTAGACCATCGTACCCAACAGAAAGAAGCCCATGATCTGCTGCAGCGTGTTCATCCACGCGCCCGGCTTGGGCAGAAAGCCGATCAATCGCGGAAAAGCCCCGATCACCAAATAGGGCGAAGCCATGCCCAGCCCGACCGAGCCAAAGACCACGTAGGCCATGTTCGGCGGTTGGGCTAGCAGATAGCCGAAAATCGGCCCGAGAAAAGGTCCGCTGCAGGGCGTGGCCAGGATGGTGGCAAAAACTCCCTTGGCAAAAGCACCTTGGACGCCCTCTTTCGTCTGAAATTGTCCCGCCGTGCCGCTGCCGACGAAGCCGGGAATCGGAATTTCCCAGACGCCCAGGAAACTCAGCGCCATGACAAACACCAACGCGGTCATCGCCACTTTGAACCACGGCAGCGTGAACTGCTCGCCCCAAGCCATACCCAGCGTCGCCGTCAGAACGGCCAGCACCATGAAAACCGACAAGAGTCCCAGCGCGTACCAGATATTCAACGTCAACACGCGGGCACGACTTTCACCGCCTTGCTCAAGAAACGACAGGAGTTTCAGGCTGATGACCGGCAAAACACAGGGCATTAGGTTCAAAATCAGCCCGCCAAGAAAAGCCAAGCCAATAACCACCCATAAATCGTCGTGTTTCACGTTGGTCTCGGGAGTCGACGCAACGATGTCCGGCGCGGCTCCCAACGCGGCCGTGAATGTGAAATCCTGCGGCATCATGCAAGAAGTGGAACACGGCTGCGCGTAGACCGCCCCGGCAATCGTCAGTTTCTTCAGGTCCACGCCCGCCTCGATCGCCAGCGGTGCCCGCCAGGTGACCGTCTCCTCGTGAGTCTCGACGAGCAGATTATCGAACGCCGGTTCTTTCTCCTTCTTCGGAGCCGGATTTGCCTGGAACGGCCCGGTCTGTCGAACACCCGGTGGAAGTTTCAGCTTGATTTGGGTTTTGATTGGCCCGCCCGGCCCTTGGGTAATCGAGTAGATGTGCCAGCCGGGTTCGAGCCGGGCCGTGACGAACAACTCGGCCGGGCGGCTGGCGTCGGGCGCCGTGAAGACGGCAGAGACGGAGACGACCGTCGCACTCTCCTCTCCAACCTCCATTCCGCCGAACAGGTCGCCGCCGAGTTGGAACGACTCATCCGCGGCCGCCCCCGGCGCGGCGCCGAGATCATCGGGCGACATTTGGCCCAACGCCGCGACGGCCGTCAGGCTCATCACCGCCAGCACCGCCAAGCCCATCGAGAAACCGCTGCGAAAAACACGAAGACTTTGGCTCATCTTGCCACACTCCCTTTCCAAGTGGTGTACCCGCAGTGCGCAGACATGACGCACAAAGAACATCTTCAACAAACGAAGACGGTACACCATTAATCTAGTGTTCCTCCGGAGTTTCTTCAATCCCGGGCCGCCGCCTTTGCACGGCGGCAAGTGAACGTTAGCCCCGCTCTTGTCCGAAAAACAAGCGTTTCGGGCGATCCGGCCCAAGGATCACTCGCCGGGCCTTGCTCGGTTGACAGTTACGTTGAAGACGGCTCGTGTTCCGCCAAATCAGACATTCTCAACGCCAGGTCGGGCAAAAGTGGCCTTTGCCCTTGACCGGATCGAGGCTATGCTGAACCGCCCAGCAAGTGGAGGAACACGATCCCGTGAAGTTGATCATCGCCATCATTCAGCCCCCGAAACTGAACGCGGTTCGCGAAGCACTCGAAAAAACCGAGGTGATGCGAATGACCGTCTGCGACGCGCAGGGTTTCAGCCGCCAGCGAGGGCGAACCGAACTCTATCGCGGTCACGAGCCGAGCCTCGACCTGCTGCGCAAAATTGTCCTGGAAATCGTCGTCAACGACGACTTTCTCGAACGGACCGTCGAGACGATCTCCCGCGTGGCGCGGACCGGCCCCGACGGCACGATCGGCGACGGATCGGTCTTCGTGGTGCCCGCCGAAGACACGATCCTGATCAGCGACGGCTCGCACGGCCCCGGCGCGGTCTAGTACCGTTTCCAGTTCACGAGTTACGTCCCAAACCGAGCCCCGACCGTGAGGGAGGGGTCCTGTCGCGTAACTGACGAACTGGAAATGGCGCTAGGCCGCGCTTCCGATGGCCCTCCTTGGCGCCGCTCGGTTTCCCTGTTTCTCGCCAAGAACCCGTCTTGTGTTGGTCGGAGCGATTGCAAACCATCGTCTTGCGAGACAATACCGGAAGACAAGGAATCCCTTCCGGACGATCTCCACGCAGCGGCCGTTTTGGGGGTCCATGCCAAGAAGATCGTCGCAAACTCAACATTGGCGGATCGCAATCTTAGAATGATATGTACTGGAGGCATCAGACGTTCCAACATTTCAAAAAGTCTGTGTACAATGCGACAAGTGGCAATCGGCGCCGCGCAGCGTGGCCTACTGGTATCAGGACTCGCCCAAAGACCTGACCTAAACCGGTAAAGCGTCGCAAGGACTCCTTTGGCAGGTCTTCGGGCCGGTCGGGGTCCCGAAAACGGCCGACGGCAACACGCCCGAGGCAGCCGATCCCCAGAAGCTTTTCGCCGGGCTACCCGATCCAGACGTGCTCGACGCCGGCAAGCCGGCCACGGCCGAGTATTCTCTCAGTGGACGGCACACGGGCGTGTTCGAGGGTTGGGCCGGAATCGTCCTGCGCGTTCTTGACGCCGACGGACGTGACATTTCGGCGCTGCTGCAGGACTCGTCGACTGCCTCCCTGAAAACGAACGCTTGATGATCGTGGATCATGAAGTGGGAAGGGGTGAAGCACATCTCCACTCTGGAGAATCCCAGGCAATCCTTCTTAACGGCGCGCGCACTCTGGTAATCGGCCGCGGCACGAGTCTTCAGCCGTCTGGTGCGGCGTGGACGCAATGACTGCCCGGCCGGCGCAAGCGTGCCTGCGGTATCCCGAATGATTGTTGCGACCAAACCTACTCCGCCGCGTTGGCCGCCGCTTCGGCTTTTTTCATGACGTCTTCGATTGACACGGCCGCGCCGCCTTGGCGTTTGCTCTCGTCGGCCGCTTCCATGAACGCAAAGATCTGGAGGGTTTCTTCGGCGCTGATGGGCGGTTTGCCCGTGGTGAAGAACTTGGCGATTTCGACGACCAACGGTTCGTAGCCGTCGAATTTATCCTCGAACCGGACGCCCTTGGTGGCGAAGACCAGCGCGCCGTAGCTCCGCCCGTCGTGCTGCCCACGGAACGTGCCGATCCGGCCGTCGTTCCAGACGCCGACGACCAGTTCCTCGTCGGCCGTGTGGACGCGAGTGACCGTCTCGCAGCCTGGGCCCATGACGGTGAAGAGGATTTCGACGCCGTGCACGCCGTACCAGAACAGGTCGGGGTGGTGCGGTTCGAGGTGGCAAGGGCTCCACGCGGTGCAACCAACGACTTTGCCGGCCGGCGGATTGTCGCGCATCTGTTGAAACCCCGCGCTATATCGTAGCGACGATGAAGAAAAGCAAGGCACCTTGTATTTCTCGGCCAGGCGATAGACGGCAATCGCGTCGGCCAGGCTGCCGGCGACCGGTTTGTCGATGAAGACGGGCTTGCCGGCTTTGAAAACGGGCGTGACTTGTTCAAGATGAGGACGGCCGTCGACGCTTTCCAGCAACACGACGTCGACCTTCGCGAGAAGCTCGTCGATCGAGTCGCACACTTCGATGCCACTCTTCTTCAACTGTTGGGTATACTTCTTCACGCGATTCCAACTTGACGGAATATCGGGGCTGCCGCCCGGATAAACGGCCACCACGTTGACGCCGGCCACGGGGCCCTTGGCTTTCGGGTTGTTGAACATTTTGGTAAAGGCCGTGGCGTGCGACGTGTCGGCGCCAATGATCCCCGCGCGAAGCGGTTTCTCCGCGCGAGCAACCCCGGCGACCATGGCCGACAGGACGGTGACAGACAACAGGCGAACGAACCAGCGCGCGAACATGGTGGATTCTCCTTCAGCAGCCAAGAGGATTAAACCGGGGAGGGAAGTTTGGGTGAGCACGTCGGCGAAGCGCCGCCAGCAGGACGCAGCCGGCGGCAGCCTTGCCCATTCCCCAATCATACTAGAATCAACGGGACCGGGCAAGCCGGGAGGTCACCCGGCCCGCGGTTCCGTTTCTTTCTCGTTGTCCAACCGGTCTCGGATTTTGCGAACACGGCGTTTGAGATCGTAGCCGATGGTCGCGCCGAACGCAGCGCAAACCGCGGCGACGGCCAGCACGATCCAAGTCGAGTCGGTTCTGGTTGACGTGGCCGCGCCTCCGAGCATGGCGAACACGAAACCCATGCGAAGCTCCGCCGTCTGGAGCTTGCTCTCGGCGCGTCTTTGACGCCGATGTTGAAGAGGTGACGCGGTCATTTGCCGCTCTGCAAGCTCCTCCGGAGTGCTCCACCAGAGCGAACCGTAGGACATGAAGACCACCGCGCCAAACAACCAAACGGCTACCCCGATCGTCGTCGAAAGATCCCGATCGACGTTGCAGGCACACAGAACCAGGATCACCGCCTTCCCCACGTACAATCCGCCGCCAAACGCCACGACAAAGAGAACGAGGCCCTTCATGGTGTCATCCCGCGTTCAATGCGTGTAGACGTTCGTGTAGAGCGGCAGGTGGCGGTAGTAGACTTCGAGCATGTAGATCGAAAGGCACGTGACGTAGAGCCGTCCGCCGTTGACGTCGTACGAACTCTGGTTCCAGGGGGCCCAACTGCCGGCCTCGGCTCCCCGCTTGACCTGATGGGCCGGCACCTCCTGACGCATCACCTTGTTCCACCGACGCCAAGGGTCGCCTTCCATGTGGTGCATGACCTGGGCCGCATAGTACCAGTAGTAGACGTTTTGCCTGTTTTCGTAGTCGATCAGATTCTCTCGCATCGTGAGCCACT
>JAFGIR010000455.1 GCA_016929515.1 Pirellulales bacterium | reverse complement strand
ATGGCCGCACCGGCGGGCGGCGGAGTTGGTCGTCGTGGGGGGAAAGCACCTGGGGCGATTTAGCCGAACGGCGCGCCGGTTGGGCGTCGATCGCCGGGTGCATTTTGTCGGGGCGGTGGACGACACGGTTCCCTACTACGCGGCGGCCGACGTTTACGTCCACCCGACGTTCTACGACCCGTGCAGTCTCGTCGTGCTCGAAGCGCTCGCCAGCGGCTTGCCCGTGGTGACTACCCGGCAAAACGGAGCCAGCGAACTGCTGGTCGACCGGCGCGACGGGGTTCTGCTCGACGACCCGGCCGACGTGAACGAACTTCTGCGCCGCGTCGAGCCGCTTCTGGAGCCCGCCCGGCGGCGCGCCATGGGCCAGGCGGCCCGGCAACTGGCTCTGCAACACACGTTCAGCCGAAACATCGACGAGTTGGTTGCCGTCTACGAGGAAATCGACCAACGGCGGCGTCGCGCGGCCGAACAGGCCGTCTCGTGGCTGGAAAAACCGTTTACCTGCCGCATTCGCGGCGCCGCGGACAAACCTATCCCCCAACGGACCCCGTCTTCCGACACTGGAGTCCCGTCATGAGAATCGGCCTGGTCATCGAACACTTTAATCCCGAGCGCGGCGGAGCCGAGCAGTGGACCTATCAATTCACCGAACGGTTGTTGGCCGGCGGTCATGAAGTGCACGTCGTGGCGGGCGTCTTTTCCGAATCGACCCGTTCGATGCCTATCGTCCGCCACCTGCTGCCCAACACCCGCCGGCGGCTCGGGTTCGCGGTGGCGGCCGAACGGAAGCTCCGAAGCCTGTCGTTGGACGTAATCCACGACATGGGCAGCGGCTGGTACTGCGACGTGTTCGAGTCGCACGACGGCTCGCGATTTGCCCAGTGGGAACAGAAAGTGCAAACCCTGCCCGGCTGCTTCCGCCCGATCAAGCGGCACATGACCCGCGTGCTGCCGCGCTACCAGGAATTTCGCAAGCTGTTGGCTCGCCAGTTTGCCGACCCGGGCCGCATCATCCTGGCCCTGTCCAAGATGGTCGCGACCGACTATCTCCGCTATCACGGCGTCCATCCCGAGCAAATTCGGCTGATCTACAACGGAGTCGACACCGAACGGTTCTCGCCCGACCATCGCGACGCGTATCGCCAGCCGCTGCGCCGCCGGCTGGGCGTCGACGACGGCGAGACACTGCTGCTTTTCGTGGGCCACGACTTCCAACGCAAGGGGCTGGCCACGGCGATCCGCGCGACCGCGCGGCTGGTCCGCGCCGGCGAAGCGGTCCGGCTGGTGGTCGTCGGCGGGCGCCACCCGTGGCGGCCCATGCACCTGACCCGGCGACTCGGCGCGAGCCGCCATGTCACGTTTGTCGGCTCGGTCACCGACACGGTTCCCTACTACGCGGCGTCCGACGTTTACGTGCTGCCGACGTTCTACGACCCATGCAGCCTCGGCGTGCTCGAAGCGGCCGGCAGCGGACTGCCGAGCGTCACGAGCCGATTCAACGGGGCGGGCGAAATGCTCAACGACGGAGTGAACGGCGTGCTGATGAACAACCCGGCCGACGACGAAGAGCTAGCTCAGCGGCTCCGCCCATTGCTGGACCGCGAAACACGAGAAAACATGGGCCGCGCCGCCCGATATTTCGCGCTGGATCACACGCTCCAGCGCAACTGCGACGAGATTGTCGCCGTCTATCAAGACATCGCCGGCGTGGCCCGGCGGGCGGCGTGATCGGAACGAAAAACCGAGTTTCCGACAAACCGAGCCGCGCCCGTTAGGAAGCGGTCTACCGACGTCATTCCTGCAAAAACCACTCCCTCGCGCAGCGCGGCGCGGTCTGCCGACACAAGGGTGCCTCACGTCGGGTGGCACCGATGATTTTCCGCCAAGTAGGCTCCCCTTGCCAATCGACGTTTTCGGAAAATCGTCGGTGTGCCGAAGGCACAAGGGGCCATTGGGCCGGGCCGTGTTTCCTCTTGTAGCTGCGCGACACCGACGATTCCGCGTTGATGCCGTTGCCGAACGGCCACCTCGATCGCGCGGAATCATCGGTGCCACCCGACGCTGTGCCCGGCCTGCCGAAAAAATGGGACCGCCCCCTTCCGGTTCCCTACGACGCGTTAAACCACGCGTCAGTTTACAGATACGGCAGCAGCCAGCGGGTCAGGTGGAAGAAGACCGGGGCGGCGAAGCAAATCGAGTCGATTCGGTCCAACACGCCGCCGTGGCCCTCGACCAGCGTGCCGTAGTCTTTTACGCCACGGTCGCGTTTGATGGCCGACATGGTCAGGCCGCCGGCGAAACCCATCAGCGCGATGACCAGCGACATCAGCGCGGCCAACCAGAATGCAAACGGCGTGGCCCACCAGAAGACGCCGCCCAATAGCGCCACGCTGATCGAACCACCCAGCAGCCCTTCCCACGTGCGGCCCGGACTGATCGTCGGCACGATCACGTGGCGGCTGGGAATCTGGGCCCAGGCGTATTGCAGCACGTCGCTGAGTTGGACCATCAGAATAAAGAAGAGCAACAGGCCGGTCGTGTTAATTGGTCTTTCCAGGCTGCCCAGCGTCAGCAGTGCGGGCGCGTAACTGAGGCAATAGACGCAGATCAACAGGCCCGATTGGATCTTGGCCGTTCGTTCGAGGAACCGTTTATGGTCGCCCGCGAAGGCAATCCGCGCCGGAATGAACAGAAACGCATAGACCGGGATGACGATGCTGTAGAGCGGATATTCTTCGAGACCGACCAGAAAGAATTGCAGCGGCGTGAAAACGAAGAAGACCCAAAACAGCGTATTGTGGTCGCCGGGTCGCGTAGGCGTCAGCGTGATGAACTCGCGGAGCGCCCAAAACGCGATCAGCCCGAAAAGCACGATGGTGACGCCCTGGCCCAGCAGCAATGCCGCCCCCAACGTCGAAAACAGAATCCACCAGGCGTGAACCCGAAGCCGAAACGTTTCGAGAATGGCCGGGTTGATCGCCGAATTGTGTTGGCGTTTGAGAATGCGCACGGCGACTGTCGCGGCGCCCAACAACAGGAGCATTCCGGCCACCAGGATCAGCGTTCTCGTGCGTGCGTCGTCCATCGAGTTGGTCGAACGATTCGATTGGGACCTGAATGGTCCGTCCTCGCGTCAGCCTTCTTTCAGTTGTAGAACAGCCTGCCGTGCGCGGGCAAGGAAATCGACTTTGGGTTCGCCCGCTTCGAGCCAGATGGGTGGGCCGAACGTAATGCACGTCAACAGCGGCACCGGCAGCACCCGGCCTCGCGGCAAAATCCGATTCATGTTATCGATATAAACGGGAATGGCCTCCAGGTCGGGCCGCTTTTTGCAGAGATAGTACAGGCCGCTCTTGAACTCCCCCACCTCGAGGCCCTCGCTGCGCCCTCCCTCGGGAAATACAATCAACGAATCGCGGTTGCCAATCTCCTTGATCATCAGGTCGACCGGACTCTGGTGGACCTTGATCTCCTTGCGATCGATCAACAACGCGTTGAACACCTTCGTCGCACCGTATTTGCGTATCCGGCCAGCCATCCAATAGTCCTTCGCCGCGACGGGTCGCGTACGAGCACGGACCTCGGCGGGCAAAGACGACCAAATCACCAGGGCATCGAGATGACTCGTGTGATTGGCGAAGTAAACCCGCTGACACGTGTCCGGCTGACTATCCACCCAACGGACGCTAACCCCGCTTAGCAGCCGGGCTATCAAGGCCAACACGTTGATTGTGATTGTCGTTTCCATCCGTCGCCGCGCAAATACCTGTCGTCGGAGGGAACCGCTGCTTTCCTCCAGCGCCTTTTTTCCCCGAATTCACCAAGGTCCCATCGTACCGCTCACCCAAAAAGAACGGAACCCCACTGCAAGGCTGCCCCCAGACGAGGAGCCACCTCCTCGCCAATTGCCGTCCGATGGGCAAGACTCATTAGGTTCTGCCTTCGTAAACATAGGTCGCCAGGCCAGCCGGCTAAGCTCGCTGGACACCCGATTTGGGGGCAAACTGAGAAATGCACGCACCTTTGGACGTATTCGCTCAACCCGCAAGGACGTTTTGCATATTATCGTCCGCAGCCTGCTAATCGTCGTCCTCGTGTCGGTGTGGTGCTTCCACCGGCTCGATTAACTCGCGGCATTTCGGTAGCGATGCGAGAAACACACGGCCATAGCTTTTCGTGCGAATTCGCGGGTCGAGAATCACGACCATGCCCGTGTCGCGCTTCGAGCGGATCAACCGGCCAAAACCCTGTTTCAGCTTGATCACGGCCGCCGGCAGTTGGTACTCGCCAAACGGATTACCGCCCGCCGCGCGAATCGCTTCGAGCCGCGCTTCGAGCAACGGCTGGTCGGGCACGGCGAAGGGCAACCGCGTGATAATCACGTTCGATAGCGCGTCGCCCGGCACGTCAACCCCTTGCCAAAAACTATCGGTGCCGAACAACACGGCGCGGGGGTTGGCCTTGAATCGCTCGAGCATCTGGCTCCGCGGCATCCCCTCGGCCTGGCTGTAGAGCGCCAGATTCTCTTTGGTCAACCACGGCACCAGCGCGTCGGCCACGCGCCGCATCATCGCGTAGCTCGTGAACAAAACGAACGCCCGGCCGTCGCTCCGCCCGACGTAGCGCCGGATCATCGCCACCGTGGCCTCTTCGTACTTCGTGTCGCCGGCCGACGGATCCGGCATTCCCTTGGGCAAAACCAACGTCGCCTGGCTTTCATAGTCGAACGGGCTGCCCAGGCAGAGCGTTTCGGTTTGGGTCAGCCCGACGCGCGATTTGAAGTAGTCGAACCGCCCCCGGCCCGTGGCCAGCGTGGCGCTGGTCATGATAACCGAGCGAACCTTGTCGAAAAGCTCCTCGCGGAGGATCGGTCCCACGTCCATCGGCGCGGCCGCAAGTGTTACCCGGCGCCACTGGCGCCGCCGCGCGACGTCGATCCAATAGACCGCGTCGTCGAGTCGCTGCGATCGCCAATTCTCGATCCCCTCGGCCAGCGCGCCGAGCCGGTCGGCCGCCGCCGTAAGATCCTGCCGTGCGTCGGGGTTGTCGATGTTTCGGGCCGCAAGACGCACCTGGCCTGAAAGATCGGCCAGCCCCGCGCTGACCGGGTTGGCGACGATGTCCGGCCGACGTACCCGGCCGTTGGAGTCCTTCTGGCGTTCGAGCCAGTCGGCCACGTCGTCGAAAAACCGATCGGCCCGATGGCGGACGTCCAAAACGCTTCGCTGGACCTCCGTTAGCTTGAAGTGAACGGCCAGACCACGGTTGGTCCGGTCGTTGTAGAGCTTGCGGAGCATGTAGTCGACCTGGCCGCTCGTGACGTTCATGCCCAAGTGCGCGCCGGCCACTGCCTCCAGATTGTGGGCCTCGTCGAAAATGACCGCGTCGTAGTCGGGCAACATCTTCACGCCCTCGCGACGCAAGGCCAGATCGCTGAAAAACAAGGCGTGGTTGACCACCAGAATCTGGGCGTTGTAGATCCGCCGCCGCGCACGGTAGTAAAAACAGTCCTTGTAGGTCGGACACTTGCGGCCCAGGCAGTTCCCCTGGTCGCTACACAACTCGTCCCAGACGTCCGGCGCCGGTTTGTAATCGAGGTCCGAAAGCGATCCGTCGGCCGTTTCCTTTGCCCAAAGCTCCAATTGGCGAAGCTGGTCGAACGATTCGTCGTCGGCAAACAGGCTGGCCGCCCGCTCCATGGCCATTCGCTGCCGCCGGAGACTCAGGTAGTTGCGCCGGCCCTTGACCAACACCGACGTGAACTCCAGCGGAATGACGCTGTTCAGAAAAGGAAGGTCCTTGTGGATCAGTTGCTCCTGGAGACTGATCGTGTGCGTGGCGATCACCACGCGCCGTGGGCGGTCGCCTGGCGACGACCCCTCTTCGTCGTCGGGTTCTTCGTCGTCGGGCGCGTCGCGTTGGTCCGCCGTGGCCAGGATGGCAGGCACCAGATAGGCGAAGCTCTTGCCGACGCCCGTGCCCGCCTCGACGACCAGATGGTGCCCGGCTTGGAACGCCTCGTCGACGGCCCGAGCCATTTCGAGTTGTTCGCCGCGGGGCTCGTAGCCGGAGAGTCGACCGGCGATAAGTCCCGAAGGGCCCAGGATTTGGTCAACATTGAACATGGCCCCAGCTTATCACCCCGGTCGCCGTGCCGGTAGGGGCACACGCGATGCACCGACGGCTGCCTACTTTCGGGGGGAAGTCTGTCTTGTCGAAAGTGCCCCGGTTCGGCTATGCTACGCTCATCAGAAGTGAATATGGGCAGCCGTCCGGCGAATACCTAGTGCCGTGTCAAGATTTGGGTTGGATTTGACAGAGCACTAGTGACCGGCGGCGGCCTGACGTCCGACGATCTTCACTAACCACACGCACGTCTAAATAGCCTGTGAGGAAGCCATGCCTATCGAATTCCGTTGTACTCAGTGCGGCAAGCTGCTGCGGACCCCCGATGCAACGAGCGGCCAGCAGGCGAAATGCCCCGCGTGTGGAGCGGTGATCACCGTGCCCGAGACGACCCCAGGCCCCGCGTCCGGCGGACAGGATTCGTTCGGCGCGGCACCGGGCTACGACGCGCCTCGGTCCGAGAATCCCTATCAGGCGCCGGCCGACTACACGGTCGGGGACCGGCCTTTCGCGCCGGGGCCCGTGGCCGGCGTGCGGCCCACGCGGATCGACTTCGGCGACGTGTTCGGCCAGACGTGGGACATCTTCAAGGACCAATGGGGCATGTGCTTGTTGGTGGCCCTCGTCTGTTGGATCATGAGTATGGTTGCCGGCCAAATTCCCAATATTGCAGGCATGGGTTGTCAAGCAGCTGGAAGAGAAATGGCCGTGATTGGTCTGTTTGCCGTTCAGATTCCTCTCATGCTCGCCGTGTGGGTCTTCCAACTATGGATCGGCATCGGTCAGGCCATCTTTTTCATCAAGACGGCTCGGGGCCAGGCGGCCGAGTTCACCGACGTCTTCACGGGCGCCCCCTATTTCCTTCGCGTGCTCGGCGCGTCAATTCTCTTCGGGCTCGGAGTCGTGCTCATCTTGGGCGTCTGTATCGGACCATGTGCCCTGCTCGGCGGGTTGGCCGGCGACGATGAAGGAGCCGTCATGGGCCTGATTCTCGGTGCCGTGATCGGCGGCGTCGCCGCGACCGTCTTCTCGCTGACCTTCGGCCAGTATTTCTACCTCATCATCGATCAGAACCTCGGGATTCTCGATTCGCTTTCCACGTCGAGCAAGGTAACCTCGGGCAACAAGCTGACCATGTTCGCCATCGGAATGGTTGTGGGAATCTTGGGCGGACTTTTCGTCCTTTGCACTTGCCTCATCGGCATCCTGGTCGTCATGCCCTACGTAGCTCTGCTAAACGTGGTGATGTATTTGCTCATGATCGGACACGCGACCGCGGCCCAGCGGCAATACGCCCAACCGCCTCTGGGGACCGAGTAGAGCGATAGCCACTCGCGACTTCGCGGCCATACGTTGAAACGCGCGAGAACGTCGGGCTCGCCTCGACGGTTGGCGGGGAACACATGCCCATTGAATTCCATTGCAGCCGGTGCGGCACGCTTTTGAAGGTGCCCGACGACACGGCCGGCCACGCGGCCAAGTGCCCGGCGTGCGGCGCGGTGACGACGGTGCCCGGCGCGGCCGAGCCTTTCGATGAAAGCGACCAGACCGTCGACGAGGGAGACAATCCGTTTCAATTCGCGGCGCCGGTCTACGACGACGAGGGCCGGGTCAACCCCTATCAGGCCCCGGCCGATTACAGCACGTCATCCCAATCCTATTCGTCCGCGCCGCCGCGGGACCGGGTGCGGCTGCCGGCCATTTTTCTCATCGTCATCGGCGCCCTCGGCGCGTTGATGTTCGCCTTTGGCGCGATCACCCTGATCGTGCTTGTGGTGGCCGACCAGAACCTCGCCGGCGCTCGATTGTCGGACATGGCCATGCCGATCGGCTACTATTTTTTCGGTATGCTAGTTCTACAGCGCAGGATTAGGGCCATTTGCAACGCATAAGGTTCTTCAGATAAATGCCTGATTTCCGCAGTTTCTTTCGTGTT
>JAFGIR010000454.1 GCA_016929515.1 Pirellulales bacterium | reverse complement strand
TCAACGGCCGGCCCGTCACGCTCGAACGCGGCCAGGACGGATTCTTCCTTCCGCTGACCGAATCGAACGTCGAGAAACCGGTGCTGGTCGATCTTCGCTACACGCTCCCCGGCGACGGAACCATGCTGCCGTTGCCCGAATTCCCCGAAAATCCGGCCATCCAGAAGGTGATTCTCTGCGTCTATCTTCCGGACGACGTCGCCTTGATCGGCATGGAAGGCCCCTGGACGAACGAAATCCGCTGGCGCGACGACCACACGATGAACTGGTGGCGGCCCTATTATCCGCAAGACGACGCTTCGCTGATCGAGGCGCTCAAGCAGGGCATTTCGGTCTCGTCCGATCCGAACGAAGGCTTCGAGACGGACGGGCGCCGTTACGTCTTCTCCACGCTCCGGCCCACCGGCGTGTTGCAGTTGAAAAAGCTCGACGAGACGACGCTCACCGCGCTGCTGTTCGCGGTGGTCGTCCTCGGCGGCGTGCTGCTTCTGTCGGTCGATTTCCGAATTCGCGTATTGGTCGTCGGCGGCTGCATCGCCGCGGTCGTGCTCTGTGGAGTCTTCGCGCCGCTGTTCGCGGTTCAAATCCTCGACGGCTATTTGGCGGCCGCGTTGGCCATTGTCGTCGTGACGTGGATCGCCGCGTTTTTCTATCGCCACCAGCCGTGGGCCAAGGCGTCGCCGCCCGCTCCGCCGATGGACGCCGTACTGCGGCCCGCCCCCGCGCCGGCGCCGGCACCGCAGCCGAAGCCGCCCGCGACGGACGTACCGTCCTCGCCCTTCGCGCCGGACGCGCCCTCGCAAAAGACATCCGACGCGCCGGCCGACGATTCCGCCCGGGATGAAAACGACGAAGGAGGCAAGACCAATGCATAGCCCCTCTCGGCTGACCAACCTTCTGGCATGTCTTCTCGCCGCCGGCGCGATGCTTTCCGCGGCGCCGGCTCCGGCCGAGCGAGCCGTCCGGCCCGAGTCGAAGCCCGAAAAGCTCGTCCGCGAGATCCTCGTGCCGATGGACGATTTGAACTTCTTGCTTGAAAATCAGCCTCGGCGTGTTCTCCTGTCGCGCGACGAGTACGAAGCCTTGCTCGAAAAATCACGCGCCGACACCAAGGCGAAGCCTCCCCGGCCGGCCGTGTTAACCGACAGCGCATATACCACGACCGTGACCGACGGCCGCGCCGCGATCGAGGGGACGCTCTCGCTCGAAGTGCTCTCCGACGGCGTTCAGGTTGTGCCGCTGGAGCTTGCCCACGTCGGGCTCAAGAGTGCCACGCTCGACGGCAAGCCGGCCGCCATCGGCCGCGAGAAGAACGGCCCCCTGACGTTGTTCGTCGAAGGTCGCGGCCCCCACGAGCTTCGGCTCTCGATGACCGCGCCGGTCGAAACGACGGCGGCGACCCAAGTGCTCACGTGCCGTCTGCCGGCCGCGCCGTCGGCCCGCTTCGACCTGTCGATCACCGGCGACGTGGAAGTCAAGGGTGGGCTCGACGTAATCAACCGCCGCCTCGACGCGGCGGCCGGCGTCACCCATTTCAAACTCCTGCCCCGCGCCGGCGACGTTTCGCTGGTGATGACGCTCAACAGCCATCTCCGCCGCAAAGATCAGATTGTCGTGGCCCGGTCCGTCCTGCTGGCCTCGATCGCCGAGTCGGGCGAGGCATTGCATTCGACCGTTTCGCTCTCCGTCCTGCATCGGGCGGCCGATCGATTCCGCTTTCTCGTGCCCGAGGGTTTCGAAATCACCCAGGTCGCTTCGCCCACGTTGTCGAGTTGGGACATTGTCGACGAGGACTCTCGCCGAATTCTAGAAGTACGGCTTCGCGAGGCGACCACCGGCGAAGTCGTTCTGTCGATTTCGGCCGAGCGGAACACGCCCCGGCTGGACGACTGGACCTTGCCCCGCCTGCAACCGCTGGAGACCGACGGCGAGGTGACGGTCGTCGGGCTGCTTCTCGAAGACCGGCTGAAACCGAAGACGATTTCGGCCACTGGGTTAATTCCGATTAACGCCTCGGTGCTCGACGCGGCGATGCCCGAATCACTCTCGCGCGGCACGGCCGGGCAGTCGCCGTTGCGCGCGGTGGCCGCCTACTACGCCCCCGGCGGCGACTACGCCATCCAAGCCCGGTTCGAGAAACCGCCGGCGGCGCTCGACGCCACGACGGTGCTCCTGCTGACGCTCGACGACGGCGGAGCGCGGCTGCGTGGCGACGTCGTTCTTGCGGCCAAACACGAGCGGCTCTTCGACGTCGATCTCGGATTGCCGGCCGCCTGGCACGTCGAGCGAGTCACCAACGGCCAGGGTCAACCCATCCCGTTCGAGCGCCACGAGAACCCGGCCCGCGTTCACGTCCGCTTGCCCGGCGGCATCGCCCCCGGCCAGCAGGGACTTTTCAAGTTCGAGGCCGCCTCGACGCCGCCCGAGTGGCTCGCCGACTGGAAGCAGTTCACGGTCGAGTTTCCCGACTGCCGCGTGTTGGGCAATGTCAACCAGCGCGGCGCGATCGCCGTCGCGGCCAAGGACGATCTCGGCGTGCGGCCCGAGGACGAGACCGGCCTGGTCCCGCTCGACGAAGCGCAGAAGAAGGATTTTCGTCTCTCGGGCGTTGCGACCGATCTGGCCTATCGCCACGAGAACGGCCGTTTCAAGGCCACGCTGAAGGCGCAGCGGAAACCACCCCGGCTGACGGCCAAAACCTATTCGTTTCTTCGCATCGCGCCCGGCATGCTCGTCGGCCACTACGAAATCGTCTACGACGTGGCCGAGGCCCGCACTCGCTCGCTCCAATTTCGATTGCCCAGCACGACGCCGGCCGACCTGGCGATTCGGGGGCTCTCGGGCGTCAGCCTGAAACAGTACGTGCCCGAATCGACCCATGAAGGGCGCCTCTGGACGATCCAACTGGCTGAAGCCCGTCGCGGCCCGATCGCCCTGGCCGTCGACTTCCAACAACCGCTCGGCGAGAAAGATCCCCGCGATCTTCCGCTGCCGGTGATCGTCGCCGAAGGGGTCGCCCATCAGTCGGGCCTCGTGGCCGTCGAAGGAAACGCCGAACTCGACGTCCAAGTCACCACCACGGCCCGCGCCGTCGACGTCGGCGAACTGGTCGGCGCCGACTATCAGCCAGGCCGGCGCCTGCTGGGGGTTTATAGTTTCGTCGGCCAGCCCGGCAAGGTCCAAATCAACGCCTATCGCCACCCGGCCTATCGCCTCTCGGCGGCAATCGTCCAGAAGGGCAACCTCACGACGAAGGTCTCCGCCGACGGCGTCGCTCAGACCGACGCGCGATTCCAGCTCCGCACCAAAGCGCTCTATCTCGAAGTCC
The DNA here is from genome assembly GCA_016929515.1 of Pirellulales bacterium. Lineage (GTDB taxonomy): Bacteria > Planctomycetota > Planctomycetia > Pirellulales > Thermoguttaceae > UBA11386. The sequence continues at coordinate 1,695 of JAFGIR010000454.1, read as the reverse complement.
GGCTCCCGGCGGGCGCCGAGCTCTGGTCGGCCTGGCTCGACGGCCGCCCGGTCAAACCGCAGCGCCAGGCCGATCGGTTGCTGCTCAACCTGGCCGGAGCCGCCGGCGACAAGCCGCGCGAGCTGCAACTCGTCTACGAGACGCCCGTCGCGCCGGTCAGCCTGCTCGGCCACGTCGAGCTCACCGCGCCCACGCTGTTGCTTCGCGACGAGGAAGACGGCGAGCCGTCCGAGGTGCCGCTGGCCGGACTCCAATGGGAACTCGTGCTTCCTTGGTGCTACACGGTCGTCGACAGCGACAGCACGCTGATGACCAACGCGGCGCGGTTGCCCAAGCCGGCCGTCTTCGAATTCGTCCGCTTCCTCGGCCTGTCGGCCGTCGGGCGAGGTGGTTTGGGATGCGTCGCGGCGCGGAGGAAATCCGCCGCTCCTTGTTGCGAATGCGTTATGCCACCAACCGATGAGCTGTCCGCCTTGGACGAAACCATTGCCAACGCGGAACGAGAGGTGACCCAGTTGGGAATCGCAATCAAGGCGGAGGGGCTTCAAGATCCGAAGCTCGAAAACCTGCGAAGAGAGTTGCACGATCTCGAACAGACCGTCGTTATTGAAAAGAGCCAAGCCAACGAGAGTGAGGCGCGAATCAAGCGGCAGCGAGCCATCATGGCCGACCTGGCCGACGAACTCGGAACGGCCGACGCCAACAAACTGTCGGAGGGCCAACGGGATCGCCTCCGGGAGCTTAAGACTCGATACCAAGCGCTAGCCACCTTGAAGGAAAGAAGAAAACAACTCCGGCGCGAGTCCTCCGGCGAGCTTTCCGATCAGGAAGTCGAGTTCGACCTCGACACCGACGCGCCGGCCGACCGCCCTTATCAAGCGTTCGGCCGTCGAGCCTCCGACGTCAAAACAGACGTTGCCCTCGGCGGGTCGTACAAGTACGGCTCCTACTCCGGCGGCCCGGCGCTGGGGTTGGGCGGCATCGGAAATCCGAAATTCGATCTGGCCCAAAACGAAGCCGGAGACGTCTTGTCGTCGGTCACGTTCCAAAGCCTGGGCGAACAGCCGCGACTGAACGTCACGCTGGCCAACCGCGAGCGGTTCGACGTGCTTGGCTGGGGTGTGTCGATGGTAATCGTGTTGGCCGGAATGGCGATCGGTTGCCGTCCGGCGCGGACAAAATTTCGTTTCCTCGTCGCCGTCGGCCTCGTCGCGTCGCTGTTGCCCATGATGCCCGGCTGCCAGGCACTCGCCGAGCCGTGCAACATGGCCTTTTATGCGGCGATTCTGTTGATTCCATATTATGGCGTCCTGGCCGTGGCGCGTTGCTGTCTGCAATGGTTCAAGAAAAACTGCCTCGGCAAGTGCGCGGCGCCCACCGCCGCCGCGGTTCTCCTGGTGCTGGCCGCGTCGCTTGCCGCCGTGGCCGCCGAGCGACCCCGCGGGGACGGCCCCGTCAAGGTCGAGCTGATCGACCCGCTGCCGGCAATTCGCGTTCCGAACGAGGCGATTCTCGTGCCGTACGACCCCGACTCGCCCAGCGGAATCGAAAACGCCGACCGTTGTTTCGTGCCCTACGATCAATACCTGGAGCTTTGGCGCCGCGCCAATCCGGATAAGGACCAAAAGGCCACCGCGGCGGCCGACTATGCGTTGGCCGGCGCGTCTTATTCGGCCACGTTGGCCGACGGCAAAG
>JAFGIR010000453.1 GCA_016929515.1 Pirellulales bacterium | reverse complement strand
CGTGGCCTGCTGACCAACCACGGCACGCCACTTACACTTCAAGCTGCCCGGTCGAATCCAATTCGCCCCCGGGGAAGTGCAGTTGTGGAGCACTGGAAGCATCCAGCACCTATAGAGATTGTACCACGAATAGCAGCATGTGAACAGCGATGGTTCTCGACGCCCAAGCCAAGCCGTCGAGCCGTCAAAACCGCGTCCAGAGTTGCCACGCGATCACCACCGGGCCCAAGGCCAACACCCACCAGGCGAAGTAGTGGAGCTGGCCTTTCTGGATCCAGCGAACCAGCCAGGCCAACGCCACCAGACCGACCACGAAGCTGACCAGCCCGCCGACGATCAACGCGAGCACGGGCGTGCCGTTTCCCGACTGTTCGACGAGGTCTTTGACTTCCAACAGCCCCGCGCCGCCGATGACCGGGATGGCCAAGAGGAAAGAAAACGTGGCCGCCTCGTCGCGCCGCAGCCCGGTGCCCAGGCCCGCGACGATCGTCGAACCGCTTCGCGAGACACCGGGCAAGATGGCGAAAGCCTGGAACAGGCCGACGATCAACGCTCGGCTGTAGCTCAGCTCGCGGCACTCGGTCTCGCCCGGCTTGCAGCGTCGGACCCAAAGGAGCAAGGCCCCGGTCACGAGAAACATGCAGCCGGCAAGGAGGGGATTTTCGAGGAACTCGGTGCCGTACTTTTTCAAAGGCACGCCGACGACGACGGCCGGGATGGTCGCGACAATCAACAGGCCGATGACCCGCCGGTCGGCACCCAACAGGGCCCAAATTCGCCGCCAGTAGAAGACGAGAATGGCCGCCAACGTACCCAGGTGCAGTACGATGTTGACCGTAAGCTTCTCGTCCATATGGATACCCCATTCCTCGAAAAGCGCGGCCAGCACCACCAGGTGGCCCGAGGAACTGATGGGCAGGAATTCGGTAATTCCCTGAACCACGGCGAGGAAGAGGATTTCGAGATAGAGCATGGCAAGAGAGGGCAGGAGGTTGAGCAAGCAACGCCGGATCAAGTCGCTCGTCGACTGTCGGCAGTCGCGGTGCAAAGGTTAAGGTCACATTAAGTATGGAACAACGGCCACTTGTTGGGAGCGTGAACCCTTCGCGACCGGCGTCCACCGTTTGTCTCGGTCAAGATGACGCAATCAAGTAAGTATATCCGACGACAAGTCGGTTGTCGCGATTGCATGATTGGTTGGGCCGACCGGCAGAGCCGTTTTTTCACAATCGCATGGGCCAGGGCCACCGGTGCTTCCGAAAGAACGACCGATCCAACGCCGCCAGCGGTGCATCAGGGCCACCCGAATGGCGGTGCGTTGCGACAAACAGACCCTCTGCCGCGGTTCGCCGGACCCTGTTGGAAGAGTTGGTCGTTGGTGGTTTGGGCAAGGGGGAGTCCCCCTTTGAGAGATGCGGCCGGTGTGCAACAATACAGAGTTTCACGCGTTCACGGTTGGTCGCTCTCGGTTGGGTTGTCCGTCTGTCGAGCCATTGCCCTGCGGGCGGACCCCTTCTGGTGACGTTCGCACGGGGCATGGACGCCAGTCGACGAACGAGAGGGCGAATCTTGGGAAAACGTCCAAGATTCGGTGATCGTTGACCATGTGAACCTCCGCAAAACTTTGATGGGAGAATCCCCATGTTCAAAAATCTGAATATCTCGGTTCTGGGCAACGCCGGTAATCAAAGTGAGATTATCGAAGAAGCGCTGACCCATGGTTTTCGCGCGATGGATCTGAATATCGTCGATTTCGCCAATCGGGCAAAAACTCGCGGCATGCCCTACGCGAAGCGCTTGATCGAAAGCAGCAAGATTCGCATCGGCACCTTCACGCTTCCTCTTGATTTGGAGAGCGACGACGACGTCTTCAAGGCGAAATTGGCCGGTCTGGCCGATTGGGCCGCGGCCGCCGCCGAAGTGGGTTGCAGCCGATGCGTGACGACCGTTCAGCCGGCCGGCGACCGGTTGCCCTATCACGAAAATTTCACCGTCCATCGGGACCGGTTGGCCGAAATCTGTCGCGTCCTTCGGCCGAGCGGCGTTCATTTGGGAATCGCCTTTCGGGCAGACGCCGAGTTGCGTCGGGAAAAGGCCTTTCAATTCATCCACGAGATGGACGCGATTCTTCTCTTGGCGAAAATGGTCAACGCGCCGAATCTTGGTATCAATCTCGACGTGTGGGATATGTTGGTTGCTGGCGGCTCGCTCGAAACGCTTCGCGCCGTTCCGGTCGAACAGATCGTCGCCGTGCAGTTGGCCGACGCGCCAGAAGACCTACCGCTCGAAAAACTAACCGAGAAGTCACGAATTTTGCCCAGCTTGGGCGGGCGGTTCGACATCCCGGCCGTCCTGGTCGCGCTGGCCGAGATGGGTTACAAGGGGCCGGTCGCCGTCAAGCCGCACCGAAGTGCTTTGCCGTCAAGCCGCAGCGACTCGATCGTCAGCGCCATCGGTCGATCGCTCGACGCTGTTTGGAAAGCCGCCGGGTTGACGCCGCAAGGCGTGTTGGCAGCCCCCGCCGCAAGCACCGAAGCGTAGCGCCGTCGCGTGTCGGCCCGGATCTAGAGAAGAAGGGACGCGGCCTCGCTCGAGGCCGCGTCCCTTTGATCGTCATAGGTATCGTCTAATCGGTCCTTCTATTTTTTTGAATGAACCCTGGAGGTCGTGTATCGCCCGGGATCCTGGCGGAACTGCTTTAGCGTGGCTTGGCTCGAAAACATGTACAACCGGTCTTCGAACGTCGCGCAGGCGCTGGTTCGTCCGGCGACGCGACCGGCCCCGGTGGTCGCCAAGACCGGGTCGCAACCCGACAGGGCGGGCGCGTAGCGCCGGGGGTCG
>JAFGIR010000452.1 GCA_016929515.1 Pirellulales bacterium | reverse complement strand
TCGACGTAGCGGCGCGCGCAACCTGCCCGAGGTCTTGCGACTCGCGCCCGGTGTTCAAGTGGCGCAGATCACGAAGACCATTTGGGCCATTTCGATCCGCGGTTTCAATGCCCGATATGAGAATAAGCTGTTGGTGCAGATCGACGGGCGTGCCGTCTATACGCCGACGTTCGGCGGCGTTTACTGGGACCAGCAGCAGGTCCTGCTGGAGGATGTGGAACGGATCGAAGTGATTCGTGGCCCAGGAGCCACCGTCTGGGGTGCGAACGCGGTCAACGGCGTGATCAACATCGTGACCAAGTCGTCGGCCGATACCAAAGGCATTTATGCCTATGCCGGCGGTGGCGATGAACATCGCTTGTTCACCGCGATCCGTGCCGGTGGCCGACTGGGCGACTTGAATTGGCGTGTTTATGGAATGCAGGCCGACGATGCGCCCGGCTACGCACCGACGCCCGGCGGCGAATGGGACGCGATGCAATTCGGTCAGGGCGGATTCCGGATGGATTGGACGCCCACCTGTCGCGACACGTTGACCCTGAAAGGCGACTTTCTCGGTCAGGCCGAGAATGTACACCAGCAGACGTTCGTGGGCTTCATGACGGAACCGGAAAACAACCGAAGCACGAACTTCCTGGGCCGCTGGTCGCGGAAACTTGATGACGAAACCGACTGGTCCGTCCAGATGTACTACGACAACTTCTGTCGGCTGGCGACGGGCACTTTCTACCAGCAACAGAACCAAAACACATTCGACCTCGATTCCCAGTACCATACGAAACTTGGCGACCGCCACGATGTGGTGTGTGGGTTCGGCTATCGCAACTACGAGACGCTGTTAAGCACCCAGGGAGTAGTCGTTTCTATTGATCCACCACGAGACTCATTCGACATTATCAGCTACTTTATCCAGGACACGATCGAGCTACGACCGGAACGCCTTTTCTTGACGGCCGGTATCAAATTGGAGCATAACGATTTTACGAATTTCGAATATCAGCCGACGATCCGGCTGCTTGTGACACCTGACGACCGAACTTCGATCTGGGGGGCCGTTTCGCGAGCCGTTCGCACGCCCACGGTCGTTGAACGCGACATCACGATTCCATTCCTGTTGCAGGGTAATCGGAACGTACGCTCGGAAGACCTTATTGCCTACGAGGCAGGCATCCGCCGGCAGCCCAACGACAGGCTCTACTGGGATCAGACCGTCTTTTTCAATCGCTACGACAACCTCATCGGATTGCAGCCTTTGTTCCCGTCGCCCGGGCTCGTGTTGAACGTGGGCAAGGGTGATACCTACGGCTACGAACTGGTCGTAACCTATGAAATGAACCCCAGCTGGCGGCTACGCGGTTCGTACAGCTTCCTGGTCGAGGATATCGACTATGAGGCCGACAGCGGGCCCTACCTCTCCAACCCGGGTGCGAGCCCCAGAAACCAGTGTTTTCTCCATTCGGCCTGGGATCTGACGGAAACCACCACGCTGGATATGATTCTCCGCTATGTTGACAACCTGGCCATAGGCGTACCCCATTATCTGGTCATGGACGTGCGTTGGGCTTGGGAACCTCGCGACGGCTTGGAATTCGCACTGGTCGGCCAGAATCTGTTCGATGATCATCATCCCGAATTCGTTGATCCCTCCCTCTCCAGTGCCACCGAGGTTCCCTCGGGCTTCTACGGCATGGTTACTTGGAAACGCTAATCTAGAACTGGAGCACACCCGTGAGCCGCCGGATCAGGTCCCTTGCGATTAGAAAACAAACGATGTCGTGTGTACGATGGGATTCAAGATTCAGCAAGAAGTTTTCGGCGGCGTCCCCTGGCGATTCCAGAACGCCGTACAGGCAGATAATTGCGGAAAAAGTGACTCAAACAGGGGGAAGTGTTTTCATGGTCCATCAAAAGAAACGAATCCTTCGTGGAGTGATTCTTCCAACGCTTGTTTTGCTCTGTGTCGGGCTTTCGGCGGTCGGGTTCGCACAATCGCCCGGCGATCTCTACGAAACGGGTCCCGACCCAATCTCGCCGGAACTCCGCAGCTCGGATGCCGGGCCGGACGTGCAGCGAGCGGTCGCGGCCGACGAAAACAAAGAAGAAGACAAAGATGATCTGGGTTTCCTCGACAAATCGCTCTCGGAGATCAGTCGTACCCAGGTCACTTCGCCAGCCATGAACTTGGAAGTCTCGACCGTCTCGCGAACCGAGAGCACCGTGGGCCGATCGCCTGCGGCCGTTTATGTAATCACCAACGATATGATCCGCCGCAGCGGCGCGAGGAACGTGCCCGAAGTGTTGCGATTGGCGCCGGGCGTTCAGGTAGCCCAAATCACGAAGAGCACTTGGGCCATTTCGATCCGTGGATTCAATGCCGTCTTTGCCAACAAGCTGTTGGTGCTAATCGACGGCCGCGCTGTCTACACCCCGGGAACCGCGGGTGTGCATTGGGATCAGCAACAGGTCTTGCTGGAGGACGTGGAACGGATTGAGATCATTCGTGGGCCGGGGGCGGCCATCTGGGGTGCCAACGCAGTCAACGGCGTTATCAATATCGTCACAAAATCCTCCGTCGACACTGCGGGCATTTATGCTTACAGCGGTGGCGGCGACCAACATCGCTCGTTCAACGCGGTCCGCGTCGGAGGCCAGATAGGCGATCTGAATTGGCGTCTTTACGGCATGCAAGCCGACGACCATCCCGGTTTCTGGCCCTACGGTAACCTCCCCGGATTTCCACCAGACGCTTGGGACGCCTTCCAATTCGGCCAGGGTGGATTCCGGATCGACTGGACCCCCAACGCTTGCGACACGTTGACCTTTCAGGGCGATTTCCTCGGCGCGCAAGAAACCTACCAGCAATTCACTTTTTTGGGGTTCCTGCAACAGCCCGAGGATGTGCGGACCACCAACTTTTTGGGCCGATGGACCCGACAACTCAGCGATGACGAGGATTGGTCCGTCCAGATGTACTACGACAACTTCAAGCGAACACTCACCGGACCGCTGCCCCGAATGCTCAATCTGGATACGTTCGATCTCGACACCCAGTATCACACGAAGCTCGGTGACCGACACGACGTTGTATGTGGGTTCGGCTATCGCAGCTACGAGAGTACCGAAATCGAGAGCGGGGCCACCACCTTTGTTCCGCCGCGAGACGCATTCAAGATCATCAGCTACTTCGTCCAGGATACCATCGAGTTGCGTCCGGATTACCTCTTTCTGACGGCCGGCATCAAACTCGAACACAACGATTTCACGAACTTCGAATACCAACCGACAATAAGGTTGCTCGCAATGCCCGACGACCGCACGGCAATTTGGGGCGCCATATCGCGAGCCGTCCGCACGCCCGCGGTCAACGAGCGTGATATCGACTATTTCTTCGGCTTTATCCTGGGAAACAGGAATCTCCGCAGCGAAGATGTGATGGCCTACGAATTGGGCATACGCCGGCAACCGACCGACAAGCTCTACTGGGATCTGGCCATGTTCTTCAATCGTTACGACAATCTGGTCGGCGTTCAGCCGTTGTTTCCGGTGCTGCCCGAGATCGTCTCGAACGTGGGTACCGCCGACACGTACGGCTACGAGCTGGTCGTCACGTACGAAGTCAACCCGAATTGGCGTCTGCGAGGCTGCTACAGCTTCCTGGTCGAAGATGTCGACTATGAACCTGGTTCCGCGCCCTATGTCATCACCCCGGGCCTGAACCCTCGCAATCAGTGTTTTCTCCATTCGGCCTGGGATCTGACGGAGAGCACGACGCTGGATATGATCTGGCGTTATGTTGACAACCTGCCGGTCGGCGTGCCGCACTATCTTGTTATGGACGTCCGCTTGGCCTGGGAACCTCGTGACGGCTTGGAATTCTCCGTCGTCGGCCAGAATCTCTTGGACAATCACCATCTCGAGTTCATCGACTTCTCCGGTGCCACCGAGGTCCCCTCGGGTGCCTATGGCATGGTGACTTGGAAATACTGATTGATGGGTAGGCACATCGGGCCAAGAGCCTGTCCCTTGGCCTGGACTGCTCACGACCGCAATGTTAACCCCTGTCGGTCACGCAAGCCTCGCGTGAGAGAACGTTTGTGTCGATTGGTTATTTCGGGTTACTTCAAACAAGCCCAACAGCCGAGACATTATCAATACCGATCTGTTGGGTATTCGCCATGCTTTTGGCAACGCTGGGGCTCCCGACTTCTGTGGGGTGGTTATCGTGAGGTTGGCCGGACTCTGCGGAAGCAGTGTCGCTGGGCATTCATGGAGGAACGAACCATGGCGTTGCCAAGAGTTGAGTGTGCATTTCGCGTGGTCTTATCAACCATTCTTCTGCTTTGCTGTGGGATCGGGATAACGGCGATGGCACAGCCGCCCGTCGATCTTTACCAACCCGGTCCCGATCCGATCGCTCCCGAGCTTCCCGCACCCGGTGTTGCGACGGATGCCGAGGAAGAGGGCTCTGCCAACGCGAAGGATGACCAAGACGACCTCGACATGCTCGACATGGATCTCGCGCAGTTGTCCAAGGTCACGGTCAACGCGCCGTTGCTCGACATGGAAGTATCAACCGTCGCGCGCACCGAGAGCTCGGTCGGCAAATCGCCGGCGGCCGTTTTTGTCATCACCAATGAGATGATCCGCCGCAGCGGCGCGCGGAATATCCCCGAGGCCTTGCGACTCACGCCGGGTGTCGACGTGGCGCGGATCGACGCGGCACGCTGGGCGATTACGATCCGAGGGTTCAACAGCCGTTTTGCGAACAAACTCCTCGTGCAGATCGATGGCCGGTCGGTCTATTCACCGACGTTCGCCGGCGTGTTTTGGGACGTGCAGAACGTCGTCCTCGAAGACGTCGAGCGAATCGAGGTCATCCGCGGCCCCGGTGGAACCATCTGGGGTGCCAACGCGGTCAACGGCGTGATCAATATTCTTACCAAGAGCGCCAAGTACACGCAGGGTGGGTACTACGAAGGCGGGGCCGGCAGCGAGGAACTCGGCTTCAACACGGTTCGCTACGGCGGCCAGATCAGCCCTGATGCCCATTATCGCGTCTACGGCATGTGGTTCGAACGCGACGGCACATACCTACCCTACCAGGAATCGCAAGACGGCACCTGGCAAGCCCAGACCGGCTTCCGCACCGACTGGAAGGCAACCTGTTGCGATCAGATGACGTTGCAAGGCGACTACTACAACGGCTACAGCCGTGCGTCGGTCGTGGTTCCCGGCTCCTTTCCGCCTTCTTTTGCCGACCCGGCATTCGAATACGACCATGTCATCGGCGGAAACATCTTGTATCGCTGGACCCGGACGTTCGATGAGGAGTCGGACTGGTCGTTTCAGTTGTACTACGATCATACCGCGCGGCACGATGTGATAACTCCCTTTCTCGAAAACATCGACGTTCTCGATATCGACTTCCAGCATCGTTTTCCACTCGGATCACGCCACGACGTAATCTGGGGATGTGCCTATCGTAATACCGACATGGCCACGCGGCCTGTTCCTTTCAATGTAGCCTACGTCCCCGCTCAGCGAAACGACAATCTGTTCAGCTACTTCGTCCAAGATCAGATTACGTTGCGCGATGACCTGCTCTACCTGATCATGGGTTCAAAATTTGAGCACAACGACTATACAGGCTTCGAATATCAGCCGTCGGTGCGCATGCTCTGGACCCCCACGCCGCGACATAGCCTTTGGGCGTCGGTTTCGCGGGCCGTTCGTACACCGTCCTACGTCGACGCCAATATAGAACTCACCACCGTTCCGAGCGTGATCCTGCCCGGCCCCGTGCCCATCTTTCCGGTCATTACCGGCGATTCGACGATCCGTAGCGAAGACGTGTTGGCCTATGAGGCAGGCATCCGCGTCCAGCCGACTGACGCTTTTTATTGGGATCTGGCCTTCTTCTTCAATCGATACGAAAATCTCCACGCCCTCCGGCCCGGCGCGCTTAATCCGGGACTAACCCCCGGTGGCTGGCCCGCTGGGTTCCTGACACTCACGGGAGACAATCGGGCCGAGGGTGAAACGTACGGGTTCGAGCTGGCCGCCGGCTACACGCTCAATGAACGATGGAGACTCCGCGGGGCCTACAGCTTCTTGTGCATGTCGTTGCGCACATTGGATCCCGGCCTCATACCGCTTTATCAGGTGGGGGGCGACCCTCGTAACCAGTTCAACCTGTGGCTCTCCGGCGACCTGAACCCGCATTGGCACGTTGACTTCATCGGCCGCTACGTCGACAACCTGCCGGCATTGTCGGTTCCGAGCTATATCGTGGCGGACGTTCGACTGGCTTGGAAACCCAGGAATAACTTCGAGTTGTTCCTCGTCGGACGCAATCTGTTGGACCAAAGCCACCTCGAATACGGGACGGGCGATGCCGTGGGCACGGTTGGATATGAAATCCAACAGGAGGTCTACGGCGGCGTTACCTGGCGATTCTAGCCATAGCCGCCCATCCCGAAGAAAAGCCGCCGTTTCAACATCCGGTAGAACCAGAAATCCTCCGGAATCTCCTCGCCCGGCAAGTGGTGGCTGGTGCGCGCTTCGGCCGTGGCCAGCTCGGCCAGGGCGTCGCGGCCGCTGTAGTCGGTCGCGCCCTGGGAGCGAAAAAACTCGACCAGTTCCTGAGGATGTTCAAGGATGACACAGCCCTTGGTCCGCTGTTCGACAAACTGCTGAAAACCCCGCAAAAACGTGCTCTCGTTAATCGTCCGGAAAAGGTCGCCCTGGTGGTCGCCGATCTTCTCTCGGGCAAACGACAGCGGAGGGCACGGCTCGATGCTTCCTTGCGGTCCGATGTGAAAACCCAAACCCAACGCGGCTGGGCAGACGGCCTCGCCCTGGGCGTTCCAATAGGTGTCGATCAGGATAATCGGATGACGCCGGCGCAGTTCGAGCAAACGGCGGCGAAACGTGAGCATCTGCTCGTGGTCGACGCAAAACCGGGGTGAGGGATTCGCGCCGACTGGCCGGAAGACATAATACCAAAGATACATGGCTCCCCGGTCGATGATCTCTCGGACATAGGCGTCGGAGGTCACCGCGTCCAGGTTCTCGCCGGTCACCGTGGTGGCCACTCCAAAGAGTATCTTCCGCTGGTGCAATCGTTGCATGCCTTGGACCGCCGCCTCGAAAACGCCTGGGCCTCGCCGGTCGTCGTTGGTTTCCGCCGGCCCGTCGAGACTCACCAGCGGCGTCACGTTGCCCAACTCGGCGATTCGCTCGGCTGTCGAAGCATCAAAGAACATGCCGTTGGTGATAATCTGGAAATAGCAGTCCGGGTGTCGCTTGGGAATATTGAGCACGTCCGGATAGATCATCGGCTCGCCGCCGAGCAACGTGTGAAAATGGACATGGTGCCGCCGGCCGACGGCGATCATCGTGTCGATCTCCTCGCGGCTCAGCCGATACGTCGTTCCCTTACTCTCGATCCAGCAACCGCGACAGTGCAAGTTGCATGCATTGGTCAGGGCAAAAAACAGAAACGGCGGAAACAACTCACCTCGGCCCGACCGGCGACGATGGGCACGGATCGCGCGGAGCGATTTGTGGGCCCAGAGATAACCGGCCTTGAACAACAGGCGAGGTGATACTTCGGTCGTGAGTCGGTAGGCAAGTCGTGCGAGCATGGCCGGAACAGCAATCAATCATGAGTTCGAGAACATGCATTATAGCCTAAAAAGTTGCGTTCCGCCGAGAGCCGGGGGCCGGTTCGGTGGAGAACCTTCGAGGAAGGTGGCTGGAACATAACGCAGCGTCTCCCCAGACAACCGTAAACGGGGGCTTTCGCCTTCTTCAACTCCTGGCCACCCCTCCGTTCAAGGATAGGTTTTCGATGGAGCAAAGTAGACCCCTTTCGCGGTCCCGTCGGCGATCACTCCATTCAACGCTCGACATGGCTCTGCCCCCTGTTTAGACTGAAAGTCTGATCGTCCTGATCGTCTCGAACACGTATTCTGCTCTTTTTTCACGCCGCTGATGATCGATTTGAAGCAACTTGCCCAGGCCCACAAAACGGTCTCGCACGATCTCTTGGCGCAGCGAACCGAGACGGGTCGCTGGGTTGGGCAGCTCTCGGCCTCGGCCTTGGCGACCGCCACCGCCGTCAGCGCGTTGGCACTGGTCGATCGTCGCGATTCGGCCGGTCCAAGCCACGGCGAGCTTATCAACCGGGCCGTCGATTGGTTGGCCCACGGTGCGAACGACGACGGCGGCTGGGGCGACACGGATCAAAGCCGCTCGAATATCGCCACGACCATGCTGGTTCGCGCCGCGTTTCATCTGGCCGGCGCGGCCGGGGTCCACGAGGACCTGTTGCGGCGTGCCGAAGACTACGTCGGGCGCCAGGGAGGCGTTGACGGGCTGCGACGGCGATACGGTCGAGACAGAACGTTTGCCGTGCCGATTCTGACGAACTGTGCCCTGGCCGGCCTCGTCCCGTGGAGCGACGTGGCTCCCTTGCCGTTCGAGTTGGCTTGTTTGCCCCACTGGATGCTGCGATTTCTCCGGCTACCGGTTGTCAGCTATGCGTTGCCGGCCCTGGTGGCCATCGGCCAGATTCATTATCACCACGTGCGACCGCCGAGCCCACTCCGGCGCGTCCTGCGTCGCGTGGCGGTCGAGCCGAGCCTCAAGCGACTTCGGGCCATGCAACCGGCCAGTGGAGGCTACTTGGAGGCCACGCCCTTGACGAGCTTCGTGGTGATGAGTCTGGCCGGGATGGGCCGGGCCGAGCATCCCGTGGCGCGCGACGGCGTCCGGTTTCTCCGCGCGTCGGTCCGCGAAGACGGAAGCTGGCCGATCGACACCAATCTGTCCACCTGGAATACTACGTTGGCGGTCAACGCTCTGTCGGACGCGGCGCTCGACGACCAGCGCGAGCGGCTCGGCCGGTGGATTCTGAGTTGCCAGCACCGGACGGTCCATCCGTTTACCCAAGCCGCGGCCGGCGGATGGGGTTGGACCGATCTGAGCGGCGCGGTGCCCGACGCCGACGACACGGCCGGCGCGCTGCTGGCGTTGGCGCGGCTCGCGGGCGCGAAAGGGGACAGTCCCCTTTTTGCGGCGGCGACGTCGATTGGCCGGCAGAACGATTCTTGCGCCGACAAAAAGGAGACAGTCCCCGACGGCGTGCATTGGCTGCTCGGGCTTCAAAACCGCGATGGCGGTTGGCCGACTTTCTGCCGGGGTTGGGGAGCGCTGCCCTTCGACCGAAGCGGCGCCGACTTGACGGCTCACGCGATTCGGGCTCTGCATGCGTGGCGAAACGTAGCCCCGGCGAAGACGCAAAGGGCGATTGCCCGAGGCTTTTCCTATCTGGAACGAACCCAGCGCCCCGATGGGGCGTGGATTCCGCTATGGTTCGGCAACGAACACAGTCCGAACGACGAGAACCCTGTCTACGGCACGGCTCGCGTGCTGTTGGCCTATCGCGATCTCGGACGCGTCGATACCGAGCCGGCTCGCCGCGCGATGCACTGGCTGTGTTCTCATCGCAACGACGACGGCGGTTGGGGAGGCGATCCGCGCGGCGTGTCCAGCGTCGAGGAAACGGCCGTCGCGGTCGAAGCTCTGTTTGCCGGCATGGACGTCCTGGGCGTGCAAGTGGTGGCCGAGAAAGGACTTGCCTGGCTCCTGCGCGCCGTGGCCGACAATTGGCATCGATCCAGCGCGCCAATTGGTTTCTACTTCGCCAGACTATGGTATTATGAGTTGATGTATCCGCTGATCTTCGCCGCGTCCGCGTTGAGGCGAGCGATCTCATACTACGACGACCGAAACGAGACGCCCGCGAGCCGATCCACCGACGATTCCGCTAGCAAGAGATCACACGTTGACTGTTCCCCCCGATGACATTCGGGCAACGCGCCCGGCGGTTCCCGAACCCGCGAACGACCCCCTGGTTCCGAAACCGGATCGGCTCAAACGCGTTCCGGCCGCGCGCGAGGTGCGTGATCGGATTCGGCAGCAGGCTTCTCGGATCGCTTCGGAGTTGGACAAGACGCGGCGGTTGGACAAGTACGAATTGGAGACGCGTTCCCGGTTGATTCTCGAGGAGTTGAGCGAGCCGGAGGATTACTTGGGTTGGACGATGGTCGCGTTGGCTTCGGCTTTCTGGCGCGACCAGGTGGCCGCGACGCCCTACCAGCGTCGGCTGCTGCTGTTGCCCCATTGTCTGCGCGACGCGAAGTCTTGCCCCGCGCATTACAACGAACTGGGGTTGCTCTGCAAGGGGTGCGGTGCCTGCCGTTTGCACGATCTGCGCGATCGGGCCGAACGGCTCGGCTACAGCGTGCTCATAGCCGAAGGCTCGCCGGTCGTAATGCAAATTATCCTCAGCGGCCACGCCGACGCCCTGATCGGCGTCTCGTGCCTCGACGTGCTGGAACGTTCGCTGGAAAAGATTCTTCTAGCCGGCATCCCCTGTATGGCCGTCCCCCTGTTCGAGAGTACCTGCCGAAACACGAAGACGGACGAGGACTGGGTCGAGGAGATGATCGATACGCCCTACGGTCCGGCCAAGGCGCGTACCGAGACCTACGTGCACCTGCTGCGCGCGGCCAAACGGATGTTCCAACCCGAGGAACTCGAGTGGCTGGCGCCTCGCATCCGCGGTGGACCCTGGCTGACGCCAACCGACGGTGCGGAACCGGCGGCGCTCGATCCCTTGGCTTCGACCGAGGCCATCGCTTACGACTTCCTGCTCAAGGGAGGCAAGCGGGCAAGGCCATTCGTTACGCTTGCCGCCTACGACGCCATGACCGGCGCGGCGGCCACGGGCGCCGGCGGCGCCGAGGCCGCGACACAAATTCCCGAGGCCGTTCGGCGTATCGCCCTGGCCGTCGAGGTCTTTCACAAAGCGTCCCTGGTCCACGACGACATCGAGGACGACGACTCTTATCGCTACGGCCATCGCGCGCTGCATCGGAAGTTCGGCACGGCCGTCGCGATCAACGTCGGCGACTATCTGGTTGGGTTGGGCTATCGGCTGGTGGCCGAGCAGCGTAACCGGCTCGATGCACAAATCGTGGCCGACATCCTGGCCCAACTGGCCGAAGCCCATACCCGGCTCACCGAAGGCCAAGGAGCCGAGCTGGCCTGGTGCCACGCCCCGGAGAAGAGCCTCGCGCCGTTGGATGCGATCAAGATCTACGCCTTGAAAACGGCGCCCGCCTTCGAGGCGACGCTCTATGCGGGCATTCGCCTTGCCGGTCCGGTCCAACACTATCGGCAGCCGATCGCCCGTTATGCTCGGCACCTGGGCGTCGCTTTCCAGATCCTCAACGATTTGGACGACTGGCAACCGAAAGACGAGAACAAGCGTTCCGCCGGCGGCGACGTGCTCCACGGACACCCCACCGTGTTGTTGGCCCTGGCGCTGAAGAACCTCGACGGCCGCGACCGCGACGAATTGCTCACGCTGTTGGGCGATCCGGCCGCCGGCACCGAGGCACTCAGTCGTGTCGATTGCCTCTACCAGCAGGCGGGCGTCTACGAAGCGGCCCGAGCCTTGGTCGATAAACACCACCAGCGCACCCGCGAACTGGCCGACGGGCTGCGGCCCGACGCGCTACGACACCTGCTCCACTATCTGGCCGACAATCTGCTCGAATAGGTCTTGCCGGATTCTCTCGCAAGGCTCGGTGCGCCGCGTCGACGAATTTTGCCGGCTTGGCATATTCCGAGTTTGTCATCACGACCATGCCGTATCCTTCTCGCGGGTAGATTACCAGGCGTGTTCGGGTCTTCTCTTGCGCCCCGTTGTGAGAGACAACGAGCTGGCCGTCGCGCGACGCCACGCAGAACCCCAGCCCTCGTCCGGTCTTCTTGCCGTCGCTGGTTTTCTGGGGTGTCCACATGGCCGCTTCGGTCGGCTTGGAGACGAGCCGGCCGTTGATCAACCCAGCCGCGAAGGAGGCCATGTCACCGACGTTCGAGATATACCCACCACCGCCCAGCTTCCAGCTTACGTCGGTATCGGTCGATCGCACGATCCGACCGTGTCGCTTGCGATATCCCACGGCACGATGGGGAATCGTCTTCCATTGATAGTCGGGCTGCAGCGTTGTCATGCCCAGCGGCTTGGCGATTCGCTGGTCGATTTGCTCGGCGAATTTCTGCCGGCCGGCCCGCTCGACGACGGCGCTGAGCAGGATGAAGCCGTGCGTGCTATAAGAATCCTTCTCGCCCGGCGCGGCCACCAAGGGTGACTGCTTGAATGTATCCAGGGCGAGAATCACGTCCTCAAAAGGATGAGTCGCATCGTACTCGCGGCGACTCCTTATCAGCTTTCCGTTTTTATAGTGGACGATCCCGCCTTGATGGCACAACAAGTGTCGTGGTGTGATCAAGGCGTCCTTGTCGGGAAACTCGGGCACGCCGGTTCGCACGTCGGCGTCCAAGTCGAGAAGCCCCCGCTCGACCAATTGCATGGCCGCAACCGCCGTTAACGTCTTGGAGACGGACGCCCAGCGAAACATGGACTTCGAGGTAACGGGAATGCGCGATTCGCGATCTTCGAAACCGTAGCCCCGCAAATGGACGACTTGACCCTGCCGGATGATTCCAATCGCCACGCCGACCGCTTTCTGCTTCTCCATCTCCGCTCGAATCGCTCGATCGACGGCACAGACTTGCGTGGGGGAAAGCATGGAGCGGGGACAAGCCCCGGCCGGCGAACCAAACGACGCGATGATCGCCAGAGTGAAAAGGATGGAAAGGACCTGAGGGTAGCGATGCATGAAGCGTCTCCAATTGTGGTCGACATTCGCACGGTCGACGACCGGTAGGACAGCGACGAAATGCCCGGCAAGCAACCCCTCGCGCCGGTCGCATTCCGTGCCTGCAATGGGCAAACACCCGTAGTATGATCGACCGCTTCTGGTGACGTCAAACGAATGGCCATGGCCAAACGGTAGGGCACGGAACCCCCGGGCAAGCCCTGTCGGTTGTGGCGGTCCTGTCGATGGCGAGGAAATTGCAGGCAGGGCGGCCTCCGATCGGTCTGTTTTTAGCGTTGGCTGACGGGGCGGCCACTGCTCGACTGCCTGTTTGGCCGAATAAGAACCTAGTGCTTTGTCACCGTCACCGTTCAGGGTGCCGCGGGCATCTTGCTAATCGAACAACGGAAGAACAGAAGAACCATTCGAAACAAGGAGATCGGAAAATGCGATATGGTTATTGCGCCCTTTGCGTCATGACGGCAATACTCATGGCCTGTGCGGTCACAACGACCGCCGAGGCACAATCGTGCTGGACCGGCGGGTGTGGGAGTGGAGGATTCGCGTGGCATACGTCCTCCGTCTATGCAGCGCCTGCCTGCATGGCTCCCGGCTACGGATCGGGAGGCCTCGGTTGTTGGTCCTGGATGGCTCCGACCTGCTGCGATCACATTTGGGACACCTACTGTGACGAGCGTTGTCGTGGACTGCGGTGCTCCCAATGCTCGAACTGTGGGACGGTCTGCACCACGACCGAAACCGCATGTGGCGTGGTGGGATCCGGGCAGGTGACGAACGTCGAAGAGTCGCCGGCCGCGGCCGCGCCAAAACCGGCCCCGGAAACTCGACAGCCCAGTCCGCCTAAGCCAAGCGACGCCAAGTGACCTGGCCCGGCGGACCACGTGGTGGGAAGCGGCTCGCCGGGTAGCAAGCCTCTTGGAGGGAAACATGGCGAAGACACCGAGCTTCGAGTCCGTGTCCACGAAACAATAACGGATAGCGATGCTGGCGAAACAGACGCGGGCTGTTTGCCGAGATCTGCGGCGTGAAAAACAAGAAGTCCACCCCAGTCACCTGCGATCAGTATCAGTATGCCGAGATTTACAAGACCACGAGCAGCGGTCAAACCGTTGCTGGAACGCATACAGCAATACACCAACACATACTTCGAGTGTAAAGAGAGCGTCATGGAAGAGTCCGGCTACCCAGACCTCGAACAGCACCAAGAACTGCATGGCGAGCTTCGGCACAAGACGGCCGATCTTCGGACCCACGTTAGTCTGGTCTTGGGAGAAGACCTGCTTCGCTTTTTGAAGGACCGGTGACTGAATCACGTCCGAGAAGACGACCAGCGTTATTCTCCCTATTTGCGGTCGTCGGCCACGGTGTGACGCTCGGTTGGTCCACGCCGCGTTCACGCCGAACTCGATTCGGCTGCTTCCGCGACGGTTTTGGATTCCAAATCCCGCGAGATACTGAAACAGAACGTCGATCCGTGGCCTGGTCCGTCTGACTCGACCCAGATCTGTCCCCCGTGCAGTTCGACGATTCGCTTGACCAAGGCCAACCCGATGCCCGTGCCTTCCGAGCCACGGTCGAGTTGATCGAAGAGCCCGAAGACCCTGTCAAAAAACTGGGGTTGAATTCCGATGCCGTTATCTCGAACGTAACAGGCTGCTTCCTTGTCGTCGGAACGGTCTCCAATTTCGATCTTGGGACGAGGCTGATCGCCCATATACTTGATGGCGTTGTCGATGAGGTTCTGAAACACCTCGATCAACCGAGTGCGGTCGCCAAAGACGACCGGCAGATGGGGTGAAATCTCAATGTCAACCTGACGTTCGTGAATTTGCCCACTGACCAACTGCGCGGCCTCGCGAGCCACCTCGGTCAAGGACATGTTTTCCGAAGGGTTGATGAGTCGGCCGATTCTCGACAATTCCAACACATCGCCAAGCAATTGCCCCATCCGATCGGCCGCCTCGGCTACCTGCGCCAGGTCATGATCGATTGCGTTTGGGTCCGCATTTTCAATGTCTTCTTTCAACAAACCCAGGAATCCCCGGATGGTGATCAATGGACTCTTGAGATCGTGAGAGACCGTGTAGGCGAATCGTTCGAGTTCGGCGTTCTGGATCTCGAGTTTCGCGATAAGCTCTTCTCGCTCTTTCTCCACCTGCTTGCGTTGGGTGATATTGATCCCCACGCCGAAGAAGTACTCGAATTCTCCTTCCAGGCCAAGCAAGGGCCAACCGTGCCACTCGACCAAGATTTCACGGCCATCGCGCGTCATGACTCGATTCTCATTGACGGTCGACTCCCTCATGCTCGTCAGCCGTCCAAAGACCTCCCGTAGTTGCTCCCGGTCACCGGCGGGCACGAACGTCGTCAGGTAATCCGTGCCGACGACCTCCTCCCGCCGATATCCGAGTGCCGAAAGCATTGTCTCGTTCATCATAATCGTCTTGCCTTCGGCGTCGATCGCCACAAACATGGTGGGCAATGTTTCAATCAAGTTCTTGCTGAAATCACGCTCTCTTCGCAGTTGATCCTCGGCTTGTTTGAGATCGGTAACATCGGTCATCGACACCACGGCCCCAAGCGGATTCCCTTCCGAATCGACCAGCGCGCGGCCGCTCGCGACGAGCGTGCGGGCAGGAAGCCCCTTCGGCGCGACGACCATCTCCTGGAGGGACACGTCCTTGCCCCTCAATGCCCGGAACAGCGGGACATGGTCTCGCTTCATCGGCGTCTTTCCATCCGGTTCGTAAAGATCGTAATGGCTCGCCCATTGCTGCGGGGCGATCGGCTCCGCGGGCAATCCATGGAACTTGACCGCGGCCTGGTTGAAAAACGTCAGTGTGCCCTTCTCATCGCACGCCACGATGCCATCAGCGACACATTCCAGGACCGCCTTCTGGAAGACGGTTTGCTCCTCCAAGTCCTTCTCCGCCCGCTTGCGATTGGTGATGTCCTGGCAGGTACCTCGCAGCCGGACGCACTGGCCGTCTTCGACGACCGGGCGACCGATCACGCGGCACCAGAGCAAGCGCCCCTTGGCCGTGCGGGATTGTAGCTCCAAGTCGAACGGTTCGTGTTGTCTGATGGCACGCTGGTAAGCTTCCTGCAAGACTTGACGATCCTCGGGTAGATAGTAGTCAAAATGTTCGTCTATTCCGGGCGGTTCTTGCGACTCGATCTCGATGATGTCGTAAAGGGTACGCGTCCAGATCACCTTGCCAGTTGCCAGATCGTGTTCCCAGCCGCCAATCTTGGCGATGCCCCCCATCTCGTTGAGCATGGCCTCGTTTTCTCGCAGTGCCACCTCGGCGCGCTTCCATTCGGTGATGTCTTCTCCGACGCCCTGCATTAACACCACGCGTCCCTGCTCATCGTAGAGGGCGCAATTCGTCCAGCGATGGTAGCGTTCCTCCCCGTCGGCGGTAACGACCCGATGTTCGTGCACCATCACCGGATGTTGGGCATTCAGGCCGGTAATGTTCGCGCGAACGAGTTCCCGATCTTTCTCCGGGATGAATTCGAAGAAATCCTTGCCGATCAATTCCTCTCGCGACTTCCCAAAGTACTTGCAGTAGGCGTCGTTGACGAATTCGATCACGCCGTCGGGCCGGTTGCGGCACAACAGCACGGGAAGTCCGTCGACGACGAATCGATGATTGTCCTCACGGCTTCGCAATGCGGCGTCCGATGACTTGCGATCCCTTTCTCGCCGAAACAACGTTGTGCTCAGTGAAACGGTCGCCCCGAGACAACCCAAGATCACGAGAGCGAATAGTCGAAGGAGGAACTGGCTGTCCGTATAAAGGATAGCCGACGCGGCGCCGATCGTTACGGCCAAGACCACGGCCCCGGGAAGATACGCGCGAGTCGACGAGCCGACCGAACGCAGAATGCCCATGATTTGCCCTCCAGGCGTTCGCTGCCCGGGTCTTAGTTGACGATTTTTCATCAACGAAGCCCGGCCACACCTGATGGTCATTGTACGCGATGCAAGCCGACCGTGGTAGCCATCAGTTTGGGTCCGACGGACTGTTAGCCGTTCTCTTCAGGAAACGCTGCAACCGAAGCTTGCGTGCTGTGTTTTGGCTGCTCATATAGCGGATTTTTCCGAAAACGGGTCGTTCGGGTCCGAACGGGCGGTCATAGCGACCCAGGATCCAGAAGATGCCCGAGTAGGAATTGGGGTCGCACCCATCGAGTGCATATCGGTTGTTCAGATCGATCATCACGGCAAGTGCTTCGCGCGGCGAAGCCGACCACTCGAGGATCTTCTTGCCCCAGAGCATTCGCAGGTAGTTGTGTATCCGGCCCTCGCGCACCAATTGCATCTGGGCGGCGTTCCAGAGCGGATCGTGCGTGGCGGCCTGTTCAAACTGCTTCAACGGATAGACGTACTCGCGCCGGTCGCGGGCATGCTTCCCGAGAGTTGCCCGAGACCATTCAGGCAATGAGTCGTAGTGATGGTAATCCTGCCGGTGGACGCAGAAGTTGTAGCCCAACTCGCGCCAAGTGACCAATTGATCGAGAAATGCCTCGGCCGATTCGCTCATTCCCCACCACCCTTCACGCTGGCCGTCGGCCCTTTGTCCCAACTGATCGGGTGACCAGCCCTCGTGCCGGGCGATTCCGTCGAAGATCTGATGGGGCGAGATATGCCCAAAATGCAAATAAGGAGCCAACCCGCTCGTGGCGTCTTCGTCGGGATGATTTCGCTCTTTCGCGTAACTGGCCAAACGGCTGCGAATGAAGCGGCGCAACACACCCTCGGCCGCTTGATTTCCACCGACCGTGTCAACGGGCTCGATCGACCCGTCGATTGCTCCTCGTCGCGGTAGCCGTGGTTCTTGTCCCAGCAGAAGTTCGTTGATAGGACGCCATCGTTGGACAATCGAGATGGGCAACGGCGCGGCCGCCGGCAGTCTCACCCGAGTCAATGGATTTGCCTTGGGTGTCTTCATCAAATGGTCGGGCAACCGGCGATGCAGAAATCGACGCATTGTGTAAGCACTCGGATATGCCCGGTCGGCCAGATGCAATGGCAGAAGCCCGATGGAATCAACCGCCTCGACCCGAACCGGCAAATCAGCACAAGCATCGGCCGGCGCAAGATCCCGCTCGTGAATTGGTGTGTCGTCGCAGACAACCAAGCACGCCCGACGGGCGAGAACGGCCAGCAGCTGTTCGACCTGACTTGAACGAGCGGCGAGGTAGGGGTAGTAGAGCGCGGGCGTATCGCGCAACCGCCGGGCATTGACTTGCATGCCCTGGAGCACGAACCGGTGATGACGCGTTGTCGACCAACGTTGCTCCGCCTCAAGCGTTTCGAGGACGACCAGTGGACGCTTCAGCTCGCGGCACCACGCGACCGCCTGCTGGAGAGCGAAATTCCAGCGAACGCGGCGGTTGGCCGTCATCCAGTAAAGGACAAACTCACCGTCACTGCAAACCGGTGCACGGTGAATCTCTCGCAAACGGGTTGCCGGCACGTCGTTCATGCGGTGACTCCCCCCAATAAGTGCCGAAACGCTTCGTCCAACGTGGCGTGGCGAAACCGATAGCCGGCCGTTTCGAGTCGGTCGGGCACCGCGCGGACGCCGGCAAGGATCATCTCATCGGCCATTTGGCCCAACAATCGCCGCAGGACACCGGCCGGCATCCGGCAAAACGCCGGACGGCGGAGCACGCGAGCCAACGTGCGCGCGAATTCACGGTTTGTCACGGAGCCGGGGCTAACGACGTTCATTGGCCCACGCAGTTCGTCGACCATCAGTGCGTGGTGCAATGCGCCGACGGCGTCGTCGATCGAGATCCAGCTCCAGTATTGCCGGCCGTCGCCCATCGGCCCACCCAAGCCTAAGCGAAACGGGCGTAGCATGGGTGCCAGTGCACCGCCGCGAGGACTTAAAACCATGCCGAACCGGGCCGAGACGACTCGAATTCCTCGCTCGCTTGCGGGGCTTGTGGCCGCTTCCCACTGCCGGCACACGTCGGCCAGGAAGCCCTCGCCCGCCGAGTTGTCTTCACTCACCGGCTCATCGGCACGGCGGCCATAGAAACCGACTGCCGAGGCACAAACGAGAACCCTGGGCGGGCGATTGAGTTGGGCCAGGAGTTCGCACAACCGTCGCGTCGGCTCAAGCCGGCTGTCGAGGATGCGCGATTTTCGCTCGGGCGTCCATCGGCCCGCAGCCACATTCTCGCCGGCCAAGTGCACGACCGCATCGAGCCCTTCGAATGGGGCCGGGTCGATTTCGTGCGAACCGGTGGGCAGCGGCAGCTCGCCGGCCTCGATCCGGGCACGGCCGCGCGCCAGCCGATCGACGCGGTGACCCCCGGCCGTGAGAAAAGACACCAGCGTCGAGCCGATCAACCCCGAACTGCCCGAGACGGCCACGCGTAACCGCAGCCGGTCGGCGAATTGGGCGTGGTCGGCCAGATCGGCCACGGTCGTGGCATGCCGGTAAGCAAACATCCGGTCGAGTTGCCCATGAACCCACACGGCGTCGATCATTCGACCCAAGCGTCCCGAGGGAAGCGCGTATTCGACGCGGTCGTCCAAGTAGCAGCTAGCCGGCCCGATCGAATCGAACCGATGGATATGTTCCCAATGGGCCATGGGACCGCGAATTTGCACGTCGCGGAATTCGCGAGGCGGCCGGCAGCCGCGATGTTCGGCGATCCAACGGACCGGCATGGGGCCCACTCGGAACTGCAACTCGACGCGGCTGCCGTCTTCGATGCCCTGGCCCCCAGCGATCAGTCGGACCTCTCGCCAGGGAGGGATCAGCCGCCCGAGGGCTCCCCCGCGCGCGTGCCATGCAAAGGCTTCTTCGGTCGGGACCGGCAACGGCGTGCGACGCTCGTAAGTCTGAAGTCGCATTCCAGGCACCCTTCTCGCATGAACCCAACGGATCAGATCGAGGCACCTCCTTGGCGGTTCTGTTCCATTGTAGGTCGCAGGGCTCAAAGGGGAAGAAATCACGCAAAATTCGTGGAAATGCTCGTGTTACGATCTGCCTCATTCAGACTCGACAATACGTTTTTCCCAGCCGACGGGTTGAGTCCAGGCGGTTTCCAGGTCGATCGAGTTGGCCGGTGGGTTTTCGAGCTTCCGGTCGCTGCGGATCGCTGCGCGGACAAAAAGTTCGTCTCCGCGCAACCGATAAGTGGCCTTCGTGCCTTCGTGCCGTGCCAGAATCCGGCCGATCTTCGACGTGTCCTTGCCCGAAGAGTCCGCATCGACCGTGGTGCCGAGGAACTCGATGGTGTAGCGGGTTTTGGGTTTTGGGTCGACTTCGACGGAGAGCGTGCCGTGGGATGGGTCGTAGCGGAGCTTCTTGAGCACGACGCCGGTCGACGCATAGAAATCGCCGCGCTCGATGGCGCCGAGCAGCGGCTCGATTTCGAGCTTCTCGGCTCGAACCATGATCCACGCGCGGCCCGGATTCGGCTGTCGGGGACCTTTTCGGTGATAGGAGTGGGCATCGTCGGATCCGAGGCCGTAGATGGGCGGTTTCTTAAGTTCACCCAGGCGGATCGTATTGGCGATATCCCAGAGCCGCTCGGTGCTCGGATGGGTCTCGTCGCCGAGATTATTGATGTCGTGACCGTTGTTGCACACTTCGAAGAACCGGACGTCGGTCGCGTGGGCTAGATCGGAGGCGGTGATGTCGTAGTGCTTCCAATTCGGATGGTTCACGTGTGCGAGAATTGTCCGGCCGGTGGCCTTGGCCTGACGGCGAACGGCTGCCAGGTCGGCCTGGATCGTTTCGACAACCGTTTGGCCTTTCTGCGGCGGGATCAAATCGACCAGATTGATTGCGTTGATGTGGACTTGTCTGTCGCCGCATTTTCCGGTGATCTCTTCACCCTCGACCATAAGGAACTTGCCGGGTTCTTCGAGTTGTTCTCGGATTTCCTCAAACGTCTTCAAGAGCACTTCTCGTTCGTTTCCCTTGCCCCGGAACTTGAGCCAGCCGTCGCCGAACCGTTTGCGGCAGGCAGCGATGAGTTCTTCAGTAACCGGCCTTTTCTCTGTTTTCAACTTACGCCAGTACTCGCCGCGCATCAGCCGATTGTGGTCGGTTAAGCAGTGAAAGTCGTAGCCGTGACTTTTGTACCAGTCGATGACCATCTCGGGGAATTGGTCACCATCACTCCAGAAGGAATGGGCATGTGTATGGCCTTTATACCAGTGCGATTCGGCCGCCGCGTGCCCGGCACTCAGCAGGGCTACGGTCAGTACCACGGCGCCTGGAACCACAGCTATGAAGAACCGGCCAGAGAACTTTGTGGAACGACTCATGAAAACACTTCGAGTGCAAAAGGTGTGACCTAGGGAGTGGGCCATTTTGTCCCGTCACCCCCATTATCTATGTGGTCTGTGGCCGGGTCAACGCATGCCCGGCTAGACTCAAAAAGGATTGAATGGAGTTTCTAGACGAATTTCCGGTCACTGCCGCCGTCATAGATTCCGTTGGCAATATCTTGAGACTTGCTCTGCCCGCGTCGCCATTCCCGCTTCAAAGGGGTTAGGTTGCGGCATTCGTGGCAAGGCGTTGTTTTTTCGGCACATCACGGGACTGCGAGGAGACCACATGATGACGAGACGATTCACCGTGAGTCCATCCGGCCGATGCGATCTCGCATGACAGGATTATTTTTCGCCTCAGTCCATGCCGCAGTGTTGCATCTTGGGCGCGGCCGGTTTGACGACCGATGGAGATGATCTATGTTTCTTCAATGGGCCATCCGCGGGCGTGACGGGTTTCTCCTCTGCTCGGACCGCCCTCGCCTTTCGGATAGCTTGTCCGACTTGCCACTCGACACCGACACCACCAATCCATTTCGACCATGAGACCATCTATAATGCAGCCCGACGTAACCGACCTAGGAGACATGGCGGCCGAAAGGAACAGACAGTTTGCTCGGCTCCACACGGCAACCGGCCAGCTCCTGGACCGAATCTCGCACGACTTTCGCACACCCTTGACGGTGATCAAGGAGTATGCCACATTGATGCACGATGGATTGGTGGGAACCATCACTCCGCGCCAGCGAGAGTTTCTTGAGATTATCGACGATCGGGCTGACGACCTAACGACCTTGGTCGACAACGTGCTCGACGCCGGGAAACTCAGTGCCGGCGTGTTACGCATTTGGCGCCGGTCAACGGACATCGCCGAAGTCATTGCCACGATCCGAGCCGCACTGTGCCGCAAGGCAGCTACGAAGGGAGTGTCGCTCGAAGTGACGGTCGAGTCAAACCTGCCGGCCGTTTATGCCGATCCGGAACAACTGGGGCGAATGTTGACGAACGTCGTCACCGGTGCGCTAAGTTCTTTTCAGCAACCCGAAGCCCTGCGACTCTGGGCACGATCGGACCGCCAACGAAACCACGTGCTTCTCGGCGTAACGGTCCAAGGCGGACAAATTGAATCGAGCCGGCTCGACACGATTCGTGCTTCGATGGACTCGTTGCACCCATGTGGCGTGGAGAACGCGAAGGGTGTTGCGTTGGGATTCGCCCTAGCGCGAGAATTGGTCGATTTCCATTACGGACAAACTTGCTTTCAAGACTCAGTCAACGGCGAAACCACGTTTGGTTTCAGTCTGCCGGTCAACGAGTCCTTGATGCTGATGAAGAGTTATCTGAACCACGTGACACTGGGCGACACCATGCAACCCGTGAGTCTCATCGCGGCGACAGTCAATCACTGCGTCAAATCGACGGTGGCAGGCGTGGTCGATGAATTCCTGCAGCACTCGGCCGGTAAAGACGATTTGGTCGTACGCGTGGAAAAACATCGCTGGTTGCTTTTAGTGCTTGGAAGCAAGCAGTCTGCTGAAAATCTGCTCCGTCAAACGAATGTAGCCTGGTCCGAGACGCTCGACCATCGGCCCGGCGGACTACTACCGCAACTCAACTTCCGCATATTGGGCCGCTGGAACGTGGCAAACGACAGCGACGAGTTGATCGACCGGTTCCGCGAGGAAACAGCCGCCACGGTTGATGCCCACCGCGGGCCCGTTGTGCTGGCGGTCGATGACGATACGGAATTTCTGACCGACCTGAAAACCGAGACTGAAGCGGCCGGTTATCAAGTACTTACGGCCACCGACGGCCAGACAGCAATCGATCTGTCGCAATCGCATTCACCCAACGTTGTCATCCTTGACGGCTGCCTCCCAACGCTGGACGGATGGACCGTTCTCCAGCGTCTTCGTGAGGATCCCGCGACGGCCGACGTTCCGGTCGTAGTCATGTCGGCCCGTACGGCTGACCAGTCTCGGGCACTGCGGTACGGGGC
>JAFGIR010000451.1 GCA_016929515.1 Pirellulales bacterium | reverse complement strand
CGGTCGACATGTTGATGAAGCTATCGCCGTCAGAATCGTAATCGATGGTCAACCCGTCCCTGACGCTGACGAGTCCGCCGCCGACGATGGCGAGCGTCCCGGCGCCGTTGCATCCGACGTGGAGGGAGGAGACATTGGTCCACGTCGAGCCCGCGCCGTCGACCGTGACCGTGCCTGTCGAGCCGCTTTGGTAACCGATGAAGCCGTAGCCGTTGGAGGCGTAGCCGTTGAAGACACTGCCGCCACCGGTGATGCTCAGCGTCCCGATTCCGTGGAGGCCGACGTAGAGAGTGCCGGTATTGGTCCACGTCGAGCCCGCGCCATCGACCGTGGCCACGCCCGTCGAGCCGCTTAGGTAGCCGATGTTGCCGACCTCATCGGAGACTTTTCCACCGCCGGTGATGGCCAGCGTCCCGGCACCGTAATAGCCGACGCGGACTTTGGAGTTATTGGTCCACATCGAGCCCGCGCCGTCGACGGTGGCCACGCCGGTCGAGCCGGTTTCGTAGCCGATGTATCCGAAGTCGTCGTAGAGCCTGCCACCGTCCGAGACGGCCAGCGTCCCGCTGCCGCCACGGCCGATGTAGAGGTTGCTGCCAACGCAGCCGCCATTGGTCCACGTCGAGCCCTCGCCGGTGACGGTCACGTGGCCGGTTGTGCCGCTTTCGTAGGCGATGTAGCCAATACGCGAGAGAAGATCACTGTCGCCGTCGACCGTGAGCGTGCCGTCGGCCGTCTTGCCGATGTGGCCATCGGTGGAGAACGTCCAGGTCGTCGGGTTGGCCGGGTCGAGGTTGCCCGACCAAGTGATTGTTGCCCGAGCCGTCTCGAAGGGCCCCAGAAGGCCGAAAGCCGCGAAGAGCGCGAGCGAAAGGAACGTCGGGCGTGGCATGGCTCTGAACGGAGCTTCTGTCTTGCCCAACAGTGCTGTTATCCTATCATTTCACTACATTCACGTCAAGAAATCCGTGTCAACGGGCGTAGTAACGGATTTCTGGCGCTCGGGTAGGGTGTGTGCTTGCACACACCCTACAGATGTTACCCAGCTTGACCAGCAGAATTTACTGCGCCCGTGTTAACGACACCCGATCTAGGGAGCGATTTCCCGGAACCGGGGCAAGAACCTCGTAAACCTCGTGCGACCGGGCGAGGGTTTTTCACGAAAACACCTTCAATCTTCCTCGGCCGCGACTTCGCCCAAGTTTTGCAGCAACCGGCCGAGTTTGATGAGTTGCTCCGGTTGGGATGCGGCGTCGATGCGGATGCGAGCCACCAGTCTGTCGCCCCGACCGTCCACGGTGAACTGCACGTTCCAGTCGCTTTCGGTTGTCGAGGGGTCATTGTTCGGCGAGGGCGCCGAGGCGTCCTTTCGCGATGGGGCGTCCGACTTGGCCGACGAGTTCGACTCGCGGACCGCCGCGGCTCCGTCGAGCCACCGATGGTCGAGCAACCGGTCGTGCAAGGCGCATACGCAGTAGAACGCATTTTTATGACCGCCCCGGGTGACGCCGTGGTCTTTGAAGCGGGGCCATCCGCCGACTCGGGCACGCAGCGCCCTCTTGTCGAGGTTGTCGCGTCCGAGCCATTTGAGTGTCTCTCGGCCACCGCAACCCGCCTCGGCGTAGGCTTCGATGGTGCACTCCCTGAGCCGTTCGATGAATTGCTCGGCATCGTCGCGGCAAGCCAAAATGGCCTCGGTCGGGCGGCGCGACGAGTCGAGCACGCCCAGGAATCGAAGGAGTGCCCGGGTTTGCACCGGTTGGCTGATGTCGTGGGCTTCGAGCCAAGCGTCGTCGACCACTTGGTCCGGCCCGATCGACCGGATGAGTTGCAGCGCGGTCTCGACGTTTCCCGCATTGACCTGGGGCAGCGTCTGGTTGCCGTTTTTCTGGTTCGCCACGGGCCTGAAATCCTGAGATTATGAATATCACGAAGTGCACAATTTATAATCTACGGGAATATGAAATCGCGTGCAATCCCTCGAAGGAGTCGCCCGGCCACGGATTGCCGGGCAGACACATGCTGTGTTCTTCAGGCAGGCGAAGCCTTGGAGCCCGGGTTGGAACACATGGGGTCTTCTGATTCCGAGCGAATCGGAGGACCTCAAGTCGTTTTGTATCAAGAAGATCCTTCGCTGTGCTCGGGATGACCGTGAAGGAAGGACAGGACTGAGGAATCAGGGTTCTGGCTGGCGCCAAAGCGGCCGATTGGGCAGGGCAGGGTGTTTATGAATACTTATGCAGGCAATATGAAAGACTATAAAATCTGCTGTTTTTTATAACCGTGGTTTTCGGTATTCTCACCCTTTGGCGGACAAGGCGGTCCGGAGCCCCGCATGCACTGCTGTCAGTGGCTCCATCGTGTCAAGGAGGGTTACTACGATGTTGGTTCTCAGTCGAAGGCGTGGAGAAGAGATCGCCATCGGGGGCGGCATTGTCGTCCGCGTGGTCAACTTGCGACGCAACTGCGTCGAGCTGGGCATTACGGCGCCGGCCGAGGTGCCCATCGACCGCATGGAACTGGCCTTGCGAAAACAGCAATGGCAAGCCACGGTCCGCAAACGTGTCGACGACGACGAGTCGAAGTCGGTGGCCGAGTGGTTGCCCAACGCGCGAACGCTTCGCGACGTGGCGACCGACGAACTCGCCAGGCTCGGCGGTTCGATTGCCGAGTGCGACCTGGACGAACGGCAAGTTCGTCTGCGAGGCCTCGTGCCTTGGCAGGAAGAGATCGAGTCCAAGGACAAGCTTCAAGCCGGCGTGGCACTCGCGGCAACCGGCGAGGAAATTCGGGTCTTCCCCTACACGTTGCGCCGAGTCTGCGTCAACGGGGCGATTCGGGCACACGCGTCGCAGGCCCGGATCATCCGTCGCGCCGACCCGGCCGATTCCGAAGCGGCTGAAAACGTGACTGCCCAGGTTCGCGAAGCCATTCGAGAATGCACGTTGCCCGACGTGCTCGCGCGGGCCGTTAAGGAATTGAGACAAACCAAGGGCGTACCCATCGCCCCGCGTTTCCTGCTGTCGGAATTTCTCTCGCGCGGCGGCATATCGCATGCACAAGCCGCGCCTCGTATCCTTCGGGCACTCGACCACGGCCGCGACCGCTCGGCGTTCGGCCTGATCCAAGCGATCACCGCGGTTGCCCGGGACGAGAAGGCCCCCCGGCTCAAATGGAAATTGGAGGAGCTTGGCGGCGACGTGCCGGCGCTTCTCAGGGCGATTCACGGAAACAACCGCGACCAGCGGCGTCCCGCCGTGCCGCGCCGGTCGTCGCAATCGTTGAGCGATTATTGCGTCAAGCACCGCTAGTCCAATCGGGGTGCGATGGCCCGGGCACCCGGCCCAAGACCGGGTGCCCGGGATCATGGAAGAGTGGTCACGCGTATTCAACGGTGTGACCTGTTTCTAACCATCTGGGGCACCGCTGCGCTATGCCCCAGCCACCCGGCCGCTTCTGGGGCACCGCTGCGCTATGCCCCAGCCACCCGGCCGCTTCTGGGACGCCGCTGCGCTATGCCCCAGCCACCCCGTCGCTGACGTGCCACGCGGCATGGCTTGTCAAGCAACAAGCGCGCCGCGAGAATGAAGGGGAAAGAAGCTCCTTTGCACAACGAGCCGTTTTGGGGAGAGCTTCGTCGGGAAAGGGCGTCCGATGGTCAAGAACAACTCGCGATGCGCGGCGCGTCGTCCTTCGGTCGGCAAACACCCGGAGGATTTCTTCCGTCTGGCCCGCGAGATTCTGCACCTGGCCAACAGGAACCTGGCCCGCGCCGAGTTTCTGCGCGAGATCACGGGCATGCTTCGGGCATTTTCGCAATGCGACGCCGTGGAACTCCGTTTGAAGAAGGGAGACACGTGTTTTCGTTGCGAGGCCGCGAGCGATGGCCGGCCGTTCACGCTGGAAACGGCGCATCCACGTCGCCCGGGCGAAAATCCCTTGTTCCACCGCGATTCGGACCACGACAACCTGGGCGAACTGTGCCGGATGGTAATCGAACGAAGCGCGCCGGCTTCGTCCGCCTCGTTCACCAAGGGGGGCAGTTTCTGGACGGGGGATTTCGGTCGCGATCTGCCCACGGTCCTGGTGGTCGAGCCGGGCGGCGCGCCGCCGGCTGCTCACGGCGAACCCGACTACGCGTCGCTGGTCGTGATTCCGTTGTCCGGGGCCGACGATCTGGTTGGGCTGGTGTTGCTGAAGAGTCGGCGGCGGCACTGTTTCGACGCGGAGGAGATCGAGTTCTACGAAAGCGCCATCCACACGGCCGGGCTGGCGCTGGTCAACCAGTTGGCCCACGCCTCGTTGCACGAGCGGATCAAGGAATTGACGTGCCTCTACAATCTGGCTCAACTGGCCGAATACCCGAGCATCCAACTGGAGGACATTCTCCAAGGCATCGTCGAATTGCTTCCCCCGGCCTGGCAGTATCCGGAAATCACGGCCGGGCGCATCACGCTCGGTGGCCGTTCGTTTGTCACGGGCAACTACTGCGAAGGCGGCCAGCGACAATCGGCCCCGATCGTCGTCCACGCGAAGCCGTGCGGCCTGATCGAGGTCGTTTATACCGACGACAAGCCGGAGTTGGACGAGGGACCGTTTCTCAAGGAAGAGCGGAGTCTGATCAACGCCGTGGCCCGGCAAATCACGCTCGTCATCGAGCGCCGCCAGGCGGCCGAGGAGAAACTGGCGCTCGAAGATCAACTCCGTCACGCCGATCGCCTGGCGACCATTGGGCAACTCTCGGCCGGCGTGGCCCACGAGCTGAACGAGCCGCTGGGCAACATCCTGGCCTTCGCCCAACTGGCCCAAAAAAATCCCGAACTTCCGCCGCAGGCCGCCGAGGACCTGGAAAAAATCGTGACCACGTCGCTCCATGCCCGCGAGGTCGTCAAAAAGCTCATGCTTTTCGCCCGGCAAATGCCGCCCCAGAAATCCCGGGTCAACCTGAACGCGGCGGTCGAGGACGGGCTTTATTTTCTCGAATCGCGCTGCGCGAAAAGCGGGGTGATCGTGAATCGCGAACTGGCGCCCCGGTTGCCTCAAATCACGGCCGACGCCTCGCAACTCCACCAGGTGTTGGTCAATCTGGTGGTCAATGCGATCCAAGCCATGGCTGGCGGCGGAAGGCTCAAGATCAGCACGCGCGCGGCCGAGGAGCATGTGCTCCTCATCGTCGAAGACAACGGCGTCGGCATGAGCAAGGACGTTCTCGGCCGGATCTTTCTCCCTTTTTTCACGACCAAGGACATCAACGAAGGCACCGGGCTCGGATTGGCCGTGGTCCATGGGATCGTCAGTGCCCACGGCGGCCAAATCGACGTCGAGAGCGTGCCGGGCGAGGGCACCCGATTCGAAATCCGGTTTCCCGTCGCCTCCGAACCTGATGAAAAGGAAACTTCCTAACGATGGCGTCGTTGAACCGAAAAGAATCGATTCTGGTCGTGGACGACGTGCCCAATACGGTCGAGGTCCTGCAGCGGAATTTGACGGCCCAGGGCTACACGGTGTTTACCGCGCCCGGCGTCGCCGAAGCCCTGCGGGTCGTCGAGACCACGCCCGTCGACCTGGTGATCACCGACCTGAAGATGCCGAAGGCGAGCGGTCTCGATCTGGTCCGCCACATCCGCGAGAACCTCCGCGACATGGAAGTGATCATGATCACCGGCTATCCGTCGGTCGACGGGGCAGTCGAGGCCGTTAAGATCGGCGCCGAGGAGTATCTGCCCAAGCCGTTCACCGACGACGAGCTTTTCGCGGCGGTCGGCCGGGCACTCAACAAACTCCATACCCGGCGTCTCGGACAGAACGGCGCCGCGCGGGCTTCGACCTTGCCCTATGGTTTGATCGGAGAGTCGCAGCCGATCCGCAAGGTGTTCGACGCCATCCGCAAGGCCGCGACGAGCACGGCCACCGTGTTGATTTCGGGCGAGAGCGGCACGGGCAAGGAACTCGTGGCCCG
>JAFGIR010000450.1 GCA_016929515.1 Pirellulales bacterium | reverse complement strand
GGGTTGGCCGTGGTCCAGCCGGCCACGATCACGCAAATGAGGCCCGCGATGCCGCAGGCCCCATAGGCCAACGGGCCGGGCAGCGGCGCGGGCAGGGTGCCCGTCGCGGCGGCCTGACGGATGGCCGCGTTGCTGGTCAGGCCCGCCTCGTGGAGCTGGAACGCAAAAAGCATCGACGCGGCGAGCCACGCCATGAAGTGGCCAACGTACATGCCGGCCGCCGAAGAAACCGAGTACCACGATTTGCGCGCGAACCGCAGTACCGACAAGTCGGCCATGCCAATGTGCATCGCCATGTTGCAGAACCACGCAAAGAAAGTCACGTGCCAGAAGGTAAACTTGACCTGGCCGGGCAACGGCTCGCCGCCTCGCCAAATGACCGTCGAGGCCAGATGCCAGAGTGCGGCCGGCGAGTCGATTTGCGTGTCGGTGGCCACGATGAACCGGCGCAAGGCCACAAGGCCGAATGCCAAGAACACCAATACCATCCATGGCGCTGCCACATTGGCCACTCGCGAGACGGTTTGATAGCCGTAGGCCGCCACCACCGAGATGACCGCCCCGACGCCAAGTACCGCGAGGACCCAACCGACGCTGTTCGGATAGATATCGTCGAGACCGGGCATCGGAAACTCGACCAGCACGCCGACGGCCGTGGCCGACACGGTAATCATGGCCCCGGCCAGAAAGCAGAACATGATGCCGTTGGCCAGATTGTAGAGCGTGACCAGCCGGCGGCCGCAAATCTTTTCGAGTTGGTAATAGAGCGTGAGCCGTGCCCGGGTCGCGATCGGCGCGGTCAGAAAAAGCCAGCTCAGCACGGCCAGCAGATTGCCGACCACGAGGCCCACGACGACGTCCCGCGCGCTGACGCCGGAGGCGACGAACAACGGGCCGATCATCAACTCGGTGCCCGCGCAATGCTCGCCGGCATACATGCCCACGAAGCTCTTCAGGCCGAGCCATGCCCGAGGCGGGACGGGCCGGCGTTCGAATTCACCGTCGGAGGGCGAGGCGTCTTCAGTCACACTGGGTTCTCCGTCGACAGACCGTTTCTCTTGGAAGCGGAACATACCGGATGAGCCAGTATAGCCGAATTGGGCGACGGGTAAAACCCGGCGGCCGGCACGCGATCAGGCCGCGCGCAGGCGGCGGGCCGTGATCAGGACCCATCCGGCCAGAAGTATCGGCGCGAGTATGGACGTGGCGAGCGCTCCGATCGCTGTCACGATGCTAGCCTGACCGAATTCCGCTGGTCCGCACATGCGAATCGCAACGGCCGGGCAGAAAGACGAGCCAGCGAGCAGTAAGACGAACCACAGCACAATGCCGACCAGCAGGCCGTAGCGACCTGCGATGCTGCGCGGCACCAGTCGTTCTCGCACTACCAGGATGCCCAAGGCCAGCGCAATCAGGACGACAAGCACGCCAAGTCTCGCCACGACCGTCAGCCCTCCCACCACATGAGGATGGAACCCGAGCGCAAAGCCTTCGATCATCGATACCTGGCCCGCGAAACTTGCCGCCACCCCCGAGGCCATCCAGATCAACACGCCGGCGCCCATCCAGTGCAATCGACCCAGCAGGATCGACGGCGCGTTGACTTTGGCGAATTCCTCGCCGAGCAGATCGGCGCGGCCCAGCCGCCGGGCCGATAGGAGAAAGGCTTCTTCTTCAGTGAGTCCCGCCTGGGCGAGTCCCGCCATTTCCTCCCGAAGGTGTTCTTCGAGTTCGGCCGCGTCGTCTCCGAGACATCCGTCGGCCCGGCCGAGTTGCGCTCGCCAATTGTCGATGGCTTGGTTCAGGTCAAACATGGCTTCACCTCCCAGAGAGACGTTAGGGCCGAATGGACCACTTCCCATTTTTGCTTTTCAAGGGCCAGTTGTCTGGCTCCCTCTTTGCGGAGCCGATAGTACTTGCGGCGGCGACCGCCCTCCGACGAACGCCACTCGGATTGAATGTGGCCCTGTTTTTCGAGCCGGTGCAACACCGGGTAGAGCATGCCGTCGGTCCATTGCATTTCGCCGCCGGTCAGCTCGGCCACTCGCTTGATGATCGCGTAGCCGTAGTTCTCGCCCTGGGCCAGGACGGAGAGAACCAGGGGCGTGGCACTGGCGGCCACGAGTTCCTTGGAACAGGCCATGGTGAGGTTTACCTCCGATTGATCATGTTCATCGCGATATGCATAGCGGAATTATGCATCGAAGTGCTATGTATGTCAATGGCAGGAATGACCAGTTATTGTAACGTGTTGTTTGGAAATAGGTTAGGAGTACACTCAGGCTCTGCCCAGGTCCTTCGTTTTGTGCGGAAAGACCGCTCCCTCACGGTCGCGGCTCGGTTTTGGGGGGTCGTGGCACGCGGCCCAATTAGCCCGCCTGCAGCCGTTCGAGCTTGGCTCGGTCGGGTTCGACGCCCAGGCCCGGACCTTGCGGGACCGCGACCAGGCCGTCGACGACGTCGGGCGCGTCGAGCAGCAGGTGGTGGTTCAGCAGGTCGTAGTCGCATCCGTGGGCCGTTCTCAGCACGGGGCTGGCGGCGGCCAACTGGACCATGGCCGCGACGGCCAGCCCGGCCCACGACGAGCAAGCCAGCGAGGCGGACAGCCCGGCCGCTTCGGCCACGGCGACGCACTTGCGCGTGGCGATTAATCCGCCGACGTATTGCAGATCGATCACCGCGACGGGAATCGAGCCCAACCTGGCCAGCAGCAGCAAATCGGCCGGGCTTCGCAGTGTGCGGCACGCCCCCAACGGCACGTTGACTTGGCGCGCCAGCCCGGCCAACTCGTGAAGTTCCATGATGATCAGCGGATCGAGAAAACACTCAAGATGCATGTACTCCAACTCGGCGCACAGGTCGCGGGCCGTTTGCAGGTCGTAACGCGATTGGCCGTCGAGACGCAACTCGATGTGCTCGCCGACGTTTTGGCGAATCGCGTCGATGGTACGCACGTCTTCTTCGGGCCTGCCCGAGGCGCTGATGACCTGCGAGTGGAAGCCTTGTCCGACCAACTCGCGCGATAGTCGGGCGACACGGGCCGCGGAGCCTGACGGCACGCGGATCGAAAGCGGAACGTGCCGGCGAAATCCGCCACCCAGCAGATGGCAGAGCGGTTGGCCGAGGCTGCGGGCGATCAAGTCCCAGAGGGCCATCTCCAACGCCGCGCGGAGCGCTGGCTCGCGCATTTCGTCGAGCGCAAGCAGTTCCTCGACGTCGAACACGCTCCGGCCGATCAGCACGGGCAGCAGTGCGTTGCGACGAGCCGCCGGCTCGTTGTCGCGCCACGCGACGCTCGCTTCGCCCCATCCCTCGACGTTGTCGGACGTGGTTAGACGCACCAGCAACGAAGGCCGCGGAACGGCCTGATCGCCCCCGCGCCCTTCGACGAGAATGAATTCCAAGTCACGGATCTTCATGACAATAACCCTTCAGTAGTCGCTTCTCGTTCGAACGTTTCGCGTGTCACGCCTGCTCCGCTGCCGACGGTCGGCGCAGCTCGATGGGCAGTAGAAAACGGACTTCCTCGGTACGCAGGTCATGAGACTCGACCTGGGCGTCAAAACGTTCCTGCAACAGGTGAACGCAGTCCTGGACGATGTCTTCCGGCGCGCTGGCTCCGGCGGTGATCAGCACCGTCTCGTGGCCGTCGAACCAGGCCGTGTCGATGTCGTCGGGTCCGTCGATCAGTCGGGTCGCCACGCCGCCGGCCTGGCACAACTCGGCCAACCGCCGGCTGTTCGAACTATTTTGGCTGCCCACGACCAAGGCCGCATCGGACTCGGCCACCAAACGCTTGACCGCTTGCTGGCGATTCTGCGTTGCGTAGCAGACGTCTTGCGTCTTGGGCCCGACGATGTTCGGAAACCTCGCCTTGAGCCGGCCGATGATCCGCCGTGCCTCGTCGACCGAGAGCGTCGTTTGGGTCAAGTAAACCAGCCGGTCGGGGTCGGGCACGTCGAGCCGGTCGACGTCTGCTTCCGACTCGACGAGCCGAATGGCCTCGGGCGCTTCGCCCATCACCCCGACCACTTCGTCGTGTCCACGGTGGCCAATGAGCACGACCGTATGACCGGCCCGTGCATAGCGGCGAGCCTCGGTGTGGACCTTGGTCACCAGAGGACACGTGGCGTCAATCACTTGCAGTTCGCGTTGTTTGGCTTTCCGCTGGACGTCGGGCGAGACCCCATGGGCCGAGTAGAGGAGATGGGCACCCTGGGGAATCTGGTCTAGATCGTCCACGAAAACGACGCCCTGGCGAACGAAACGTTCGACGACCCAGCGGTTGTGCACGATTTCGTGATAGACGTAGACGGGCGTGCCGAAACGTTCGATGGCCAGTCGCAGACTGTCGATGGCCATATTCACGCCGGCACAGAACCCTCGCGGTCCGGCCAACAGAATTCGCATGGTTTCCTCCGTCGCCCCCAGGCATCATAATGGAGGCGGTGGCCAAAGGCCAGGGGACGTGCGATTCGAAGAAGGCTCGTGATCTGCCGTCAATGAAAAACATGGGAAACACCGACCATTTTGCCGATGATCTCGCGCGTTATGGTCCCGGCGCGGACGCAGCCAAACCGCCCGGGCGGCGCGCCGCCGAGCGCTACTGCCGGCGGCTGGCCCGCCGCCATTACGAGAACTTCGTGGTCACGAGCTTTCTTGTGCCCCGGCGGCTTCGCCAGCCGTTCCGCAATCTGTACGCCTATTGCCGCTGGGCCGACGATTTGGCCGACGAGACGGGCGACCCGGCTCGCGGATTGGCCTTGTTGGACTGGTGGGAACAGCAGCTTCGCGCGTGTTATCAGGGGCATGCCACCCATCCGGTCTTTGTCGCGCTGGGCGAAACGATCCGGCGGTTCGACTTACCCGGCGAACCGCTGGTCGATCTGTTGGTGGCCTTTCGCCAAGACCAGCGAACCACGCGCTACGAAACGTTAGACCAGTTGCTCGACTACTGCCGCTACTCGGCCAATCCGGTCGGCCGGCTCGTGCTTCACCTGGGCGGCAGTCTCGATCCGGCCCGGGCACGTCTGGCCGACTCGATTTGCACGGGCTTGCAACTGGCCAATTTCTGCCAGGACGTCGCGCGAGACTGGGACCGTGGGCGGATTTATCTGCCCGAGGCGCATCGGCGTCGCTGGGATTACGACGAGTCGCGCTTCGCGGCGCGCGAGTCGAACGACGCCTTTCGCCACCTGATGGCCGCCGAAGTCGACGAGGCCGAAGGTTGGCTGCGTCGCGGCTGGCCGTTGGTGGGCCAGGTCGATCCTGATTTGCGGTTGGCCGTCGCACTGTTCGTCCGGGGCGGATTGGCCATTCTCGAAGCGATCCGCCGCCAAGACTACGACGTCTGGACCGCGCGGCCCGTGGTCGGCAAGTGGGAGAAGATCGTCATGTTGGCTGACTGCTGGTGGCGTTCTTGGCGGGGGCAACTCGCCGAAAGTGAGCCATGAATCACAACCGCCTCTCGATCGATCAGAGCTACCGAATATGCCACGACGTGGCTCGTCGGGCCAGATCGAGCTTCTATCCGTGCTTTGTCGCGCTGCCCAAGCCAAAACGCCGCGCGATGGAAGTCCTCTATGCGTTCATGCGCCACACCG
>JAFGIR010000449.1 GCA_016929515.1 Pirellulales bacterium | reverse complement strand
TTTTTTCGACACAACACTTTTCTCTCTGGTTAACACAAACGGCCCTCGTTCCGTTAACCCGAGACCCTGCTTTTCGCAACCGGTTCCCTTCGATCCGCACTCCTCAAAAGGGACGCAAACCCGCTAAGTCCCTGTTTCCCAGCTACTTCCGAGCATCGCCGCAAAGAGAATGCTTCGATCCGAGTCTTTTACGGGGAGGGCAAGTGTCGATTCTGCCGACGCTCTCAGTTTTCATCGAGAGGCCTTGGGCCCCGACGGAAACCCTCTGGATTCCCTCCGCACCCTGGGTGTATCCCCCAAAACTCTCAGACTCTCTGCCCAAAGCCCCGCTCCGGTTAACGACCCGGTCGCTCTCGCGGCCCGAGCGGGACAACGGGAAACCCGCGTTCTGTGCAAGAAAGGATGCCCATGATGGTTGAAGCATGAAATCGCTGGCGTGGAAGGTCTGAAATGCCAAATCAAGCGAGCTTTCGGGGTCTTCAATAGGGCTTGGGATCGACGCGAGCGACAGTTCAGCATGAAGAGAAGGCCAAGACCACCGGTCCCGGCCAGGAGCCAGGTTGTTGGCTCCGGCACGTTCGCGCTGGGTGAGGTCAGGCTAAGTACGAGGGAGAGATTGTCTGCCATGCCATGGGCCACCGAGTTACCCTGGCCGTTGAACCAGAGTTGCACGCTGATCGACCGGCTTCCAACGGGCACGAGGTCGGAGTGTTCGTGGTAGGTCATGCCGGTCGTCCCGCCCCAATCGCTCGGATCAAGCGAGTACACCTGCCCCAGCGCCAACTGCTGTCCCTCCTCGTCGAGGAACGACGCGGTCAACGCCGTGTAGTCGCGTTGGCCAACCAGCCCGCCTAGCCAGGCGGAAAGCGTGTATTGGATCGTTCCCTCGTCGATCAGACTCTCCAGTCCTGTCAGGTCGATCGTCTGTTGAATCCACCGGGTGCCCGTAATGTGACCGCCCACAAAGGCGTTGCGGCCGAACGCTTCGGTGGGAAAGGCGGCAACCGAGGGCATATCCGCCGCGCCGTACGGCTGATTGGTCACGTCGACCACGTCGTTCCACCCGACCAGCTCGCGATCGCGTGTCAAGAGCGGATCCACCATTGGCACGCTGGCCATTGTGGGGTTGTGGTAGTCATTCATCCAGATCTCGGCACCCGGGTTGACGATCACGTTCGCGCCCAGCGTCGCATTTTGGATATGGTCCCGGAATTTCGGCTGTGTCGGCATGATGGCGAACTCCTCGGCTACGGCCGTTCCCATCACGGAATCGTCGATCAGGGGAAAACCAATGCCCGCCACCAGAAGCGTCCTCATGAACTCTCGCTTGCTTGTTGAGAGCGTGCCCGAGAGATAGCCCGCGCCGTAGTAGTTGGAATTCACGTCGGCGTCGCGCAGCCGTTGGATGTCGGTCGGCGTGGGCAGGACACCGGAATTGCCGGCGAACTGGAGGAATTGGAAACCGCCCTCAATCGTTTCCGTAACATATTCGGACCCGATGCGATCGCCCGCCATGTTGCACAAGAGGATCGTCTTGCCGACCGCGGCGGCGGCAGCCCGGGCACCGGCGGCCTGATCGGCGGTGACGGCCATGAATGCCTGATGCTCGCGACCTTGGTCGAAGATCTCCATGGCCGCTTGGTACGACGCGGCATAACCGCCTTTCATGTGAACGTTGAGCCAAACGTTGTCAGGCATAATCGCCAGCGTCTCGGCCAGTGTGGGAATCCGCTCGCCGGTGAATCGCGACCCTCTCCACGAGCCCGCGTCGAGTTGCTTCAACTGCGAAAGCGTGAACGAACTCACCGAACCCGATCCGTTCGTGGTCCGATCCACCGTACTATCGTGGATGATCACCAGCTCTCCGTCGGCCGTGGTGGCCACATCGAACTCGATCTGTTGGGCCCCTTGCCAGATCGCTTCGCGAAACGCGGCCAACGTGTTTTCCGGATGCGTGGCACTGGCCCCGCGATGGGCGCAGATTCCCTGAGTAGGCAGCGCCGCCTGGCTAGCCGGCCCACTCTGGGCCGGCGCCAGGAAGCACGTGATCACCAGGAGCCCCGCCAGCGCGGACTCTCCGCACCGCCGTGCCCAACCCTTTCCGTGTCGTCGCATCGTCGATTCCTCCGTCTGACTCGAATTGCCCGCGAGAACCCGGGCCCCGTTTGCGCCCACGGGCCCCGTTTGCGCCCACGGGCCCCGATCGGTGTCTGTCAGCGATTGTGTCTCTTGATGCCAAATAGCAGACAAAAGGCGCCCAGCCCCATCAAACACAGCGTACTCGGCTCGGGCACCACCGCCGCGTTGAAGAGCGTGCCTACCTCGTTGGCCGAAAGAGCGCGATCGAAGATAGCGATCTCATCCAACTGGCCTTTCCATTCCCGGCTGCCGTCGATATCCACCCCAAACAGGAGTGCTTCGGGCGCATACAGCCCAACCGAGGTGTCGGCGGTGGCACCATCGACTTCAACGCCGTCCAGATAGCTTTTGGCCACCATGCCGTTCTCGTAGGTCATGACCCACATGTGCCATTGTTGGAAGCTGATTGGATTCCTCGTTTGCACAAGGGGAGAGTCGTCCGCTCGCCGCGCGAAGCTCTGGATGCCGGGAGTGGGATTGTTGTTTTCGTAGTGGGCGGCGTCGAACACATACCGCCCGCCCCCAGCGTTCTGCTGCAATCCGCCGATGTTGCGTCTTGCCAGCGCCGTGTCGTCGTAGCGCAACCAGACGATCATCGACAGGTCCGTCATGCCGCCGTACACACCATAGACGGCCATTCGCAGTTCCGAATTGTTGTTAGCGCCGTCGAAATCGGCCGCCAAGTTCGTGGCGTCGAAGCCCAGGAATCCGTCGCCGGGCTGCGGTCCTGCCACGCCCAAGGTTACGCCGGTGCCGGTATAGGTGCCGACGTTGTTCCCATCCACGGCATCGCCGGGAACCGAATCCGCAGCGGTGGCGCCGCCCGTCTCGTTCATATTCCAGTAGGATGTCAGGCCGGACATGCCCGTTAGCGCACTGATGTAGTCGGCATGGACCGTGCCGCACGTTCCGGCCAGCATCAAGGCCGCCACGGTCAAGCAGAAGAACACTCTCGCTTTCATGGTTCTGTACTCCTCAATTGGAAAGGAAACATCAAGGGTAACCTAGTAACAGAATCACTCTCCTCTCTGCTGTCCACACCTCCGACTCGTGCTGCCCCGAGCCTGCGCGGCCTCGGCCGGAGAAGGAAACCGTCTTCTCACAGGGCCAACAGGCGGTCCAACGCAGAGGTCTTCGAGAATTGGCATTAGAGACGTCTTCTCCTCATTCGACGCACTCCGAAACAGATTACAAGCCCGGCAAGCAGGCCAAGCGCGCTTGGTTCGGGCACGGCCTCGCCGCCATCGGGAGTCCAGTTGGCCGCGAGTATCGATGCGTCCAGGTCGTCGACTCGACCGTCGTCGTTAAAGTCACCTTCTTCCCAACCGACGCCCGACGTGAAC
Organism: Pirellulales bacterium; assembly: GCA_016929515.1. Lineage (GTDB taxonomy): Bacteria > Planctomycetota > Planctomycetia > Pirellulales > Thermoguttaceae > UBA11386. Next base: position 6,278 of record JAFGIR010000449.1, on the reverse strand, counting down.
AGCCAGTGGGCCGCCAGCCGCGCGGCGTCGTCTTTGTTGACCACGCCGTCGTTGTTGGCATCACCCGGTGTCCGAACGTTTGGATAGTATGCCGAATCGAACAGCTCATACACTTCCTCAGCCGACAGCGCCCGATCGAACAGGCTGATTTCGTCAATGAACCCGCCCAAGCTGCGTGTGTCGCCGAGCTGATCGCGGCCGATGTAGAATCCGTCCGGAACCGCCAACGCCGAGTTCATCATGATGCCGACCTCGTTCCATCGTTCCAGGCCGTCGACGTAAACCTGCAAGCGCCGCTCGGTCCCGTCCCAAACCTGCACCAGGTGATGCCAGGTGTAGTCGCCCTCCGAATCGATCGTGATGGGATCCGTGGCAAGGGACATTTCATTGTCCGAGAGGACGTAGAACTTCACCTCCGTTCCCGTTGGGCTGTACATGGTGAAGATGTACCGATCGGTCTCGCTCGACCGTTCGAACCCGGCGATATAGCCGTTCCCGTCGTAGTGATTCTTAAACCAGAACGACATTGTGAGGGCCGTGACCTCGCCACCGGCGAAAGAGAGGCCTGTGCCGGGAGCGCCAACCACACCGCCGTCCTGGCTCACGCCGTAGTTCTCGCCGTCGGGATAGATGAACTGGGTGGAGCGATTGCCGGCCGGCATGCCCGGAAAACCGCTACCGGGTTGCGGCGCCGCCTGGCCCAGGTTGACATCGAATCCGCTCAGGTTGTGAAGCGTGATATGGTTCCCCGCCACGGAGTCGACGAGCGTATCCGTTCCCGACGCTTCATCGAGACGCCAGTGGTTACGCAACCCTCCCAAATTCGTGAGCGTGTCGCGATAGGGTGCCGTGGCGGTCGTACCCAGCGTCGAATAGACGGCGGCCTTCCAGAGCTGCTGTACCTCCCCGGCGCTGATGGCCCGATCGACGAAGGCCAACTCGTCCAATTGGCCGGTCATTCCGCGCGCTATGCCGTAGTAGAAGTCGATGTCGTGCCCGAACACCAAGCCCGTCGGCTGAACCAATCCCATGGGCTGCGCGATTGGATTCTCGTCGACGAGATAGCCATCGACGTAGGAACGGAGCGTCGCCCCCGATTCCAGGGTCATCACGAAGAAGTGCCAATTCGTATCAACCGGCCAAGGGAACGCGTTGTAGGTGCCGCCTTCATTGAGTCCGTCGGTGACTCGAACACGAGGGCGCATGTCCTCCCTGTCTTCGTAGTGATGGGCGGCGAAGACATAACGATTGCTGCCGTCGGGCGTGATCCGTTCCAGTCCGCCGAAGTGCCCCGTCACGGCCGGCGGCATGCTACTAAACCTCATCCAGCCCATCAGGGTCAGATCCGTCTTGCCTTCGTAGCCGGCATAGCTGGCCATCTGCAAAACGTCATAGTACGGATCGGAAAACAGTGGTGCATTATTGGTGTCCGCGAAGCCACGGAAACCGTCCGCCGGTCGTGGGCCGGCCTGACCCACGGTGATTCCGAAGCCGGAATAGAAGCCCGGATTGTCGCCGTCGGTCATATCCGTCGTAATCTGGTCGGCCGCGGTGATCCCGCTGGCCTCATTCAAATCCCAATAGGAAATCAGGTCAGACATGCCCGTGAGTGTTTCCACATAGTCTGCCTTGGCAATCATTCCCGAGATCGCAATCATGGCTACCACGAAAGCAGTCAGCCGCATACCTACAGCGATTCTCATCGTTGGACCTCCTTCTTCATCAGGAAGGGCAAGAAGAAACAGAACCCATCTTCCCTCTCATTTCGATCGTGTTTGTTGCTTTATCAGATTCCCTCAGGGGCGATGGCCATACCGTCATCCCGAGCGCACAAGCGTTCCACGATGACGAGATCCACATCAAAGCCAAGCATGTGAGTCGAACCGTCGCAGAAGACGAAGTTGCAGCCCCCCGGGTGCGCACTTCCCCACGTGCCTAACATTGCCTCGAAGCCAGGTTGATCCTGCAAGGGGCCCTTTGTCACCGGATTGCCCGTACATTGCGAGTCCCCATCGAACCCATGGAACAAGTGCCAGTTGTCGCCCGGTGCCTTGCCCGTATCGTAGTGGTCCGGATTGAGGTACTTTTCACCAAGCGCGATGGTCTGGCTCGTGCCGTCGGCGACGTCGCGCATCTTGACTTCGCTCCGGAGAAAGACGATTCCGTCGTACTCCGGGACGTTCAGATTGTCCCAATAGTGTTGCGCGTCCTGAACGTCCATTGGTCCCCGGTCAAACTGGATGCCAAGCGTCGGCGCGATCGTGCCCGTATTCGCCCCGTAGTCGGTCTTGCCGCCCACGTTGATCGGGGCGTTGGCGTTCCGGGGTATCAACGGGTAGCGCCATTCGTTGGCCGGATAGGCGATGCACACGCGTCGCGAAGGACAATTGAATCCTGTCACTGGCGTCTCACACATCTTTCTCAGAGTCTCCCGCTTGATTCCGGGGTGGGTTCCGGAACCGAGTTGATAAAGCGGCTCTTGTTCGATATAGGGCAAAACGCTGAAAGGCCAACTGCCCGGTTGCCTCTTGCCGGATCCCATGTCCGGATCGCCCACCCAGAACCACCCCCAACCACCGCTAGGAAAGAAACCGTGGGTGTCGTGGTGAATCTGGAATGCCAAGCCCAGTTGCTTGAGTTGATTGGAGCACTGCAGACGTCGTGCTGCCTCGCGCGCCGCCTGAATCGCCGGCAGCAGCAGGGCGATGAGAATCCCGATGATCGTAATCACGACCAGGAGTTCCACCAGCGTAAATGCACGGCGTGAAGACCGACGCGTGCCACTTGTTTTCCTAGGCGATTGCATTGCGAATCTCCTTCCCGAGACAGCCACCCGTGTTGACTGCTTGATTGACCGCGCCAAACACGCACCACCCAGCACGAAAAGGATCCAAGCGGCTGGCTCGGGCACCGAGGCGTTGGCGGCGCTCTGTTGCCAATGGGCCGCCAGAATGGACGCGTCCAGATCGTCCACTCGACCATCGCCGTTGAAATCCCCTTCCCCCCAACCCACCTCCGAGCTGCGTAACCAGTTGTCCGCCAGAATCGCCGCATCCCAATTGCTAACCACGCCATCTCCGTTGGCGTCACCCGGTATTCGATAGAAGAACGCTGAATCGTACAGTTCGAGAACCTCTTCGGCCGACAGCGCCCGATCGAACAGACTTACTTCGTCGACGAACCCACCGAGGTTACGCGTCGATGCGTAGACATCGCGTCCGATGTGGAATCCGTACGGCGTATATAGGTTGGCCGTCATCGCCGAATTCGTCTCGTTGACGCGTTCCTGTCCGTCAATGTAGACCCGCAATTGCCTTTGACCGCCATCCCAGATTTGCACCACGTGATGCCACTCGTACTGCCCCGGGTCGTCAATCGGGATATCCGAGCTGATGATTTGCTGATCGTTGCTTGCGGCCGCGTAAAACCGCAGTTCCGTCGCACTCGGGCTGTAGACGGAAAACACGTATCGGTTCCCGCTGCCCGGCTTGGCAAAGCCAGCTACGTAGCCCTCGCCGTCGTAGTTGTTCTTGAACCACAGGGACATCGTCAGCGACTGAATACCGGACGGAAAGGGCAGGCCTGTGTCTGGTTGGCCGATCACCGTTCCGTCGATCGTTTCCATGTAGTTGGCGCCCGCGTCCCAAACGAACTGAACGGCGCTGTTGTCGTCCTTGAAGCCTCGGAAGGCATGGCCGTCGTGTCCCTGGCTTGACGTGGGGCCCGCGACGTCCAGCACGACCGGCGCGCCGCCCATCCGGACAAACGTTCCGTGATTGCCGCCGATTACGTCGACGGTGGTCGAACCACTCGTTTCGCTGAATCGCCAGTGGTTGCGCAGGCCTCCGAGTTGGACTGCCGTCTCGTAGTACGGCGCCGTGGCCACGCTGCCCGGCTCGTAGGGCAACGCGCCCTTGGCCGCGAGAAAGAGCCGCTCGATCTCCGCGTTCTCCAACACTCGATCGAACATAGCCAGTTCGTCGATCTGGCCGTGCAACGAGCGAGTGGGATCCTGGATATCACGCCCGAAGACTAGGGCGGTTGCCTGGTCGAGCCCCTCGACACCGGTGTATTGGGCAGAACCGACCTCCACGCCGTCCCAGTACAGCCTGCTGGTGTTCCCGCCCTGGAAGGTCATGGCCAGGAAATGCCACGCCGAGGGGTTGCTGATCGTGACGGGCCCAAGAGTAAGTTGGTTTCCGTCAGCGAGCCGGGCAACGCCGCGGAGCCCGCTGGGGGCGTGATCCACGGAGAAAACGTATCGCGAAGGCTCCACCGTTTGCAGCCCGCCGAACAGATTGTGCAACGAACCGAAATTCGGATCGGTAAAGCGAACCCATCCGAGCATCGTCATATCGGTGCGGCCGGCGTACCCGGCCGTCTGAAGCATCTCGATCCCGTCGCCGGGGATTTTTGTCAGCGCTGGGGCGCAATTGTCAGCCCCGAATCCGATCCAACCTTCGTCGGGACGAGGCCCCGCCTCTCCCAACGTGATTCCGACGCCGACGTACGAACCTGTGTTGTTTCCATCGACGGTATCCCACGTCACGGCGTCGGCGGCCAGCATGGCTCCGACCGGCTCGTTCAAGTCCCAGTACGAAAAGAGGCCTGGCATCCCCGTCAACGTGTTGACGTAGCTGGCTTCCGCAGGGCCACCAAGCAAGAAGACGATCGTCAGGACCGTCGCCTGGGCAAGGCCGACACTCACAGCCACGTTTTGCACACGGGCTTTCATGAAACGATCATTCATTCAAACGAAGAGGAACGCTCTACGTCGACTGCCGCACGATGAGTTCTGGCTTAATAATCGCTGGTTTTGGAGGTGCCGCGCCGTCTTGGCCGATCATCTGCATCAAGAGATCGATCGCCGCGTTGGCGAAGGCTTCGTTGCACGGATCGAGCGTGGTGATCTCCGGATCGAAGAAGCTGGCGATCTTGAAGTTACCTTGCCCGACGATCGCCACGTCGTCCGGCACCCGGAGCCCCCGACGTTTCACCGCCTTGATCAACTGCGCGGCCCAATCGTCGTTGATGGCGATAATCGAATCGGCCTCAGCGCCGCCGACCAGCTTCTCGACGACCTCATCGGCCTTTGCATTGGAGACTTCGTGAGGCCGAGGCAAGAGGCTTTCGTCGCCAACCCAGACCAACCGCTGGTTCACCTCCCAGTTGTGGCGGTACATGGCCTCGATATAGCCGAGCCGACGATCCTTATTGGCTTGGTCGTAGTCGTTCAACGTGATCAGGCCGATGCGACGCCGTCCCCGCGAGGCGAGGTGGTCGACCGCCTGGTGGATGCAATCGGCGGCGTCGATGTGCACGTAGCAGCCGTGCGCAACGGCGGGGCGACGCAGATAGACCACGTTGGGAATCCGCAGGAGCGATTCGGGCACACTGGCCGGGTGGTGAGGGTTCTCGTGCGACATGCAGACAACTCCCTCCAGCCCACGGGCAACGAAGTCGTTCACGTACGCGTCGATTTGGGACATGTCGTGATCGATCTGTCCGACCAGCACCCGGTAGCCGCGGGCCAGCGCCTCGCTTTCCAGCGCGGTGACCCGGTCGAACAACACGGGCGGGGCGTCGATCCCAATCAGCACTCCCAACAGCCCGCTTCGTACCCCTTTGAGTTGTTGCGCGGCCAGATTGGGCAGATAGCCCATCTCCTTGGCCGTTTGTTCGATCCGTTCGCGTATTTCCTGCCCGACCCGTTCGCAGGGTCCGCCACTGAGCACCATCGAAACGGCTGCCTGGGAGACCCCCAGTCGCCGGGCAATATCAACCTGTCGGACGGTAACGGGATTCATGTTCTGCAGTAGAAATCGGACTCGGAAAACAAGAAAACCAGGTATGTTATACGTATTACTATCACGCGATCACGGGAGTCGTCAAGCCTCTGAATCGCAGAAAACCAGAAAATCGGCATTTCTGACAAAAAGCCCCCAGGAGGGGGGGTGTGCTTCGCATTCTTGGATGCCAAAAGGCCAATGCATCGTCCTGTATAAAAAGAATGCCAACGAAGAAGATCGATGATTAAAGGATGAAGTGGGCCTGCCTAAACGGTATTACGTTAGTCACTAACGGTTTACTTGGGCAAACTGGGGCACCGCTTCGCTATGCCCCAGCCACCCTCGCTACAGAATTATGTAATGCCGCATAGATCGATTCCCACGAATGTATAGCGGGCCAATGGGTGGCACTCAACGCCGTTCACTAGGTGTTGAGGTTTATGGGCGTTAGTTGTTTGGCGAGAAGGCGTTGCTTCTCGGTTGGCGATT
>JAFGIR010000448.1 GCA_016929515.1 Pirellulales bacterium | reverse complement strand
GCCCATGACGAAGACAGCGACATCGCGGTGAAAGCGTTTGAACTTTCGCAAGTCCTTACAGATAAATGGGTTACGGCGGATTATGCCACAAAGCGGCGAATTCTCGAAATCACCTGTTTGAACTTTTCTCTCGACGACGTAAGTCTTTGCCCTATATGGAGAAAGCCCTTCGACATTCTTGCCGAAGGGCTTTCTGTCCAATTGAGTCGGGGCGAGAGGATTCGAACCTCCGACTTCCTGCTCCCAAAGCAGGCGCGCTAGCCAGGCTGCGCCACGCCCCGTGGCGAGACTATCTTAACCTAGAGTCCGGGCCAGGACCATGGGGTGCGTCCCTTTGTTCAGCTGGCAGGTATCCGACGAGAAAGGATCGCGTTGCCCAATGGCAGCCTGTCAATTGGGTGGCCCAAGGGGCGTATTCCCGGCGTCCTTCGCGGCTTTGCCGTACAAAACGGCGCGAAAGAGGTTGGTCGAGAAACTCGGCTTGAATGTTTTGCCCAGTTAGGCTATCCTCCCCTTCTTGTGTTTCGACGACCATCTTGGCCAGGAGCAACCGGTGAAGAGACTACTTGCCACGCTAGTGAAGATCGGAATCTCGGTGGCCATCATCGGCTACTTGGTTTGGCAGGCCCGACAGGACGACGCTTTCACCATTCTACGCGATCAACCGAAGCGTTGGGGCATGCTCGTCATCGCGTGGTTATTTTGTGCCGGAGCCGTGCTGACGACCATTGTTCGATGGCATTTTCTGGTTCGGGCCCTGGAGATTCCTTCGCGGCTCCGGAACAGTCTGCGGATTGGGTTCCTCGGCTACATGTTCAACCTGGCGCCGCTGGGGTTGCTCGGCGGCGATGCAATCAAGGTGGTGATGCTGGCGCGGGAGCACAAGAATACGAAATCCAAATCGATCGCTTCGGTCGTGGTCGATCGGCTCATTGGTCTTTACATGCTGTTTGTCGTCGCGGCCATTGCCATCCTCGTGACCGGCTTCTGGCGGGCCGAAAACGCGACCGACAAGGCGGCCATCGCCAACATCTGCTTGGCCACGTTTTTGGCTGCCGTGGTGGGCACCTTGGGGATTGGCGCCTTGATGATACCGGCCGTTTCCGACGGAAAGCTGGTCCGCGCGATCGAACGATTGCCGCGACTGGGCCACCCGATCAAGAGCCTGATCGACGCCTTGCGAATGTATCGGCGCCGGCCGGGCGTGTTGTTGGCGGCGGCACTGATGAGCGTGATAGTCCACAGTTGTTTCGCCACGGGCATCTACTTCATCGCAAGTGGGCTGTTCACCAACGTCCATTCGCTGGGCGACCATCTGGTCATGTCGCCGCTGAGCATGGCGACCGGTGTGTTGCCGTTGCCGTTCGGCCCCTTCGAATGGGTCCTCAACGATCTTTACGCATGGGTCCGTGCGGGCGGCGTCATTATCCCCGGGGGCCAAGGCTTCGTTGTTGCGTTGGGCTATCGAGTCATCACGGTGTTGATCGCGGCCATCGGCGCCGGCTACTACATCGGGGCTCGTCAGGAATTGGCCCAATCGATCCAGCAGGCCGACGAGGACGAATCGGCCGTCGTTGGACCTACCATCGCGATGACCGAGAAATGCCAATCGGCCTCCGCGGCCTGATGTCAAGCTGGACAAGCTGAACGGGAGGCAATTCCCCACAAACAGACAGACGATTGCCCCCCCAATTGACCTTGACCCGACGTGTGAATCCCCGTACATTCCCCGCTTGCGCATTCAGACGTCGCAATCCAATTTCGCTGCATCACGGAAGATAGCCGCGGGAGACATATGGGCCTTCTCTTACTAATCGCACTCTCGTTTCTAGCCGTGTTGGCGCTGTTGCATACCTTTTTGATGGGTGTGCAGACTTGGGAACACCGGCGTTTCGCCCGGAGTCGGCTGCTCAACGTTGATCGATGTCGCCCGACGGGTCGGGCCATGGTTTTCATACCCTGCAAAGGGATCGACGTCGGTCTCGAAGAAAACCTGAGTCGTTTTTTTCACCAGGACTACGACAACTACGAAATCACGTTCATCGTCGAGAGTCCCTGGGATCCGGCCTGCAAGCCAATCGCGCAGGCCATGGCCGACCATCCTCATCGGGTGTCTCATCTGGTGGTTGCCGGTCGGGCGACGCACTGTGGGCAGAAAGTCCACAACCTTCGGACGGCCATCCAGCGAAAGGTATCTTCCGACATTGAGTTTCTCGTGTTTGCCGATTCCGACGCGCGTCCCGGGTCCACGTGGCTTCGGGCGATCGTGGGCCGCTTGGGCAGTCGAGCGAAGAAGATCGGTGCGGTCACGGGGTATCGGTGGTTGATGCCGACGCGTCCCTCGTTGGCCAACCACTTGCTCTACAGCATTAACTCCACCGTGGCAACGCTGCTGGGATCGCGCAGGAAATATCCGATTTGGGGTGGCTCCTGGGCGATTCGGCGGAGTACGTTCGACGAGATAGGTCTGCTCGACGCTTGGCGCGGAACGCTCAGTGACGATTTGGTTGCCACCACCGTCTTGCGCCGGCACGGATTGGCCGTTCGGTATGAACCCGCCTGCATGGTTGCTTCGCCCATGGAAGGCACCTTGCGAGAACATTTTCAATTTTTGCGGCGTCAATACATCATCAGCCGGTTCTATGTTCCCAGTCTATGGGCAGGGGGGTTGGTGGGCTCGCTGGTCTTCAACGTCGGATGGTTGTCTATCTTGGCCATGTTGGTTTGGGCGGCAGCCGCAGGTTCGTGGTTGGTGCTTCCCAGTTTGGGTGTCGCTCTTGCGTTCTATGGGCTCAACGTGGTCCGGGCATCGATCCGGCAAGATTTGGTGAGCCTGTACGTTCCCGACTGCCAGGACCAACTCCGTCGCGCCAGCCGCTTTGACATTTGGTTGAATCCTTTGGCAGGTTTCTTCAACGCGTGGGTCATGGTGGCCTCTGGCGTGGGTCGCCATATCCGGTGGCGCAATGTCACGTATCGTTTGCAGGTCGGCGGGATCACGACGATTGTTGCCCGCAGCTCGGCCGGCGCGCGGCCGCCGGACGAAGCCCGGACGACTCCGATCCAGCCCATTCATTGGCCCCGACTTTCGGATGAGAATCCGTCCGATTGCGTGGAACGCAATGCCGCCTAACCGAATTTCGATAGTCGAGGACTTCCATGCACGTCGTGCTCTGGGATACGCGAAAATTGGATGTGTCGAAGGACTTTGCCGGTGGCATGGGCGTGGGCAAGTACCCGCGCCGCAAAGGATTCCGAAACCGGCTCATTCGCCATTTCTACCGTCGCGATCGCCGACCGGTGGCCTTGTTGTTTGCCCATCTGGCAGCCATCTTTCGCAGGCTCGGTCACACGGTCGAGTATGTCGAAGACGCCGTCACGCCAAGTGCCGATCTCTACGTCTTCAATCCCTCGCTCATCACGCTCAGACTGGAACGGGACGTCATCGCGCAACTTTTGCGTGCCAACCCGACTGCCCGCGTGCTGGTCGTGGGCACGGTAGCCTCGGTCATGTCCGAGGCGTTCTCGGGTCTGGACGTGACGATCATCAAGGGCGAGGCGGAGCAACTCTTCTGGAAGCTTGACGAGGTGCTCGAGCGGCCCGGTGCCGTTGTGCAGTTGGGCGTGATCGAGGACCTTGACTCACTGCCTCTACCCGACTGGTCGTTGTTCGAACCGCGCCGCTTTCGCATCGGCTATGATTTCTGGCGATTTCCCACGGCGCTGGTGCAACAGAGCCGTGGCTGCTCGATGAAATGCAACTACTGCCCTTACATCGTGCTGGAAAACAGCGTCCGGCTCCGCGATCCGGAAGCGGTGGTCGACGAAATTCGTCACGACATGGACCACTGGGGGTTCCGCTCGTTCAAGTTTCGCGATCCCATGTTTGGTTTGAATCGGCAGCATGTGTTGCGATTGGCCGAACTGATTGGACGTCTGCCGCAGAAGATTCAGTTTTCGATTGAAACACGAATCGACCTTGTGCGTCCGGAAATCCTGCGATTGCTAAAGCGGGTTGGTTTGACCAGCATCACCGTGGGCATCGAAACACCGAATGATGAAACGCTGCGACGTTATCATCGCGCGCCAATCAAGGAAGATCGCCAACGCCAGTTCGTCGAGCTCTGCCGTGGGCTGGGCATTCGGACGGTCGCCGGATTCCTGATTGGGTTTCCCGAAGACACCGAGCGATCCATCCGTTCGGTGCTCAGCTACGCGAAAACGGTGGGGCCGACCTTTGCTAACTTCAACGTGGTCACGCCTTACCCAGGCACGGAGTTTTTCGAACAGATTAAGGATCAAATCGTCGACTTCAATTTCAGTCACTACGACGTATATACACCCGTGCTGAGATATCAGAATTTGTCGATTGAGCAAGTCGAGGCGTTACACGCCAAGTGTTTTCGGCACTACTATTTCCGTTGGCCCTATCTGACGCAAAACGCGCATCTCTTGTTTCCTTTCCTGCAACGATTCGGCATGGGGCGAGCCGGCACGACCGTGGAAAACGCGGACGCGGCCCATCAATCGCCTCCACGGCCCAAAAGTGGCTTGGAGACGCTTCAGAAGAAGCGGATGATCCGTGCCGACGGTCCGCACCGCCGACCCTCGGTCGAAGATCGGGCAGGTCCCAAAACCCTGGATTAGTCGTCAATATTACAACAGACGGACTTCTGGCACCTTGGCCGCGTCGTGGCGGCGGTCTGGTTTTCGACGTTTCACCAAGCCAACCAGGTTGACTTTCCACGTCATGCCATGGCCGGCTCGTTGTGTTCTCGCCACCTCCAAGGCTTCTCCTTCCTCCCTTCGGCACCTTCCTCGCGAGTTGCCCCGCGCCCGTGCGTACCGGAGATTTGCCCTTGGACAGGAATGAAACTAGACTTACCTATGAGAGTAAAACCGACACATTCTCCGCCGCTTTCGTTTTCGGTAAGTTTGGTAACTTGCATTGGCGATTGACGTCGGCATCGGCACGGCGTATTCCACGGCTTTCTGACGATTCAGTGCTTTTCTTTACACGGAATCATGTCATGGGGTCGCCATGCGTCCGTGCAACTTGAACTGACCGCTACACATTTGGCGAGCTTGTCCGTATCCGTGTCCACTGATTTGCCCATTCAACTCGACGGCTGGGACATTGTCTCCGAATCGCTTGGAGAACTTCGTGCCGGCTATGAGGAGTCGGGCCGCTTCTTCGTGGAGCTGTTCGACCGAGTGGAGTCCTCGCTGTCCGAGTTGCTGCATCGTCAGGAGGAGTGGGAGCGTGAACGTGATGAGATCAAGAGTGAACTGAACCGGAGAGCCGAACTGCTCGATCAACAAGAGCACCAACATCGGATCGACTTGGAGCGGGCAGCGGCCGAACGAGCATTGCCCGACGGTCAAGCAACCCAATGCGACGGCGAGCAACAGCGCTGGCTTCATACTGTGCTGGATAAGATGGGCCGCGACTGGGACGCCTTGCGCGAGTCGTTGCCCGATAGGGACGGCCAAGCCAGCCTGTTGGCAGACGTCGTCGAGCAACTCGCCGGGGCGCGAAGCGAACTGGCTGAGGCCAGAGCGGAGATCCAACGGCTTGCCCAGCCATTGGCGTTGGCCACCCAGGAGGGTTCGGTTGACGAAACGTGTGAACGATTGCGGACGGAAATGGACATGGTGCGGGAAGACCGCGACGCGATGCGTCAGGAACGAGTGCTTTTGGAATCGGAACTGGAGCACATTCGTGGTCGGGCCGCGCAGTTGGCCGAAACGGTGGAGACACAAAAACAGGTGTCGGTGGAGCAAGAGTTGCATTGGCGAGAGGAATTCCGCAGGCAGAGCGGCTTGCTTGAGGAATTGGCCGGTCTACTGTCTATCGCAAAACCAGACTATCCGGTGGTGTTCACCGAAACAGCCCCTGGTTCCCTCAAGGCTGGGTCGACAGACGTGACGCGGCGTGGACCCGCAAGGAGCGAGAGCAGTGAAGACTCGGCCCTGGAATCAGTGAGAGCCCAGTTCGAACTGCTGCAAAAGGAAGCAACTCGGCGCCGAAGGGGAAACGTTGATTGAGCATAGCGATTCGTAAAATGATTAACTGGGTGTCGCGCACAAGACATGAGCGACACTCTGAGATACAAGGATGTGTTATCGGAATTCGGATCGAGGCAATTCACGGGAGAGCCTGATGGAAAGACCAACATGGAAAGAGTATCCGTGGAAGGCGGCCTTCCACCTCATCTTCGTGCTGGGGGGGGCTGGTTTGGTACTCATGATCGCCGGTTTTCTTCTGGGGCGACCAACGCTGTGGATGGTCGGAGCACTGTTGGTTGTTTCTGTCGTAGTGATGTTGCCACGGCGGGCTGCAGTGGATGCTGTATCCATTGAGGAACCGAACCCGGCAGAGAAAGATCCAGCACCGCGACCGACACCGGCGTGCAGTGTCTGCGAAGCGACCGGCACGGGCGACGTCGAGAGCCTGGTGCAACAGATGTTGGCCCAGGACCGCTACACCTTGTTGCTTCGTCCGCAGATCGTCGCCAATCTCGACGAAGCGCAGTTCGCCAAGGTCATCGAGGCGTTATGGCAGCATATGACCTTGGTGCCCGACGGAGAAGTGACGCTGGGGCCCGCCGACGAAATTTCGGACGACGAAATGTCCGATTCGCGGGCAGCACGCACGGCGAAACAGCATGTGGTCCGAGTCAAGCGGTTCTTCCTCGACCGCTATCCGGTTACGAACCGGCAGTACTTCGAGTTTGTCGCCGGGGGCGGATATCAGCAGATGTCGCTTTGGGACGAAACCGTGCTGGCGGCCGTGCTCGACTTCGTCGACCGAACCGGCGAGCCGGGGCCACGCTTCTGGAAAAACGGTTGCTTTCTGGAAGGCACCGAGGACCATCCGGTGGTCGGCGTCTGCTGGCACGAGGCGGTCGCCTACGCGCATTGGGTCGGTAAGCGATTGCCGAGCGACGCAGAGTGGGTCAAGGCAGGCGTTTGGCCCGTTCCCGTTGCCAACCAGCACCGCATTCAACGCAAGTATCCCTGGGGTGACGACATGGATCGCTCGCGAGCCAATCTGTGGGGGTCGGGGCCAGGAGGAGTGGTGGGCATACGTGAATTTTCCGACGGAGTCAGCGTTGGCGGAGTACATCAATTGATTGGAAACGTTTGGGAGTGGACGAACAGCAACTTCCACGGCGGCGAACACCCGTTCGGCAAGCTGACCTTCATGACACCCATGAAGAGTATCCGGGGAGGCGCCTTCGATACGTATTTCGAGAACCAAGCGACCTGCCAGTTTCAAAGCGGGGACAGTGCCTTGGCAAGAAAACGAAACGTCGGATTCCGATTGGCCATCGGCGTATGCGACCTTGTGCTGGACTACTCAGCGGTGGCGCCGTCCAACGAAACGGACCGGTATGAAGATCCGGTTCCCGAAACAGCGGCCGTCGACGTCGGCGACCGCGGCGAGAATGACGATGAGATGGGCCATCCCGAAGTCGCCAGAGGCGAGGAGGTGCCAGCATGACCAGGAACATGATTCAGCCCTTGGAGTCCTACCGGCTTGCGCAATACGCGGTGCCAATTCACTGTTATTTGTGTGACGCGGAAAACACCTTCGACGCCGAACTGTGTACCCATTGTCTTGCGCCCATGGCCCTGGCTCATCAAGCCGCGGACCAGAAGACCGAACCCCGCATGCTCGCGACGGTCGGCGCCAGTAGCGCCGGCAAGACGGTCTATTTGGGCATGTTGATGGACATGCTCTCCCGTTTGCCTACGCGCATAAGAACCGTCACCCGCGGGGCTTTCTCCGTGACGCTTCAGCAGAACACGGTCACCGCGTTGGCCCATCGTCGCTTCCCCGACAAAACGGCCAGTGAACCGGATCGCTGGAATTGGGTTCACTGCCAGCTTCGTCGACCCAATCGGCAGGAGTCGGTGGAACTGATCATGCCCGACATGGCCGGCGAAGCGATTGTCGAGGAAGTCGACCATCCGCATACCTATCGGGTCATCGGGGCATTTCTCAAGAAGAGCGCGGCGGTGATTGCTTTGGTCGACGCCATTTCGCTCCGGGAAGGACACCGTGACCACGACTACTTCACGATGAAGCTACTGAGCTACTTGGCGGAACTAGACAACGATCCGAAGACCGGCTGGTGCCAACGTCCCGTAGCGATCGTTTTCACGAAAGCCGATCAGTGCGAATCATGTTTCGAGGATCCCGTTGCTTTTGCAAAAGCTCATGCGACGGGGCTGTGGCAACAATGCCAAGAGCGATTCCAACGACACCGGTTTTTCGCGGCGGGCGTGGTCGGCGCCGTTGCCTATTCCGAGAGTATGCTCGATGGTAACATTGATGTTCCCTTGCGTGTTGAGCCTCGCGGAATTATCCAGCCGTTTGAGTGGTTGTTGGACGAAACGACCAAGGACCAGAAGACAAGGTAGCGCTCGGTCGGAAAGCACTTTCCGCCGCGCGCATCGGTCGAGCAACCACGATGGCGCAAGCGAAAACGCATCATCCTGTCTTCTGGGCGACGGAAGGGCCGCCTTTGTGCAACGCAACGGTTGTGACGGCACGGAGGGGGCATGGAGAGCCGCACTGGGTTTTCGCCGGCCTCTGTGGAGAGCGGAACCCGGCCCGATGGCCTGCGGTGGTCGTTTTCGAGATGTGGCCGAATCGGTCCTGCCATGGAAAAAAGCTAAACTAAGAGAGTCGAGATTCGTTGTCGAGGCTGGTGTGTCCTGGACGGTCCGAAGCGTCCTTGAGGCGGCGTAGTTTCGCAACGGCAGACAAGCGGCCGCTGGCCAACGATCGTTGGCCAGCCGTGCTTTTTCAAACATGTTCAAACGAGAATGGGTAGCTGTCGACAGAGGGTCCAGAGCATTGATTGAGCAAGCGGTATTCACCTCGGCCGAAACGGACCGGCTGGCCGGCTACCAAGTCGTGGCCACCAGCCCCGGTGTATGCGAGGCGGACAAGCGTGAGCTGGCCATTCTGGGACCGTCGCATGGGTCGTTGATCGACTCGGGGCCCGAAGGCGTCAGTTTCAACTTCCACACTTTGCCCAGCGGTGCCTATTGCGTCAGTCGAACGACGATGGCTGGCGGGGAGTACAGTGGGCGCGGCCAGCGGGTCTACACGCAGTGTCTCATCGTACCCCACGACGAGTTGGCCCGATTCGCGAACGATCCCTTCGCCGTGCTTCGCGCCGCGTTGGCCGGCGGCATGTTGGAGGTTCATCGCCACGTTCCCGATCGTCTTGAGCCCATGCAGTTGTTGGGACACTCGGCCACGGTCGACTCCTCCCTTCTGATGCGGCTGAGTCGTCGGCCGGGATCCGGGTGGTTGGCCACGCTGCTCCAAGCGGCCCTGTCGTGTCCAAGCCTCGCGCTGGCCGGCAGTCCCGAACCGGAGCGTCTGATCGCCGGGTTGCTGAATTGCCTGCCGCCGGAGTGCCGAGTGCACTTCTCATTTTCGACCGGGTTGCGTTATTCGCCGCGCCGTCCCTTCCGCATCGTGACGTTGGCCGACGACCCGGCAGAGTGGCGCCAGGCGCAACGTCGATACAACGCGACGGTGCTCGATTTATCCCAGGCTCCGGCCGTCGAGTTTGCGCCGATCGACGGTTGGGCTCGGTTGATCGAACACGTG
The DNA here is from genome assembly GCA_016929515.1 of Pirellulales bacterium. Taxonomy (GTDB): domain Bacteria; phylum Planctomycetota; class Planctomycetia; order Pirellulales; family Thermoguttaceae; genus UBA11386. The sequence goes on along the minus strand of JAFGIR010000448.1, from coordinate 74 downwards.
TTGAAGACTGGGCGAACGTCATTCTTGGCCGCGCAGTTTTCAAAACGTCGCTTTGAACTCGCTCCCGAGGACTT
>JAFGIR010000447.1 GCA_016929515.1 Pirellulales bacterium | reverse complement strand
CGGTTGGGCCCGACATGCGCCTGGAGCCAGACTACGCGGCGGCCGCGATGCAACTGGCGGCGACCGAAGCAAGTCTTGACGACCAGCAGCGCGCGTTGGCGCGCCGGATTGCCGACCAATCGGGCGAGCCGACCTGGCGACGCCGGCTGGTCGAGTCGATCGACGGCGAAGGGCTTCACCCAAAGCTTAGCCCGGCCGGCGCGGCGCTGGTGAAGTTTTTGGCGTCGACGCCCGACGCACCGGGCACGATGCGCAAGGTGGGGCCGAGCTTGCGCGACGTGGCCTCGCGGCTGGATTTTCCGTTCCTCGCCGGTTGGATCGCCCGCCCGGCCGATTTCCGACCCACGACGCGGATGCCACGATTGTTTGGCCTCCACAAGTCGCTCGGGGCGAAGGGCAAGGCGGAGAGCGACCGGCTCGAAGCAGTCGAACTTCAGGTCTTGGCCGAGTGGTTGTTGGACGTGAGTCAGCCGGTCGAGCCGTTAACGATTTCGGCCGTTGGGTCGCCCGACGAGAAGCGCGTTTTCGCGCCGGCCTCGGCCGAGCGTGGCCGACGGTTGCTGCTGACTCAAGGTTGCCTGGCCTGCCACCAGCATGACGACTATCCGGAGTCGACAGGCGCGCAAGGGCCCGATCTTTCGCGGCTGGGCGCGAAATACCCATCGGCCAAGGCCGCGGCCTGGCTTGCCGATTGGCTCCGCGATCCGGCGCGCCGCTCGCCGCGCACGCGAATGCCGAACTCGCAATTGGAGCCGATTCGCTTGCCCGGCGAGTCGGACGCCGCAATAGTGTCCGATCCGGTGTCCGATCTGGTGGCCTATCTGCTTGGCCCGGCCGGTTCCGTGTTTGGCCGATCGTCTCCGGTGTCTGAGGCCGATTTGGACGAGTTGGTCTTGGCGCATTTGACGAAACACTATTCGCGCGAGCAAGCCGAACGGATTCTCCAGCGGGGCCTTGACGCCGAACGGACGGATGCCGCGCTGGGCGACGCGGTCGAGTTGGTGGGGCCCGTGTCGCGAAAGAAGAAACTCCGCTACGTCGCGCGCCGCACGGTGGCCAAGCGAGGGTGTTTCGGTTGCCACGACATCCCCGGTTTCGAACTGGCCCAGCCGATCGGTCCGGCGCTCTCCGACTGGGGGCGCAAGGACGAATCGCTTCTGGCGTTTGGTCGGGTCGAGCAGCTTCTGGCCGACGACGGCACGGCCGATCGGGCCGCCACGGACCCGGACGTCGGATTCTACCTCGACGCCGTTGCCGGTCATCGTCGCGAAGGGTTCCTTTGGCAGAAGCTCCGCGCGCCGCGGAGTTTCGATTACGATCGGACCGTGGAAAAGGACTATCACCAGCGGCTCAAGATGGGCCAGTTTACGTTGGACGCCCAACAGCGCGAAGCGGTGGCCACGTTCGTTCTGGGTCTGGTTGCCCAACCGCCAGCGTCGAAATACGTCTACGGTCCCGATCCTGCCGGCCGAGCAATCGCCGAGGGTCGGAAGGTGCTCGACCGCCATGCCTGCGCCGAATGCCACGTGTTGGAAATGGACCGCTGGCGTTTCGCATATCGTCCCGGCGAGGTCGCGGCGCCGCGGGCGAGCGATGAGTTTGCGTTCATGCGTCCGCACCTTTCTCGCGAGCAACTCGCGGCGTCGATGCGGACCGACCCGCGCGGCCGTGCCCAGGCCGAGTTGTTGGGGATGCCGCAACGGAGCGCCGATGGGCGGGTCGCGGAATTTGAAGGGGACGAGGAGGACGCCGAGGGGGAGCCACTGCCGATGCGGGCTTTCTCGCTGTGGGAGCCGGCGGCCATTGCCGGCCACCCGTGGACCGTCGGTGGGCCGGACGTGCTCGTCTACGACGATCAGATCACGAAGCAATACGCGCCTTGGGGGGGGGCGGCGGCGCGGCTGATCTATCCGGCCGCGGTGGCCGATGCCCGAGCCGCCGGCGTGAACGTGACGGGCATGGAGATCTGGGGCCGTCTTCCGCCGCCGTTGGTCGGCGAAGGCGCGAAGGTCCAGACCGACTGGCTCGTCGACTATCTGGTCGATCCGCAGCCGATCCGCCCGGCGGCCATATTGAAGATGCCCAAGTACGTTCTGTCGGCGGACGAGTTGGACAAATTGGCCGACTTCTTTGCCGCGCGATCGGGCGTGTCGCGGATCGCCGGGGTCGGGAGTGTTTCGCCGGGGCCGGCCGGGCAACGGGATAACGCGATGCGGCTGATAACCGATCGCAAGACGTTTTGCGCGAAGTGCCACGTGATCGGCGACTACCGGCCGGGCGAAACCGCGACGACTTTCGCGCCCGATCTGCAAGACGCCGGCCGGCGACTGCGGCCCGAGTACGTTCGCCGCTGGCTGGCCCATCCGAAGGCTGTCTTGCCCTACACGTCGATGCCGGTAAACTTTCCGCCGTCGGGCGATCCGTTGGGTCAGGACCTTTTGCCGGGCAGCAGCGCCCAACAGATTGACGCCGTCGTCGAGTTGCTCGACGGCTACGACGAGTATCTTCGCGAGAAGACGTCGATACGAAAGAGAATCGAGGTGTCCCATGACTGACAAACTCACGCGACGCCGGTTTGCGGTCGGCGTGGCCGCTGCCGTTTTCGCCGGCCCGCGAATGCTCGCCGGGGCCGAAAAAGGGCCGGCTGACCAGTGGGGTGATCTGGTTGGGCAGTTCATCTATGACGGGGTCGCGCCGCCGCGCAAGAAGCTCAAGGTGGACAAGGACGTTGACTGCTGCGGCAAGTACGACATTCGCGACGAGTCGGCGATGGTGGGCAAGGACGGTGGCCTGGCCAACGTCTATGTCTACGTCCGCGACCGGCGGATCGACGTTTGCCCTGAGCTCGAAGCATCGGTTAAGAAAGACGTCGTGCTGGACAACCGCGACTGTATCTTTATGCCGCACTGTTTGAAAATCTGGGTTTCGAAGCAGTCGCTTCAGATCGTCAACTCCGACCCTGTCGCCCAAAACGTCGCCTTTTCACCGTTGCACGGCGCGGCGGCGAATATCGTCTTGCCGCCTCCGCCGGACAAAGCGGCCAAGGCGACCTGGAAGTTTGAGTATGCCGAACGCAAACCGGTTCCGATTGCCTGCAATTATCATCCGTGGGAAAGCGCGTTCATCCTGCCGTTGGCGCATCCCTATGTCGACATCAGTCGCGCCGATGGCACGTTTCGGATCGCGAAGTTGCCGCCGGGCGAGGTCGAATTGCAGTTGTGGCACGAGCGGGTCGGCTATCTTGACACGCCGAAGTGGAAGCGGGGGCGGCTTCGGGTGACGATCGTCCCAGGCAAGAACGACCTGGGCACCATTCGCTTGGCCCCATCGCTCCTGTCGAAGGAGGTTTAGTCCGTTGAGCCCCATCCGTCGTCTACTGCCTACTGCCTACTGCCTACTGCTCGCTACCTTGCCCGGTTGCGGTCCGGCACCGCTGGCGACGTTCGGCGTCAACACCGAAGGTCGTGATCCGTCGAAGCTTGGGCGGACCGAGATCGAAGCGATTCATGAAACGATTGCCGAATCGTTTGGCACGCCCGACGTGCCCGAGCTGCCCGACGAGGCGAGACTCGATCGGGCGTTGCTCGGCGAAGCGGCCGGCCCGATCGCCGGCGACCGGCAAGGCCGTCAGCGGGGTCTCTATCGCCAACATTGCGCGGCGTGCCATGACTTGTCGGGCGGCGGGGCAGGGCCCCATGCTCGGCTTTTGGGGACTTATCCGATGGATTTCCGGCTCGGACAATTCAAATACACTTCCACGCGCGACGGTGGGAAACCGGTACGCCGCGATCTCGAACGAACGCTTGCCGGCGGTCTGCCAGGCACGGCCATGCCGTCGTTTGCCCGATTGCCCCAGGAGCAAATCGATGCCCTGGTCGAGTACGTCATCTATCTGAGCGTCCGCGGCGAAGCGGAGCGGGCCGTCGCCGGGCTGGTGCTCGACGAGGGCGAGTACCTGCCGTTGGACGAATACCTGGTCGAGGACGAGGCCATCACGCCGGTCGCCGAACAGTGGAAAAAAGCCGACTCGCTTGTGGTCGACGAGGCCGAAGCGCTTCGGGCCGCGCCGCCGTTGGACACGGCCGACCGGCGAGCCGCGTCGGTCGAGCGAGGGCGCGTGCTGTTCGAGTCGCCCAATGCCCAGTGCACGACGTGCCACGGGCCCGAGGGACGTGGCGACGGCGAACAGCAAGAGCTTTACGACGACTGGAATAAGCTGAAAAAGGGCGTTTCGGACGAGCAGACCCGGGCGTTGGCCGAGCGGTTTGCCTTGCCGCTGGTGCGGCTTCGGGCCCGCAATTTCCACGAGGGCATCTTTCGCGGCGGCGACCGGCCGATCGACGTTTACTGGCGAATCCACGTCGGTCTGAAAGGGACGCCCATGCCGTCGAGCGGCCCCGATTCGTCGACCGAAGGCGTCTTTTCGCCCGCCGAAATTTGGGACGTGGCCAACTTCGTCTTGTCACTTTCGGGCAATTAGCCATACTTAGCGATAGTATGGCTTCGGATTGAACCAAAAGACACGGAGACGATCAAATGGTGGGCGATGCCCACCCTGCGGAGGCTTCGTGCCGCTGTGTTCTTTCTGCGTTTTCACAAGGGTTTTCGTGGACGAGGACCGAAGGGCATGTCTACCGACCTGAAAATCAAAGAGTCGCTTCCGAAACTGACCGACCGGATTGTGCAGACCTATGTCGACATGGGCACGATTAACCACCTGGGCCACTGTCCCTTGCCCAGCTACGAGAAGATCATCGCGGCGACCGACGATCTCAAGGAAATCCTCTACCCGGGCTATCGTCGCCGCAGCCGGTTGCACGCCGGCAACGTCACCTACCACGTCGGCGATCTGGTCGACGGACTCCACGACACGCTGTCGACGCAGATTGCCCGGGCCATGTGCCACGGGGCGGACAAGAACCGGCAGTGCAACCCGGAGCAAAAGAGCCAGTTCGAACAAGTGGGCCAGACGAAGGCCTGCGAATTTCTCGAACGGCTGCCCGCGATTCGCGAGGTCCTGGTCACCGATGTCCAAGCGGCCTACGAAGGCGACCCAGCTTGTAAGTCAATGGACGAGGTCATCTTCTGCTATCCGGGCGTCGAAGCCGTGACCGTCTATCGGCTGGCCCACGAGTTGCATTTGCTCGGCGTGCCGTTGATCCCGCGGATGATGACCGAATGGGCCCACGGCCGGACGGGCATCGATATTCATCCGGGCGCGACGATCGGCCGCCATTTCTTCATCGATCACGGCACGGGCGTGGTCGTCGGCGAGACGTGTGAGATCGGCGAGTGGGTGAAGATCTATCAAGGCGTAACGCTCGGCGCGCTGAGTTTCTCGACCGACGAGCAGGGCAACCTCGTACGCGGCACGAAGCGCCACCCGACGATCGAAGACCACGTGGTTATTTACGCCAACGCGACCTTGCTAGGCGGCCATACGGTGATCGGCCACGACGCGGTGATCGGCTCGAACACGTGGATCACGAGGCCCGTCGCGCCGAACACGACCGTCGCCCTGGAAAAACCCCGCCTGCAAATACGCGGCGGCGGGCAAGATGAATTCCAGCCGGTGGTCGAGTAGGGTGCGTGCCGGCGCGTGCCGGCGCGGTTTTGTTTCACCACGGAGGACGCGGAGGAACACGGAAGAGATGAAATCGCAGATGAACGTGGACGGACGCAGATGGTTGTAGGGTGGGCATCGCCCACGAAACATTCTCTCTACTCTTGATCGGAATCCGCCGTGACTCGCACTTGCGCACCAATTCGGTTTCCCCAGTGGGTCATGATACGAGCCTTTTTGTAGAGCATTCGTAGGTCCATTGGAAATCGTCCGATCTCAGGTTCTACGATTCCAAGGAATTGGTCCAAGAACCTGATGCCGTCTTCGCTCCGTGGGACACCGTCGACCCTCAACGTCACTTCCTCGAACTCGTCACTTCGGCGCAGCATTGCGTAGAGCTCGTCCAGATAGGAACGCTCGTCGTCCGTGACCACTTCAGTTGGTATGATTACTGTGATCGCGTCGCAACAGATGAATTCGAACTGCCCGAGCAGTGCATCGTGGTAGGACAAATCCGGATTCACGACAACCGGTGACCGCCGGGCGAGCAACTCGCGTGCCACTGAATCTGGGCAGCCGTTGACGCGCCGTATGGCACGCACCATCCGTGTCTGCTTCCTGCCGGTTTCGAGAAGTACAAGGCTGTAGTCCGGCAGACTTGGCGGGGCCATCTTGTGTGGAGGCTCTCGTCGGAGCATCTCCAGCGTCTGCGGATCAAGCCATGAGCCTCTGTTTTTCATTGGCTTTCTCAATCGAACCAATTCCTGAGGCAGGGGCGGATGCCTCTGCTGGGACCTGCAAAGACCGCCAAAGTCCTTCCTCCGTGTCCCTCCGTGTCCTCTGTGGTGAATCTGTCACGTCGAGCACACCTCGACGGCTAACCAAGTAACACAACTTACTGTCTACTGCCCGCTGCGCACTACCTACTTTTTCTTCGGCGGGACCATCAGGTTCTTCGCTCGCGCCTCGACGTCGGGCATGGGCGGCAGCGGGGCGCTGGGGACTGGCTCGTACCAGAACGTCGCGCACGACCAGTCGTCTTGCGTTTCTTCCAAGCCACGATGGGCGGCGATTTGTTGGATCGTGATTCG
>JAFGIR010000446.1 GCA_016929515.1 Pirellulales bacterium | reverse complement strand
TTCATGAGGTCGAAACCCTATACCACGATGGCTCAACACCTTACGTCACACGGCCGCCGTAAGCAGAACTTCAAACTACTGGATTAGCCAAGTCGAGCGACGGATGAAATCAGGTTTTCGATGTCGGCGCGAAAGCACCTTTCGGTTGGCGACCCTGCCGTCATGGGATCAGACGGGGCCGGTGGATTGTCTTAATACGCCAAAATGTTCCAAACCTTCCTCGACGCCGCCGGCAAACGGTTGTTGGGCGTAATAGACGTCGCTATCCTTCAAAGCGCGAGCCTGTTCGACAAGCTCTGGTTTTGCATTGGCCACAACCACCCCACGCTCGAATTCCTCGAACATTGCAATGTCGTTGCCCGTGTCACCGGCCACGACAACCGGTTCGTCTTCCAGGCCCTCTTGTTCGATCAGGAATCGAATGGCCTTGCCCTTGCCGGAATCGGCCGGCAGGATATCCAAATCCCGACCGCTCGACCAGATCACCTGATAGCGGTCGGAATAGGGGGCAACTCGTCGACCAATTTCCGCGGCAGCGGTTTCTGGTTCAGGACATTGATCCAAAAAGCAACTTGTCTTAAGTTCCGTATTGAAAATGTCCGGTTGCATCACGAGACCTTCGATCCCCGTGAGAAATCGCCGAGCCTCTTGACGCGAGTATTGCGCGAGCAGCTTCTCTCGCCACGCGGGCAAGGCTTCGGAGGCTTCATGAAGTGGAGACTGATAAATCTCCGTGCCCACCTGACACATAACGTAATCTGGCTCCGGCAGCCCTTCGTCCGCCATGCCCTGCACAACTTGCTCCAAACGTCGTCCCGTGGAGAGAATAAGGCATAAATCGCCGAGTGCTCGTGACTGCCGTAAACGCAGAGCGAGCCGATCGAGCGCCCCTCGGTCCCCGGTCAATGTACCATCAATGTCCGAAGCGACGGTCCAGTTCATGAATTCATACTCCTATCAGGAACGTGGGGGTTCCGTAACGCCTTCGAGCGCATCAGGGCTTGCTTGACCCCCTGTTTTCTTCTCCCCTTTCGCGATAGAGCAGTGCTCAAGAACGAGAGAACGTTCCACCAGTCGGCTTGAGACGTGTTAGGTAAACGTGTTGCACGCAAGCAGCAACGTCATTGGGCATTCGATGCCCAAATCTCAATACACCAAACGCCGCATGGTAGACAAGTAATCACGACACTCCCAGTGATGCGGGAACGCGGTGCGACCGATCTCCACGTTCTGTGTTTGGGTATTCAAGTCGAGAACGCATGGGCATGTCGACGCTGTCGAGCGAGCGGAGCAATTGCTGGGCAATTCCCGTCCACGTGAATCGGGCACGTGCTTTTTGCGAACCGAATTTGGCCAGTTGCGCCGAGACACGACGATGGGCCAGGACCGACGTAATCGCATGGCCGAATGCCTCCGGGTCGAACGGATTGGCATAAACGGCTTCCAGACCCCAGGCAACCTGTTCCCACAGCCCACCCTCGGTTGTCACAACCGTGGGGGTGCCGCAGGCCATGGCTTCGACAGCCGTCATGCCAAACGGTTCATAGCGGCTGCTCAACGCGAAGACGTCGGCCGCCCGGTAGTAGTCCGCCAGCTGTTCGTCGGGAATGAAATCGCGAAACAATACGCGATCCTCGATTTTCAGATGAGTGGCCAAGCGTTTCAACTCATCGATCTGCTTGACCTCATCCTCGGTCGGCTCGCTGGAACCAACGGCCAACAAGAGCCGTGCTTCATCAATTCGCTCAAACACGGTTGGCATCGACCGCAGCAACAGGTCGTAACCTTTGTTTTTGGCCATGCGACCAAGAGCCAAGATGATAGGCCCCTCGAGTCGAAGGTCCCGCTTGATGGCTTCGCGAGAAGCCCGAGAAACAGGGAAGAACCTCATGTCGTCATAGCCGGGCGGAATAACGGAGATCTTCTCGATTGGAACGTCATATTCACTTTCCAGGAGAATTTCTCGTTGGGGTAACGTCGTGGCTACCAAGACGTCGCACTCGTCGTAGACGACTTTCTCCTCGCGGATGCGACGCCGGAAATTGTAGCGGCGCTCCAATTCCCGGGGATCACCATCCATGTTGTCGCGTTTCCACGCGCCGATCGAGTGCGGCGTGTGAACGTGGTGTACGCCCAGTTCATTGGCCAGTGATTGACCGGCCAATCCTGCATCCCAGTAGTGGCTGTTGATGAACGCGTAGTCGAGGTTCTTCTCCTCTATGAAATCTCGCGCATGCGACACCCATTCCGGGATGTGCTCACAGAGCGTTTCCTTGGGAATGAACTGTTTTCCACCACAAGGGAATCGCAGAACGCGAACTCGCGGGGCCACGTGCTCGCAGGCACGCTGGTCTTCAAACTGGCGGGTGAGAATGTCGACGTGATAGCCTATTCGGGCAAGGCATCTCGAGAGTTCCAGAACATAGACAACCTGACCGCCGGTATCAGGTTTCCCGAACTCGGGAAACGCCGAAACGTACCCGTGAGTCGAGATCATCATGATTCGTGCGTGTTGTCTGTCTGACATGTTTCGCCTCCTTTCAGGCGCGATGTGTTTCTCCTTCAATTAAATAGGGACTCGTTGTGGGGCAAAGATTGTAATGCTTCTGATTCGATCTAGGATTGCCCTACCTCCAACATGAGCATTGGTGCCGTCTCGATTGGTTCAGCGTCCATCATGGCCGCAATTCGCTCTAGGGTCGCGAGAATCATTGTGCGTTCCCATTCTTCAAGCCGGGAAAGCTCGCCGTGAAAATGTTCCTGCAATGGCGACGGCGCTTTGCAAACCAGATCCGCCCCCGCTTCGGTCAATTCGACCAACACACTCCGGCGGTCATGGCTGCCACGAGTCCGCGACACCAGATTGCGACTTTCCAGCCGACTTAGGATGCCCGTCACCGTAGCTTGGCCAAGGTGGATTCCACGAGCTAAAGCCCCCACGGTCACCGGCTGCAAACGCCGTATGGCATACAAGGCGGTCAATTGTGGCGCCGTTAGCCCACACCTCTTAAGTAGCAACCGCGAGTGTAAGTCCACCGCGCGATTGATGCGTCGCAAAGCGACGATTACTCGATCTTCCATGTCCAGTGGATTAGTCACGTAAAAACCTACCGACCAAACAGAAATCGTTGCTAGATAATTATTTTCTGTCGTATCTATTTTTTGTCAACCCCTAGTCAACGAAAAGGGAGGTATACAAGATGTGCCCCATGATCGTCTAGTAATAGTATACAATGGTCGGTCTGCCAGCCACGGAAAAACCAAAAAATATGGTTTGAGTACAAAAGAATTTGCCTATTTTTCGCCGAAAAAAGCCCCATACTACTTCTATCACAACACAATAAATCAACTTACAAATAACTCTTAAGAGCTAGGACATGGTCAACTGGCCTACCCCCTAATACCGGCCCAATCCGGTAGATAGAAATAACTTAAAATGTTTTGTGCCAATATGTTGGAGCCTCCACTCAACACGAGAAACACGGCCTTCGGGAGAATGAAGCCAATTTGGCCGAACCTAGGGTACACCCCGGACTGGCGGAGAAATCGGATCACGAAGAACGACCAGGACTTGAAGGGCCGGATCGCAAAGCCGGGTCTTGACCCGGCCCACGGATTCGTTCCAGATCGGAAGACGCGCTATGAATAACCATCGCCTTTCTCACCACGGCTCGAGAGGTTTCATCTCTGGTCGAACCGCTCGTGGTGATCGCCATCATCGGGATTCTCATCGCGATGCTGTTGCCGGCCGTGCAGGCCGCGCGCGAGGCGGCCCGGCGCATGCAGTGTACCAACAACATCAAACAGATCGGCGTCGCCTTTCGTGACTATCACGCCACCGCCGGGCGGTTCCCCTTCGGCTATGGCCCAATGGTCGTCGCCTACGGATCGAGGGCATCGCAATCGATCACGTCGGGCGGCGCCGAGTGGACCTGGGCCAACCGCCTGATGTCGCTCGTCGAAAAGAGCATCGTGGCCGAGGGCATCATCAACTTCCGTCCGGCGCCGGGCGAGTACCTCGTCCGGATCCAGGCCTACGAGACAACGGGCCGCACGGCCAGCAAATCCGACGATCCGCTGGGGGGGCCGGCTGGTTCAGATAAGACGCCCATCCAGTTCCGCGACGCCGACCAACTCAAGGCTACCGTGTCAGCCAACAGCGAAAACGTCTTCACCTTCCCGCTGACCTGCAATGGCAAGCACCAATAGCAGTCCGTCACACGGCAACTTGTGCGTCCAGGTACTTCCTGCCAATTCTCGAGAGAGTTCTTCTCAAACAGAAGCTCCGTTATGTACCGCCGTGCAGGCCATGCGCGGTGCGGCCCAGACTCTACCGGACTACCAGAAGATCACGTAAAGCACCGTGGTGGCCACAATGACCAGACTGCCGAGCAGGTAGACCTGCGGGTGGATCGTCGTGTCGACCTCGGACGTCGGCATGCTGACCGGTTTGGCCAGAGGGCGAACCCTGGTGACGACGAGCATGAAGACCGCCAAGACGACGAACACCAGGCCCACGTGGTGGAGAAACGCCCACGAACTGAACTGGTAGACGCCTCCCAAGATGCCGTCGGGCGGCACAACCGCCTCCGACCCGGCGCCTGGGTGTTGCGCGTCCCAAATCCACTTCGGCGCGCGGCAGAGTCCATAGAGCAACGGATTCAACAGCAGCGCGGCTTTGGCCGCCATCGCCGGCGTTTTCTTCACCAGCAGCCCGACGACGAACGCGGCCACGATGCCCGGCGTAATAAATCCCCAGAATTCCTGAATGTAGCTGAACACGCCTTGAAATCCCATGATCACGGGCGCCCAAAGACAGGAAACGACGACGATCACGGCGGTGGCGATCCGGCCGACGGCGACCTGGCGGCGCTCGGACACGTTTTTGTTGAAGTACTTCTGGTAGACATCGATGGTGAAGATGGTCGAGGCCGAGTTTAACCCCGAGTTGAACGTACTCATGACCGCGCCGCACAGCGCCGCGAACATGATGCCTCGCAACTGCGGCGGGAGAATTTGGCTGATCATGTACGGGTAGGCTTTGTCGCCCACGTTGCCGCCCAGCTTGGAAATCTCAGCTCCGTAGAGCTGGTAGGCCATGATGCCGGGTACGACGATGATGAAGGGGATCAGCAGCTTGAGGCCGGCGGCCAGCATGATGCCCTTCTGGCCTTCCGCGAGGCTCTTGGCGCCGAGCGTCCGCTGGGTAATGAACTGATTAAGGCCCCAATAGAAGAGGTTAGGCACCCAGAGTCCCCCGACGAACACGGCCAACCACGGAACGTCCGGATCGTTCCAGGGAAGCACGACGTGGAGCTTCGCTTCGTTGGCGGCGGTAAAATTGTTCCATCCGTCGAGAAGGTTGCCGCCGCCGAGAATTTGCAGACCGAGCACGGTCACGATGGCGCCGCCCAACAGGAGCGCTCCGCCTTGGATCAAGTCGGACCAGACGACCGCCTTGAGTCCCCCATAGACCGTATAGATGCCGGCGATAACGCCGATGCTCCAGATTCCCGCGACCGTTGCCCAGTACTCGGCATGATTGGGAGCCACGCCGAACCGCTCGACAAACACGTTGGGGAGGTTGAAGATAGCGTTTATCGCGATCGCGCCGCTGTAGAGCACGGTGGCCAGCAAGACGATGATGTAGGCCACCATTAAATAAGTGGCCATGATCGCCCGGGCACCCGAGTCGTACCGATATTCAAGGAATTGGGGCATGGTGTAGATGCCGGCCTTGAGAAACTTCGGCAAGAACCACCAAGCCACCAAGACCAGACAGATGGCCGCCATCCATTCATAGCTGGCAATGGCCAACCCGACCCGGCCAAAAGCCGACCCGGCCATGCCGACAAAATGCTCGGTCGAGATATTCGAGGCAATGAGCGAGATGCCGATCAGCGGCCATGTCAGCTTTCTTCCCGCGAGGAAGTAATCGGCCGACGTCTTTTCACGGCGCGAGGCATAGAGCGAAACGCCCACCACCGTGGCAAGAAAAGCAACGAAAACGACAATGTCCCAGGCGGATAGCGCCAAACCCGTTGACATGCTTAACTCCTGTCGAGGTACTCGGGGTCATCCCAGGCAATCTCATGAATACTCGCCGCAAAAACCACCTGGAAACATTCTCACATTTCCATCAACTTATTCAACCCCGCATTTTCTTCCGATACTCGCCGGGGCTAGTGCCCGTCTTGGCCTTGAAAACGACTCCCCTATAGTTCTGCGAGGGAAACCCGGTTCGCCGGGCTGGCGGCCGGCAACGCGGCCCGACGAAAACCAAACATCGTCATTATCCTCACCGACGATCAGGGATACTCCGACGTCGGCTGCTATGGAGCCAAGAGTTTCTCGACACCCAACGTCGATCGCATGGCAAGCGAGGGCATGATGATCTCGCCCGCCCATTGGCGCCAGTTTCTCAAACCGCGGATGGCCCGATTCATCGCCGAACTGAAGGCGATCAACCCGGCGGTCAAGGTGGCGTATCATTGCGACGGGGACCTTCGGGCAATCATTCCCGAGCTGATCGAAATGGGCCTCGACGTGCTTAACCCGATCCAGCCTGCCTGCATGGACCCGGCCGAACTCAAACGGCGTTACCGCAACGAGCTCTGTTTCTGGGGTTTGATCGACCAGCAGCAGACGTTGCCGTTCGGCACCCCGGACGACGTCCACCGCGAGGTCCGCGCCCGGCTCGAAACGCTCGGCCGAGACGGCGGGCTGATCCTGGGCCCTACCCATCACGTGCAACTCGACACGCCCATGGAAAACTTTTTTGCCATGGTCGACGTTATCAAGGGCGGCAGGACGGCCAACCAATAGGTGCTTCCGCACCACGGCGAAGACCCGCTCTCGTTGGTCGCTGGACTTGCCGAGAAAGTCCACTCATTGGCCGTCTCTCGAAACCGGGGCCACCTTTCTTGAAAGCCTCTCTCCTCTGACATGAGGTCAAAAGACTTTGTATGCCAGAAATGGGGGGGCAAGAGAAACTCGCCAGCGAAGGCATTAGAGGCAAATACGAGCAAGCGTGGGCGTGTTTCTTACGGTTCCTCTTTTAATTGGTCAGGATTCTTCTTGAAACGGTCGGACCATTCGACCATAATCCAGGACGCTGGGGAGAGACCGTGGTGGCAGACACGCCGTAGCATTCTTCTTCACGCGTAGCGTACCGAGCATACCGTGTGTCCGTGCAACCCGATCCGGGGAACGGGGTAAAGACATTGTCGAGCGGAAGAGGCTTCGACGGTTCCGTTCTTTGCGTTTGCTCGTTTCTATTGGAGGATGCAATTATGTTGGAAATGAAATCGAAGACAATTGCGCTGGCCGTCGTCGCGGTGGCCGTGATTTGCATGGCTTGGACCGGGCAAGCCGTCGGAGTCATGACGAACGTGGCCTATTCGTCAGCCGTATCGAGTACCGTCGAGGGAGCAACTTATGCCCAGCCGGTCCCGCTAGTCTACAGCGATTGGCGCCCCGTGCTTAGTGACGATATCTGGTACCAAGGCCCCAAGAACTACTGTTACGTGAATCGTAACACCGGGGCCTCCTTCTATTGGGATCTTGGAGAAGAGTTCGACCTCGACTATGTGGAAGTGATTCCTCGTGGCGCCACCGCAAGCTATTGGGAGGCCGGATTGGCCGGTGTCCGAGTCCTCGGCTACGCCGCCGACAAGTCAACCCTCATCGGCGAGTTCACGGTACCCAGCGGGTTATCCACGCAACCCTGCTATGGCGAGAACGTCAATTGGCAGGGGGTTCAATGGCTCAGGATTTGGGACCAGAACGATACTGCCGGCGACGACGATCCGACGTTGGCCGAATTGCGAGCCTTGGCGGACGCCCCGGCCTACGCGAACTTCATCGGCGACGTCGGCGTGACGGCAACCAATGAAAACTCGTCGGTCCGTTACCAGGCAGCCAGCCTCACCAACAATCGGGGCATGACCGACCAGGGCGGCGCCGGTGCGGCCGACGGCGTGGGCAATCCGGCCGCGAAATCCATCTGTACCTCGGGCAACTATCTTTCCAGCAATTTGCTTTATGAAACGGAACCAGGCTCGGGCATCTACGTGTATGACGACGACCCGGTGCTCACGTTCGATCTGGGCGGCGAGGCCGTGTTGGACGAGATGCGCATTTGGAATTTCAATTTTTCGTCCACCAACACAACGTCTACTGCGACAGAGCCGCCTGTCACGGACTACACGCATCGCGGCACCCAACATTGTCTGATCGAGTATTCCGACGACGACGGCGCCACCTACATCGCCTTGCCCGACGCCAACGGCGGCGCCGACGGGAATTACACGATTGGTCGAGCAGCCGCGAGCACTGCCGAGCCTGATGATCCGATCTTTCCATCGATGTGGAATTACGTCTATGCGATGAACGAAGCCGAGTTGGTCATTCCTCTGACGGATCTTAGCGCGGATCACATTCGCATTACGCCCCTTTCCAACTTCGCCGACGACAGTGCTACTGCAAGTTACCGCGGCCTATCAGAGGTCCGGTTTTATGGCGAAGTCACTCCCGATCCCATTCCCGGCGACGCCAACAACAGCGGGACGGTCGATTCGGCCGATGCGATAGCGCTGGCCGAGAACTGGGGAGCCGTCTCGCAAACGCTCGGCCTCACGTGGTGGGAAATGGGCGATTTCGACGGAGACGAGGTCGTCGGACCAAGGGATGCCGCGATCATGGCGGCCAACTGGGGTTACGGCGTGCCCGCCCCCGCCTCGGCCGTGCCCGAACCGTCGACCATCGTATTGCTCCTGATGCTGGCACTCGGAGGAGCCTTGTCGCGCCGGACTCGCTAGCGAGTACTGCATTGTCCAAAAACCAAGAAAAGGGTGTTTGCGGCTGCTTCGGCGCGGCCGTGAGCACCCTTTTTGCGTACAGGGCTCCGGCTGGCTTGAGCCTTCTCCGCAGGGAAGGGGATGTCCTCGAATCGAGCCGCCGCGAGCGTCCCAAATATGCTCTTTTCCTGCCCAAAACGACTCTTGAAGCAAGTCCGCGACGCGTCTAAGCTGGGAGTAAGCTGCAGGCGGGTCGTCCACGGCGACTTCAAAACACGGAAGGAAGTCGAGAACCGTGTCCCGCCAATAGCGAAGTCCTGAAGCCGTGCGAACTACACCAAACGGCCGAGCCCAAGACGGCCAACGGCCACGCAAGTCCGGGATAATCGCCCGGATCGACCAGAAAGAGGTTTGTTGTTATGCCGGGCCCCGGTTGGTATTGGATTGGCGAGGAGGAACGGCGCGAGGTGCTCGACGTGATGGAGTCGGGACATCTGGTCCGCTACGGAAAACTGGATGATCCCGGTTTCAAGCAGAAGACGCGTCTTTTCGAACAGGAATTTGCCGAACACTGCGGCGCGAAACACGCCCTGGCCACGTCGAGCGGCGCGACCGCTCTGGTCGCGGCAATGAACGCGCTCGAATTGAAACCTGGCGACGAGGTCATCGTCCCCGGATACGGTTTTATCGCCACCTACAGCGCGGCCGTCTTCCTGGGCGTGGTGCCCGTCCTCGCGGAGATCGGCCACGATCTGAACCTCGATCCCGACGACATCGAGCATCGGATCACTTCCAAGACCAAAGCCATTCTTCCGATCCATATGCTGGGCAATCCGTGCAATATGCCGGCCATCCTGGCCATCGCCGAGAAACATGGCCTCGTCGTTCTCGAAGACGCTTGCCAAGCCACCGGGGCGACGTACCAGGGACGCTGGGTAGGCACGCTCGGCCAGATGGGGGTCTTCTCCTTCAACGCGTTCAAAGTCATCACGACCGGCGACGGCGGCATGATCATCACCGACTCCGAGGACCTCTACGAACGGGCGTTCTGTTTCCACGACCAAGGTTATCATCCGTTCGCAGGAGCGAAGCGGCCAGCCGAGCGAAATACCCTCGGCCTGAAACTCTGCATGACCGAACTCACGGCGGCCGTCGGACGCGCTCAACTCCGCAAACTCGACCGCCTCCTCGATACGCTGCGGCGGAAGAAGACCAAACTCAAAAACGCCATCGGCTCGATCCCGGGCACCAGGTTCCGCACCCTCAACGACGCCGAAGGCGAATGCGCGACGCTCTGTACGGTTCTCTTCGATCGAGCCGACAAGGCCGCCCAAGTGGCCGAAATCCTTGGCACGCGCACCGTGGACAACTCGGGCTGGCATGTCTACGACAAGATGGACCACTTCAACCAGTATCTGAAGGAACACGGCCGACCGTTTGGCCGAGGAATCTTGCCCCAGACCGATGACATCCTGGGCCGGGCGATCAACCTGAGCGTCGGCGTGGTCGACGCCGGCCTTGGCGCCGGCTTCGGCATTTGTATTGACTCCACCGATGAAGAAATCGAACAGGCCGCCGTTCAATTCCGTAATGCCTGTACACAGACGGCCAATACGGTCTGAGCCTTGAAGATCGAGGGCGGGACCCGAAGGCCGAGTTGCATATTCGCGTTATCCTCCCGCTTCGGGACGTTCGACGTGGCTATTCAGGTTTGCGCGTGACGCGCCGCGCGCCCGACGACGCCCTGCCTCGGTTGTTCTCGCGATAGCGCGCCGGTCGCTCGCCGGTCACGCGTTGAAAGACCGTCCGCAAATTTCGCGTTTCGCTGAATCCGCATCTTCGGGCAATCTCGTGCAGCGGCAACTTTCCCTCCGCGGCGAGCAATTCCTTGGCACGTTCGACGCGCGTGAGCGACATGAATTCGTAGGGAGTGCATGACAGGCACGTCCGAAAGTGCTCGGTCAGCCAGCGTCGCGAACGGCCGGCGACCTGCACGAGACGTTCGATGCCAAAGGACTCGTCGAGGTGTTCCTGGATATAGCGCACGGCGGCGGCGACGTGGGGGTCGGCAACCGCCACGACGTCGGTCGAACCGCGAGGGACGACGCGGTCGGGTGGAATCAGGATTTCCTCGGTAGGCCAT
>JAFGIR010000445.1 GCA_016929515.1 Pirellulales bacterium | reverse complement strand
GGGGACGGGCAGCCTGCGCCGAAAAACCCAATTGCTTCACGCCAGAGCGGATCTGACCATCGAGAATATCCGGGGAAACGTCGAGACACGGTTGGCAAAGCTCGACGCGGGCCAATACGATGCCGTCGTGCTGGCCGAGGCCGGTTTGCGGCGACTGGGCCTCGGCGCGAGGATCGGCCAGATCTTGCCGGCTTCGATCATGCTGCCGGCCGTCGGGCAAGGTGCCCTCGGTATCGAAACTCGATACGCCGACGCGATCACTCGAAAGGTGGTTCTTGCGATCGATCATCCCCCGACCCACGCGGCCGTCTTGGCCGAACGGGCCTTGCTCGCCGCGCTCGAAGGCGGCTGTTCGGCACCGATCGCCGCTTGGGGGCACGTCGAAGACCAGACGCTCCGGCTCGCCGGGCGAGTGTTGCGTTTCGACGGGACACAAAAAGTAGATGCGACACGGGAAGGAAAAATCGACCAGCCGCGGCAGTTGGGACAACTTGTCGCGGAGCAGTTGAACGCCCAAGGCGCGGCCGAACTGATTCAGGAAGCTCGCCGGCGCTAGATCGCCGCGCCGCGAGAATTGGCGTTCGAAGTCGTCTCGCAACGCTATCGGCTCTCATCGCGTCGAAATACTGCCCCTAAGAATCCCTCTCTCGCTATTTTTCCTGGTCCTCTGAATTTACGCCGACCGATATATTTTGTGTGTAATCACTTATTCCACCCTATTGGGCTAGGCCACTCTGCCGAACCATTGGTTCCGGCCCGAAGCCGATCCCATTGAGACGAAGGTGAAAATGCTTTCACGGATGATGAGGATCGACACGGTCCGCTTTGGCTGTGTCGACGTCAGAACCCAGGACGTGATCGTCTTTCCGCTGGGAATTCCCGGGTTGGAAAACTGTCGCCGTTGGGTTTTGCTGACGCCTCCGGATGGTTCGACCGTACATTGGCTGCAGTGTGTCGATCAACCGGAGACCGCCTTGGCCGTGGTCAACCCGCGTCATTTTCTGCCGACCTATCAGGCACGGATGTCCCGCCGGGAACTCGACTGCCTTGAACTCAGAACGGCGGACGAGACACGCGTGTTGGTAACGGTGAATCGAACGGAACGCGGATTAGCACTCAATTTGAAGGCGCCGTTGGTAATCAATAGGAATCGTCGCTTGGGGCGACAAATGATCTCCAACAGTGACTTGCCGGTTCAGTATCTCTTGGAAGAAAACGTGGCGGAAGCACGAAGGAAAACCGCCTAAGCCGACAAACCGGTCGACTCGAACGAGAGGATGTCCGCAGAGCGGCTCGACGAGGAAACTCGGGGCTTCACGTATAAACGTTGTATCGCACTATAACATTGATTCGAATGACAACAGCCATTCGAATTCGTTGAAGAAGGAGCCATCGATGCTTGTTTTGTCCAGACAACGGGATGAGAGCATCATCATCAACGACAATGTCGTGGTGACGATCGTGGATATACGTGGAGACAAGGTCCGCCTGGGCATCGAGGCGCCGCAGGAAGTCCCCGTTCATCGTCGCGAAGTGTATGAAGCAATTCAGCGCGAGAATCGCCGGGCCGCGCAACTCGCGCCCCAGGATACGGAAGCCCTTCGCCGAGAATCCAAGGGGTGAGTCAAGAGGCGATAGGCCTCGGCGTCTCGGCGCAAAGGCCTTTTATCATAAACGACCCGACAGACGCCACGGCGGTGTTTGCCGGGTTCTTTTTTTTGGCGGTCTTTTCGATTCTCTTACGCGTTGTCCGATCAATCCGGAGGTCATCGACCGGGCCCGGCATGATCGCCATGCGTCTCCTCCAACAGGAATGGACCGCGGCAAATCGGAAGACGCCGGCAGTTCACAGGGACTCACCGGTCGCGTGAGTGCGGAAGTTTTTTGGTGTGGTGTTAGACTTTGTGGGCAGTGGCATGGCAATCGCAAAAGTTGACTCATCTTCCCTGACTTGTGCAGTCGTGGGCAGACAATCGGCGCATCTCGCAAGTACGGAATTGGCAAGGCCAGATCGCGGCCGTAAATACTGGCCAGATCGTCGCATTCCCGTTTTCTAGGCAAACTCACAGACTTCACCATTTAACCGAAGACCGTTTTATGACCTAATGGCCCCAACTTCATGCTTCCGATATCCTTAGCAATTGGCGACATCACGGGCGGGTTGCTTCTCGAACCGGAGTCGCCCATTTCGTGTCGAACCAAGGTTTGCCAGGGAGGATACACAGAGATGGAATATGCTCGCAGGACATGGTCGCTCTATATGATCGTTCTTGGACTGACCGTCGTTGCTCCGGTCTCTTCACTGGGCAACAACGCCACGGCAATCGAACCGACCGTGGAAGCCAATGGATGGCCCAATGACGGGTATACCGATTCCGGGTCTTACGCGAGACCCTTCGAGGCCTACGAGTACGACTACGACTATCCGGAAGCGCTGACCGCATGGAGCAAGAGCGAGGACAAACGGACCGTGGCGTTGGCCGACGGCCAAGACTACCCATTTCCGACCAACTGCACGATCGACAAGCAGAGCGGCCCGATCGACACAATTCTCCATGACGAACTTGTCGACACGGCGAACCCGGCCGGCGACAATTCGTGGATGTCCGTGCCGACCGTGATCGGCGACTCGACACGCGAGGCGCTGGAAGCCGGACTTCCGCGCGCCGGTCTTCGGTCGTTGGCCGAGCGGATTTGCATGTACTTCGGCCGGTGGTACGAGGAAAGCCGCGATTTGGGCCAACTCACTCCATCCTCGTGTCAAGAAGTTCAATTGGTTGAAGAGGAAGTGTACGGCTACGTCGACGATGAATATGGCAGCAGCGCGGCGTTCGACGTGGCTTTGCCCGAGTCGCCGCCCGAATTTCCCTTCGATCAGACGGCTCCGTTGCCCGAGGCGTCAACGTCCAACGATACCGAGACATGCGTGGAAGTCCTCATTTCCTGGATTTCCAACGAGCTACTGGGTACGTTGGACTGGAGCGCGCTACGATTTTCCGCTAGTCGCTTGGAGACGCAATCGTGTTGGCTGAACGATGAAGTCGAGACGTTTGCCGAGGCAGTGATCGAAATGAAACGCCAAATCGACGATTGCCTCGGTGGATCGTTCCTCACTTTCGCCCACGAGGTGCCTTGTGCGGCGGTCGTCCTGGCTGTCCATGGTCTCGCCCGGCACGGCATGTCACGGGCTCCCGCCCAGACGTTCGTCTTGCGGCAAACCGGCGAGCCCAATGTCGACGCCTCATTGGAAGAATCCGCCAAGGTTACGCTCGACGTTCCCGACGATAACGTCGCTCCTCATGCGAAAACAAACGACCAGGCAAGCCAAGCGGCAAACGCGGCATCCTTCATTCACGACCCCTTCTGGGGGGTAGCCACCTCTGTTGCAACTCGCGCGTTCCGACACGCCAGCGGACGAATGGCTGGCACTTCGACGAAGATCGAGTAGTCCAGAAATCCCCCCTGTGGGCACACTGATTCCGTCCGTAAGGGCTGGATTCTGGACAACGATGTTACACCGATCCTTGTGAAAACGATCCGTGCCAGGCCGAGACATTGCATTGCCACGTCTGTTGCCGTTAAAAACGCTCCATTCCACCCATCCCTCCCACGCTTCCTTCGATTCTAACGCTTGTCGACGCGATGTCTGCGGCTTGGCTCCGAGCCGCCTGATTCCGGCCTCGGAGTGCTTGGCGCGAGGGCCGGAAGTCGTGTATTGGGGCAGGCTGAAATCCCGGTTTTTCCTTGGCAAAACGCCGATTGGTGGGATAGAATAGACGCAACTGGCTGTAGTAGCCTGTCTTGACGACGATTTCTAGAGCGTTTCCGGGTGAATCGCGCGGAACACGGTTCGTCCTACGTTCAATTCTCACCTGCTGGAGATTCCAGATATGTCGACACACTTTCCCTCCCGACTGGCTTTCTTGCCGCTGGCCATGATGGTGCTTTGGGTAATGTGCATGGGAGTCATGGGTGCCGAGCCGAGCCCCGAGGCAGCTCGACTCGATGTTTTCTCTCACCCCGACGGCGCAACGTATTTCGCGTTGAGTCTCAAACCGGCTGTCGAGGCGGGTGAACCCAATGGTTCCGACGTCGTTGTGCTGTTCGACACGTCGAGCAGCCAGGTCGGCAAGTTTCGCGACAACGCCTTGGCCGCGTTGGAGAGTCTGCTGGCCGGCCTTGGCCCGAACGATCGAGTAAAACTCTTTGCCGTCGATTTGAACGCCATCGCGATGAACCCCGCGATGGCGGCGCCGGGCAGCCGAGAACTGGCCGACGCGGTCGAGAAGCTCAAGGCCCGGGTACCGTTGGGCGCGACCAACATGGAAACCGCCATGATGGTGGCCGCCACGAGCTTCAGCGGCGAGACCAAGCCCCGTGCGTGCGTCTACATTGGCGACGGCATGAGTGCGGCAAACGTCCTTGGGACCAAGAACTTCGAGACGTTGGTCGCGGCGCTGACCGACGCTCGCGTGGCCGTGAGCAGTTACGCCGTGGGGCCTCGGCTGGACGAGCAATTGCTGGGCGCTTTGGCCGGGCGAACCGGCGGGATCATGAAATCGCAAGAAAATGCGGTGGTGCTGGAAAAAGACGGCAAGCCGAAGGATGTCGCGGCCCTTTCACCTCAAGAGGTCGGCAAGGCATTGGCCCAGGCCGCCACGGGCGTGGTCTACTGGCCCGTCTCCGCTGAGTTGCCCAAGGATCGCATGACGGAAGTCCTGCCGAAGCGGATGCCGCCGTTGCGGGCCGACCGCGACAGCGTCCTGATCGGTACCCTCAAGGGAGAGGGTCCACTCTCGATCAAAATCACCGCCAACACGCCCTCGGGCACGAAGAAACTCGCCTGGGAGGTAACGCCGGGCAAGTCGGAGAAGAAGAACGAGTTTCTCGGTAAACTGGTCGGTGTGGCTCGCGCCGACGGCGGCATGAGCTTGCCGCTGATCGACTCGAACAGTCTGCAGCAGGCACGAAACGTGAGCAACGTGAGTGCGATCAACCTGACGCAACTCGCCCGCGAGGCAATCGCGGTCGGAAACCTCCCGCGAGCGGAGCAAATGCTTGCCGAAGTCCTGCGTCGCAAGCCGGATGACCGCCAGGCCAAGGCCTTGCTTGCCGAAATCAAGCAAGACAAGCCCGGCGCGCCCGTCGAAGAAGAATTAAACCTCGTCGGTGGGCCGCAAACCGAAACCGACGACGGCGCTTTTGCCCGAACGTTCGAACTCGATCGCAAGATCATCGCCGAGCAAGTAACCAAAGACGTTCAAGTGGCCATCGCCGACGCCCGAAAGAAAGCAGCCGTCGGGGGCGAAGAGGTCATTAATAACTTGAAGCTCCAATTGGAGAACGTTCGCCGGATGGGCCAGTTGGATCCTGACGTGCGGGCGCAGCTGGTCAGCCAACTGGAGTCGGCGCTTCGTCTGACCCAGACTCGCCAGGAGTCGGCTCAGCAGGATCGTCTTCGAGATCAGGAATCGATTGCGGCGGCCGAGGCGCGCCAATTGATCGTGAAGGATCTGGCTCACAAACGAGATCAAATCAAGCAACTGCTGGGGCAATTCGATTCGCTGATGCGCGAGGACGGGTACCGCGAAATGAACTATCGGCTGGCCGAGGAAGAAGTTGCCCTGAAGGCGCTGGAGATCGCCCAATCGGAGCAAATGGCCTCGATCGAGCCGCAGATCGGCCAGGCAATCGCTTACGCTCGCGTCAAGCGATACTATCAGGAGGGTCAACGCCATCGCGTCCGTCGCCAGAAGGCCGTGCTCGCCGCGTTCAATTCCGCCGAGACATCGAGCTTCGCCATCGACGATAGCGAGCCGGTAGTCTACCCCGACCCCGAAATCTGGAACCAGATGTCCGAGCGTCGCAAGAAGGACAGCGTCGTCGAACTGTCGTCGAGCAACGAGGCCGAGAAACGAATTCGCGAGGAATTGAAGAAGAAGACGAAGTTTCAATTCCAGGACAACACGCTGGGCGAGGTCGTCGAGTACTTGAAGGACCTGCACCAGATCGAAATCCGCCTCGACAAGGAACCGCTCCTCGAGGAACTCGACCTGAGTTCCGATACGCCGGTCACGTGCATGCTGGAGAACATTTCCTTGCGCAATGCGTTGGAGTTGATGCTCCGCGACTTGGACCTGACCTATATCATCAAGAACGAAGTATTGCTGATCACGACCAAGACCGTAGCCGACGAAAACCTCGCCGCGCGCGTCTACCCCGTCGGCGACCTCGTGATACCCATTAGAAATTCCCCGATGGGCGGCATGGGCATGGGCGGCATGGGCATGGGCGGCATGGGCGGCATGGGCGGTGGCATGGGCGGCATGGGCGGTGGCATGGGCGGCATGGGCGGTGGCATGGGC
>JAFGIR010000444.1 GCA_016929515.1 Pirellulales bacterium | reverse complement strand
TCGTTACGTTCAGGTCCTCCATCGGCTCAACGAGTTGCGGCCGGACCATTCACGGCGCGCGTTGTTCGACGCCAAAGGCTACCCACCGTTGCGGGTCGAGTGTTCGTTGGCTTTCTTCAACGACGACCATCGCCGGCTGTTGGACCCGGCAGCCCCGAGCGTCGAAAACCGCATGGAGGCACTGCGATTCTTGCGGCATGAGAACGTGCCCGTCTTTCCGAGGATCGACCCGCTATTCCCGCGCGATCCCTTGAGCGGCGGCAAGGCGATGGCGGATTTCGGCCTGCCTGATGTACAGTCGATGCACGACCTGGAGGGCTTGGTCAGTTTTGGCCAGGAATTGGCCGCGGGACACATCATCTATTCGGTGGCCAAGATCACCCGACCGCAACAAGGCAGCCTGTCGCCGGTGATGGAGCGAATGAAACGGGCGTACCAGCATCTTGCGGACTGTCACCGCCTGACCTTTCGCGGCGGTTCCTGGCGATTGCCGGAGAATGTGGCCAACGAACAGGTAGTCGGATCATTTCTGGAGCTATGCCGCCAATACTCGATGCCCGCCAAAGCGTGCAAAGCAAGTCTACTCACAACCCCATAAAACGCCGGCATCATCCCCACGTCTTGAGAAGCTCGATCAGGGCTGCGCGTTCGTCTGGCGGCATGTCGGTGAGCACGCGGATGGCGTGGAGGAGCGAGTTTCCGGTGCAGGTTTCAGACGATTGCGAATCGTGGGCGAATTCGTCTTCAAGTGCGCCGGATTTTGCGCCACCTGGCATGTCCCGATATTCGTAAGTACATGGCAGTAAAGCACTTAACTGCGTTTGCTTCGACCCCCCTAGGGGCTATTATATGCATTTGTACAGTACCCAGCAGGTTGTTGCACAAAGTTGAACATTCTGGCACAAGCCCTTGGTCTCTAAGGGCTTGCTGCGTTTCTTGCGAGCATTTGCCAGAATCGCCCGTTGGTTGCTGCGTCGGATTCCGCGTCGCGCGTGCGTCGGAATCTGCGTCGCGCTTCAGGGCTGCGTCAAAGACGGCTTCCAGGCATGGGCACGCTTCGGGAAACAAGGGCATGCCCCGGGCCTGTCGCCCTGCATGATGTTCTGTTTTCAGACTCGGGATGCGAACCCTGTTCCGCTCCCAACCGGCGCAATCCCGGGTCAGAACAAGTGTTTCAGAAGGTATCGTTGCTCGCCAAGAGGCAACCGTTTCAACGCCTCCAAATCGGTTTGGATTTGCGCGAACCTGCCCCGCGACGCCGGTGTCTGAAGCCGTGAGCCCACAGCCTCCTTCGCCGCGAGCGATCGACGGACGGCAGTGAACCGGTATTCAACCTGGTAAAGTGCGGGAGATTTGACATGACGCAATGGCACGAAACGCTCTTCGCCAATTATGGCAAGACCTACGACAAGGAATGTTTTACCCAGGGAACTCTCGGCGAGGTTGATTTCGTCGAGCGGGAATTGGAGTCCGACCGATCGAAGCGAATCCTGGACATCGCGTGCGGCACCGGACGGCATGCGATCGAGCTTGCCAGGCGAGGCTACCACGTGACCGGCTTCGATCTGTCCGAAGGCCAGCTTCGCCGGGCCAGGGAAAAGGCGGCCGAGGCCCGTCTCGCCGTCGACTTTCAACGTCGCGACGCAACCGAACCCCATTTCAACCAGGAGTTCGACGCGGCCCTCATGTTCTGCGAAGGCGCGTTTCCCCTGATGGACACCGACGAGAAGAACTTTGCCGTTCTCACCCATGCGGCCACGGCGTTGCGGCCCGGCGGCAAGCTGTTGCAGACAACCCTCAACGCCCTGTTTCCGCTGTTTCACTCCGTCAAGGACTTCCTCGGCGCCAACGAGTCGGGCGCGGCGTTCGGCAAGCTGACGTTCGACCTGATGACCTTCCGCGAACAGGTCGAGATGACGTTCACCGACGACGCGGGCGAGTCCCACACGATCACGAGCAACGAGCGCTACCACACGCCCGCCGAAATGCGTTGGTTGCTGCAAACGGCCGGATTTGCCAAGGTGGACATCTTTGGTTGCCACCTGGGCGAGTTCAGTCGCGACCACGCCCTGACGCCCGACGACTTCGAAATGCTCGTGGTGGCGGAGAAAAAACGATAGTGCTCTGTAGATAACCTCTAAAAAGGGGTGGCTGGGGCATAGCGCAGCGGACGGGTGGCTGGGGCATAGCGCAGCGGACGGGTGGCTGGGGCATAGCGCAGCGGTGCCCCAGATACCGGAACACTAGGGCACCGCTACGCTCAGCCACCAGCCACGCCCCGTGCAGAACGGCGGTTTCCACAGAACAGAACGATAACCTTTGCCGAGGTTCCGTCATGGTCGAACTCAATTTCTCCGTGCAAGCGGATCGGTGCAATCATTGCGGGCTGTGTGCGCCCGATTGCCCATCGCGGATCATCGAACAGGAAGGCCAGCAGCTTCCGTCCGTTTCGCCGGAAAACGCCGAGAAGTGCATCGAGTGCCAACATTGTCTGGCCATCTGCCCGACGGCGGCCATCTCGGTCTTTGGGCTCAACCCGGACGACAGCCTGGCGATGTCGGCCGACGCGCGGGCCGGACTGGAGCAGATGACGTTCCTGACGCGCGGCCGGCGAAGCGTTCGCCAGTATCGCGAGCACAATGTTGATTCCCGGGTGGCTCAGACAACTTGTTGTCTGAGTGCCGAAGGCACACGAGGCTCTTTGGACTCATGGCCGATGACGGAAACCCCTCCCGCAGTTTCGCTGCCCAGACAACCGAGTTGTCTGGGCCACCCTGCTATCATTTCATGCCGGAACCGTCAATATCAGTGATGTCCGCTTTTTTCCCGCCCCTTTTTTCCCGCGGCCACGAAACGGGCCTACCAGCCTTTGGCGTTTAGAATGCCCTTGATCCGCTGTTCCGTCCGCTTCTCGACGAGCAGCATCTTGTTGGCTTTGGCCTCTCCGATTTTCTCCATGAGCTTCTGGATGTCGGCCGGCTTTGCCAGGAAATCCATCGCGCCGAGCTTCACGGCCTCGATGCCTCGTTCCATGCTGGCGTGGCCGGTCAGGAGGATTACCTGAAGATCCGGGTTGATCTCAAGAAGCCGTTTGAGCGTTTCAATCCCGTCCATCTCCGGCATGGCCAGATCGAGAACAATGGCGTCATAGAATGCACCCTTCGCCTTTTCGAGGGCTTCGCTCCCGCTTGCCACCGCGTCGACGCCGACGCCTCGGGACTCCATGCGTTGCGCGAGAATCTGAGTAAATTCCCGCTCATCATCGACGAGCAATACTTTTTCATGGCCCATGACAAATCCTCCGTTGCTGCCGCACGACTGTTCGTCTCCGGGGTACTTTTTGGTCGCCCAGCGAATTCGGCACGAACCTCAGTCGGTGGGGACGGCGAGGACCAACGAGAGCGTTCCGTCGTTCCAGGACGTATTCACCGTCCCTCCCAACTCGTTCATCACCGCAACAAGCCGCGACGTCCGGCCGCCCGGTTCGTCGCCGGCCGCGGCCCGGCCGGAGATCGACAGCGCGGCCGTCGAGCCCTCGGCGTCGACCTTGACGGCGACCGGTTCGTCCTTTTCCAGACACTTCAGCAAGATTCCAACGGCGGCGAAAACGGCATATTGCAGGTCGAAGGCGTTGTTGGTCACCCGTATCTCGCGATTCGGCAATTCGACTTCCAGCCGGTGGCCCTCCAGGCGGACGTGCCGTTGGACGAGCGCGGCGACGTCTTCGACCACCGCGATCAAATCGAACGAGGCCGTTTGCTCCTCGGCCGTGTGCGAAAACCGGTTGAACCGTTCCGTCGTTTCCGTCCCTTTTTTGACCTGCGCCGCGAGGTTCTTCGTAAGCGTCTTGAGCCTGGCGTGGTCCAAGGGCCTTCCCGTTTCGGCGAGGACAAGCAGATCGTCCAGCAAACCGGCATATTCGCCGATCACCGAAAGAACGTTTCGCATTTCGTGGCTGATATCGGCTCCGATTCGACCGAAGAAAGCCAGCCGTCGTTGACCGCGGCGAGGATGGGCTTCGTTCATGGCTTCTCATCTTTCTTGGCGCCGGTCGACGCGTGAATCATCTGGATCACTCTTTCGATGTCGATCGGCTTCATGATGTAGTCGAACGCTCCGGCTCGCATCCCTCGTTCGGCATCGGCCGCGGAACCGTGACCCGTGATCAGGATGACCGGCAAATCGGGATGCGTTTGCCTGATCTCGGTCATCATTTGCAGCCCGTCGATTCCGGGCATTTTGACGTCGAGAACGAGCACGTCGAAGTGCTCCTCGCTCAACGCCTTGAGCGCATCGATTCCATTGGTCATCGCCTCGCACCGAAAACCGCGTAATATCAGGCGTTCGGCCATGGTGAAGGCGAGGTCTTCCTCGTCGTCAACGATCAGTATTCGCAGTCGTCCCATGAATCAACTCCGCCTCCTGACGGGCAGCCGCACGGTGAACGCGCTGCCCTCGCCAACCTTGCTTCGAACGTCGATTCGACCTCCGAGGTTTTCGACGATGCCATAAGTAATCGACAGTCCCAAGCCGGTGCCGTAATCACCCTTGGTGCTGAAGAACGGCTCGAAAATGTGTTCGATATCGCGCTCGGAAATTCCGCTGCCGTCGTCGCGGATCGTGACGGCCACGGTGTTTTCGTCAACCTTTTCCAACGAGATGTCGATTCGCCCCTCGTCGTCCACCGCCGCCAGCGCGTTGCTGAAGATATTCAAGAAGACCTGCTGGAGTTGCCCAAGGTCGCTCTCGATCGTCGGCGGATCCTCCGGGACATCGAAGTGGACGGCAATTCTTCGATACTCGGCTTCCTTCTCATGAAAACCCAAGACTTCCTCGATCAACGGCGCCAACTCCACGCGTTCGGTCGCGGGGTCCATTCGCTTGGCAAAGCCGAGCAACCGATGCGTAACGGTGCTGCACCGCTCGACGGACTTAATGATCGCCTCGGCGATCTTCAGCAGCCGGCCCGTATCCAACGGCTTTTTCTCGATCGAGATCAAATCCTTCAGCAGGCCGGCGTTTTCGTTGATGATGGCCAAGGGGTTGTTGATCTCGTGAGCCACGCCCGCGGCCATCCGGCCGATGGAAGCCATCTTGTTCGTATAGGCGACCCCTTGAATGGCCTTGTCGCGTCTCGAATCGGCATCCCGGATGTGGTTGACCAAGGAAGTCGAACTCCAGAGAATGACGGCCACGATGAGCACAATGCTCGTGGCCAACAGCCAAAGCATGTCGCTCTTCAGCAGCAGCCAGTTCTTCATGGTGTCTTGAGGGCGTTTCAAGACAACGAAGATGAACGGGGACTTCTCGACATAGGCGTAGCCGAGGATTCTCCGTTCTCCCGAGGTCGTCGTCACCTCCATCACTTCGGTCTTGGAGGAGACGGGCGGCGTCGCAATCGGGCATTGCTTCAAAACCTCGCCGTGGTGCCGCGGCCGGGTCTGCAACACGCCGCCGTGGTTGATCAGAAACGCGTCGCTCGACGACTTGAGATCGAGCGACGCGAAATGCGAATCCAGGACTTCCGTGTCGATCGTCGCCCTGAGAATGTAGAAACCGCCGCTTGCCGTGTCGTGTTGTCGAACCGCGATCACGAAGTGGGGCAGGTGCCTGTGCCCCAGGAAGACGTCGCTGACGTAGATTCCTCGAACACAGACTTCCTGAAACCACTCCTGCTGCTTGTAGTTCTTTCCCGCCAGGTCGTACGGTCCGACGTAGGATCGCTGATTCCCTTCCGAGTCGATGATTCCGAGGTCGACGAATCCTCCGAACGATTCCTTCATGTCTCGAAAAATGCGTCCGAGCTTCTGCTGATCGCACAGGTCGTCGTACGATTCATGCTTCACCACGTAGGTGAGTGCCGCGCGTTGTTCCTCGAGAAAATCGTCCATGAACCGCCTGGATATGGAAGTCAGGCGGGAAATCTGGCTCCTCATCTCCTCGTCGAGCGTTTTCTGATATTGGTAGAAGTTGACGAACGTCATGATGACCAAAGGCGTCAACGACACAAACGCGGTGAAACAGACCGAGTAGAGCCACAATTGCCGGTAACGAGAACGAAACGCTCCCCGCGCGTCCTTCTCGTGATGAGAGCTGGCGATCACGTGTTTCAGCGAACCCGGGCTCATCGATTTCTCCCTTTTGCGGAAAGTACCGACTCCCTTAGTCCCGACACCTCGCGACATTCTCAGGGCGTGAGCTTCAGCTCTTGCGCCATGATCTTCACGTCCTTCACCCCTGGCACCGCCTTGGCCAGGTTGATGATTTGCCATTCTTTCCGAACTTGCGAGGTCTTGGTTTCGACGCTAACGACTCCACGGTTCGACGAGACCTCGATGTCCGGCTTCAGGTCGATCAGGGCCGCTCGGACCTTGGCGGCAATCGCCAGATCGTCCATGGCCTGCTGCGACTCGGGCGTGGCCCGAAAGTGTTCCAGCGCGGCCGCGTGGCAGATCAACTCGGCAGCGTCGGTGCTGGTGATTTTCTTGATGTGCAAAACCAGATCGTAGAGCGCGGGGTCGCAAGGATCGACTCCCAACACGTACTGGCTCCATTTCCTTCGTTCTTCGTCGTCGCTTATCAGAATACCGTGTGCCTCGGCTGCCGATATTCCCTCGCGCTGCATTTCGAGCCGGATGCGATCCTCCATCTCGGCAACGATTCGCACCTTGAGCACGTGAGGCACGTCCTGGATGAAGACGTGGCCTCCCAGGCCGTGATAGACCACGTTGTCTTTCTGAAAATGATCGAGCAGCACGGCCTGAAAGAAGGCAAGAAACCGTTTCTTGCCCCCCGTAAAACGTTCCATCATCGACGGAGCATCGTGGATGGCCCTGATCAGCTTGATCTCCGGTACGTTGAATTCGTCACAAGCCTCGATGACGACGTCGCGGGAAATGCACGCGTACCCAAGTTTTTGGGCGACCTTCTCCGCCACTTCCTTTCCTCGACTGTACGACCCACGAGAAATCGTAATTATCGACATCATGCACCTTCCTTTGTACTACTTGCGTCGTCCGAATCGGTCCGTGCTTTCACTTTCTGGTAAGCCTGTTGCATGATCCGAGAGAGTTCGTCGATATCGACCGGCTTGCGCAGATAGGCGAAAGCCCCCAACTCCAGGCAGCTCTTCCGGTCCTTGTCCGATCCATGACCGGTAAGTATGATCACCTCGACGTTCTCGTGCTCCTGCTTGATGCGTCGGAGAACCTCGATTCCGTCGATACCCGGCATCCTCAAATCGAGCACAATAACTTCCGGCTCCTCCTCGCCGAGCAGCGAGAGGGCCTGCCGGCCGTCGTAGACGACGGTCGCGCCCATGTCGCGCATTCGCAAGCGCTCGGAGAGAGTCTGGACAAATTCCCGCTCGTCGTCCACCAGCAGTACCCGGCTCGGCAACTCGGGATTCAACTGATGGTACACGCCGGGCTGATAGAAGCCGGGCCCGACCTTGGTTTCCACCTCGCCGACGCCCTCGACTTCGGCGGCGATCGATTCAAGTTCTTCCTCCAGCCGAGACAACATGATGGTGTGTTTGTTGATGGTCAGCGTCACTTTTCCGGTTCTGGCAGTCACCGTGACATCGTGCCCCGCTTTGCCCAACGCGACCTCGACTTCCGTGGCCAGACGAAAATCGGCGAGGGCCTGCAACGAAGCCTCGGTCGGCTTTAAGACGTCGCTCGCGGCACTTTCACGGACCAGCCTGACGGCCTCCTTCACGCTCACCTGGTTCATCGGCAGGAACACGTCGTAGAGGTCGCTGTCCCAGGGCGACTTGCCGAGAACGTGGTCGGTCCAAAGGGTCCGGCAATAATCGTCCTCCTGGACAAACTTCTGTGCCTCGTGCATCGAGACGTTACACTCTCGCGCCGCGAGCTTGCACCGATAGTCGAAATCGGCGACGATGCACACGCTCAGTATGTGCGATATTTCTGCCGGAACCAACTGCGCGCAAAAACCCGAAAAAATGCAATCGCCTTCGCCGAGCAGCGCGGCCATCTCGAGTTTCAGATAGCTCGTGTTGTACTGTCGCTCGTGCGTGAAGTTGTTGAAGACGGGCACCTTGCCCGACAGGGTCCTTTCAAGCCTCTTCCGCGAAACCCCGAAACGTTGGGTAACTCTCGTCATCACATCGGAATCGCCCAGCAGTCGCGAGCCGAGAGCCTCCGCGAGCTGGCCGACGATTTCTTCGCCGTGGCAATACGTGCCGCTAAACACCCGGATTGCCGACATTCCTCCCTCCTCCCTCTTCACCGCATGGGGTGACCGGACAGACCTCCATCAATGGACACCGCGCTTCGTCGCTTCCTTTGTGGGCCGCGTCCCAAAAAGCCGCGACGGCGGCTACCTCCGTCGGAAACATGTTCTTTTCGCCAACCTTTTCGTAAAGATGGGTTCGTTTCATAAGCGCCAGGACGCTTTCCTTCGTGCCGCTCATCGAGAACCCGACGCCCGCGGCTCGGACGTTGTCGATCGTCAACGCGAGAACGTCCTCGCCCGAAGCATCCATGTCGTTGATGCCGTTGGCAACCAGGAGAATGTGCCGCAACTCGGGCAGCGTCTTGATTCTCTCGTTGACAAGCTCCTCGAAGTAACTTGCGTTGGCGAAGAAAAGAGACGCATCGAACCGGATCACCGAAAGGTGCTTGCACTCGCGAAGCCTCCAGTATTTGGCGTCGCGAAACGAGCCGTCCGGATGGAGCGACAAATGGGCGACGTGAGGCTTTACGCCTCGGAATACATAGACTCCCAGAGAGAGCACCACGCCAATCATTATGCCCCGATCGAGATGGGGCGCGAACCCCAGCGTGCAAATAAACGAAATGAGCTGAATCGCGCCGTCGACTCGATGCGTCCGCCACGACTGAATGAAACTCGAGACACTCACCAAACCGATCACCGCCATCGTGATGATCGCCGCCAGCGTGGCCTGCGGCAAATAGTAGAGCAAGGGCGTGAACAGAAGAAGCGTGACGGCCACGGCCGCGCTCGAAATCACGCTGGAAAGCCCGGTTTGAGCGCCGGATTGCAGGTTGACCGCCGATCTGGAGAACGACCCCGAGGTCGGATAGCTTTGCCCGACAGACCCCAAAATGTTCGCCAGCCCTTGTCCGATGAGCTCCTGATTGGGGTCGAGCACTTGGCCCGTTCTCGCGGCCATGGCCTTGGCGATCGAAATGGCCTCCATGAAACCAAGGAACGAGATGATCACGGCCGACGGCAACAGCGTAAGAAACTCGTGCACGCCGAACTTGGGTACTGCCAAGGTCGGAAGGCCGCGCGGAATGCTCCCGACGACGGCGCCCCCGGATTTCACGGTAACCGAGTCGTCGTCGATCACCCCGTTGTTCACTTCCAGACGCCACGTCCGGCCGTCGTTCGACTCGCCAACGATCGCGCCGGCCACCAGATGGAACCGAACCGATCCGTCCTTCTCGACCACGGCCTGCAACAGGAAGGATCGCAGACGCTTCCGGTAGGCACACACCAGCTCTTTCAACTTGTCTATCTTGACGTTTGTCGCGGCCAACTCATATCCCTCGTGAAGGTACGCAAGAGAATCCCGGTTCGGGTCATTTTGCAGCCCGTTCAAGCGGCCATTGATCTCGGTTCGCTCGGTTGCAAGCTCCTCCACTTTGGTCGTCAGATCATTGAAGCTGCAAATCAAGTCTCGCACTTCCTTCGACGCAATCGACGACAACGGGACCTGCTGCTTCTTCTCGAAGCCAGTCGCCCAAGAGATCGCCGTGGTCACGACCACCGCCACAAGCACGTAGGGTATCTTGGGGTTAAGCCGCTTCAGGACGTACATGATCGCCAAGGCCAAAACGCCCATGGCTAGCGTCGGCCAATGCGTGTAGTGGCATGCGGCGACGATCACGCGGGCAACGGTCTCGTAGTGGTGGTCGGCCTTATCGACCTCAACGCCAAAGAGCTTCGACAACTGCGACGTAGCGATAATAATGGCCGCCGCGTTGGTAAACCCGTTGACCACCGGATGGGAAAGGAAATTGACGACCATCCCCATCCGCAACAACCCCAAGGCAAACTGGAAAAGACCGACGGTCAAGGCCAAGACGATGGCATAAGCGATGTAGCCCGGGCTGCCGGCCGTCGCGAGCGGTTCGAGCGAGGCGGCCGTCATGAGCGAGACCACCGCCACCGGGCCCGTCGCCAATTGGCGGCTGGAACCAAACAACGCCGCCACCATGGGCGGAAGAAAAGAAGCGTAGAGACCGAAATACGGGGGAAGGCCCGCCAGTTGGGCGTAGGCCATGGACTGGGGGATCAAAACCAAAGCCACGGTCACGCCCGAAACCAGGTCCGCTCGGAAAGTCGCCTTTCGGTAATCCGTGAACCAGCGAAGAAAAGGGAAGATGCGATTCATTGCATGCACGGCGGTGGAATTGCTTGATGCCGACGACCACCCTTGGGACGTGAGTCTTACCCGGCTCCCAGTGGCATGATTATACACTCTTGGGCACCGTTCGGGGACGCCAAGTGGGGCAATGCGGCCCAATATCGTCAAAACGGCTTTTCTTCCGATCGAGCGCGCCAGAATACCAAGGCCTGCTGAGCATCATCGTGGCCGAGCGTCCAAGACGCCGAACGCTCCCCGTGTCGGGACTAATTCCCACGTCCCCGCAACCGTCAAAATCAACGGCCACGAGGCACGAGAACCCGTCCGAGATATGGCCCGACGTCCCAACGTGGCCGGCGCAACCCTCTCTTGGCAAATGACTTCTGGGCGCAAAAAAAGAGAGCCACCGACGACCGGTAGCTCTCTCGATTCTTCGATTCGACGTTCAGCCGAATGACTTATCGCCATCGCCAAGCGGCAACGGCCAACGCGCCAAGTACCGACCAGATGAGGAGGGTGGCCGGTTCCGGAACTGGATTGATGTCGCCCGCGAATTGGATATTATCGGTATCCATCACAAAAGTCATGGTGCTCCCACTGCTGAACTGACCCGCATTCAGAAAGTCAATCCGCAAAAATCGATAGAGGTCGCCCATGGGAAGGGTTCCGTCGAGAGCCACTTCATCGTAGTACGTGGCCAAGATATTGAGCGACGAATCACCGCCTGTCATCTGAAAGGGCTTCCCATTGGCCGACCCGGGCGTGAGGTAATTCCCATTGATGGCGTCAAAGACCGTGTCTCCCAAGCCCGCATCGATAACCAAGCTGACCAGGGATTGGCCCGTGTTGTTCTGAAGCGTCCAGTTCTGGTCCCACGTGTCGCCACTTTCGGACACGAACCAGCCCGTGCCCTGGGCTTTGCCGCTTGGCGCTCCCAACGAAGCCCACGTGGCGGTCTCCGTGGAATTGTCGCCGAACAACGCGGTCAGCGTCATTCCCTCCATCAGATCGCCCGTGGTCCCAAACCCGGTCAGAGCCTCGGTCAAATTCAAAGTCCCCGCCTCGTAAACCACCGTGACCGTCCCATAAGACGGCGTGGTACCCACCAGCAAAGCCAGGAGACCCAGCAGGACAATCAAGCGTTTCATAACAAAATCCCCACATAGAAGCACAAACTTAACGACAACATTTCCGTACCCTATAGGCCGCCGGACCTGGAATTGTGACAAACAAAACGCGAGAAATTGCCATTTTACCTCTACCCGGGGGTGCACTGGATTATTCTCGGCGGTTTGGAGCATATTTCGCCCAAATGTCTCCGGTCTATATCAAGGAGTTCTTGATGACGCCGCAGGCGCAGCCACAAAGGACAGAGATGGCCACGAGAAACACAAAAAGGCACGAAGAAGAAGAAAGGGAAGGAACTTTCCGTGTCCTTTTTGGGGACACCCCGTCCCACTTCCGCAGTCCCGAATTCTTAGAAATTCCTTCCCGGTCATCCTCCGCTACGTTCAGGATGACTTGTTTAGCTCTCATCGCTCCAAACTCAGAACTATTGAACTCTCCTTCTTGTGTCTTTTCGTGTTTTTTGTAGCCATTCGTCTTGTCGGAGAAAAGAGCCCACGCAAGACGGGCGACGGGAAGCAAATCATTGCAGGACGCGCACGACCCACGCCATGGCCAGATAGGCAATCACCGTTTAACGATTCGACGTTCGGCCCGCTATCGCCGTCGCCAAGCGGCGACGCCCAACGCGCCAAGCATCGACAAGAGGACGAGCACGCTCGGTTCCGGAACGGGATGGATGTCGCCCGCCGTAGCAAGGCTATCGGTATCCGTCATGAAAGTCATGGTGCTGCCGCTGCCGAACTGGCCCGCATTCAGGAAGTCAATCCGCAGGCACCGATAGAGGTCTCCCACGGGAAGCTCCCCAACGAGAGCCACCTCGTCGTAGTACGTGGCCAGAATATCCAGCGATGGATCGCCGCTGGTCATCGTGAGCGGTTTCCCTTTTCCCGACCCAGGCGTAAAGTCGCTCGCGCTGATCGTATCAAAAACGGCGTTTCCGTCGCCCGCATCGAGAACCAAGCCGACCAGGGGCTGGCCGGTTTGGTTGTCCAGCGTCCAGTCCTGATCCCACGTGTTGCCCGACTGCGATAACGACCAGTTCACGCCCTGAGCCAAGCCACTCGAAGCGGCCGACGAAACCCAAGTCACGCTTTCCGAGGTGCTGTCGGCGAAATACGCGGAAACCGACATCCCGGCCATCAGCTCTCCGTCAGTCACAATCGACTCATCCAGAGCGCTGGTAATATTCCGAGTGCCCGGGACGCGATCAATCGTAACCCCTCCATAAGCCAACGTGGCATTCATCGCCACGGCCAGGAAACCCAACAAGACAATCACCTTCATAATCACACCCCCGAGTAAATGGTGCCAGGGAATTTGATAACGAGCTCCCGTGTTTTCTAGACTACTCGATCTCGGATTGTAACCATAAAAACGAAAAAATCATCCCCTTAACTCTCTGGAAGGGATGCCCGACTTGGGCGTCGCCAGTCGCTTGGAGTGAATTTCGCTCAATCGGTAGCCATTTTCTCCCGCGCCTCCGGCGCGAGCGTCGAGTAATCGCCCCGGACAGATGCAGGTCAAGTGTCCGTCCGCCCGCCCTATCCCGAACGGGGGACTATATTTCAAGAGCACCGGCCGTCCTTCCCACCCCCCCTCAAAACCCCGCCGACTGACGCCATGCGTTCGCTCCGATCACCATCACTGCAAGGGCTGTTTGCACTTACCTTCCTGAGCCTGGCTGTTTTCGGTTGCGAGAAACGGCTCGAAGCCCCCGCGCCCGACGCCGACCCGGCGGTCCGCGTCACCCGGCCCGTCGTCCGCAAGGTGACCGACTACACCTACTTCACCGGTCGCACCGACGCGCCCGAGTCGGTCAAGGTGCAGTCGCGGGTGACGGGCTATCTCGATTCGGTCGACTTCGAGCCGGGTGCCGAGGTCAAGGCCCAACAGCGACTATTCCTGGTCGATCCGCGCCCGTACCAGGCCGCTCTGGACCGTGCCGGCGGTCAGGTCAAACTGGCCGAAGCCCGCCTGAAATTGGCCATTGCCGACTACGCCCGCGCCGTCGAAATCGCAAAAACCCCGGGAGCGATCAGCAAGCAAGACGTCGACAAATACGCCGCCGCCCGAGACGAAGCCAAGGCGGCGGTCGCCGCCGCCGAGGCCAACGGCGAGTCGGCGCGGCTCAACGTCGAGTTCACGCGTATCCTGTCGCCGATCGACGGCGTAGTGGGCCGCAATCTGCTGACGATCGGCAACCTCGTCAAACAGGACGAAACGTTGCTGACCACGGTCGTCTCCGAAGACCCCATGTACGCCTACTTTGACATCGACGAGCACACCATGCTCCGGCTGGAACGGCTGATCCAAGAAGGAAAAATCAAGACGACGCACAAGCACGGCACTTTTCCGGTCGAGATGGGGCTGGCCGACGAGGGTCGCCGCTATCCGCACCAGGGCAAGATCGACTTCATCAACAACCGAATCGATCCGGCAACCGGCACGCTTCAGGTCCGCGGAACGTTTTCGAATCCCCGGCTGGCCGCCGGTGCGAGCCGATTGCTCTCGCCCGGCATGTTCGTCCGGATCCGTCTGCCCATCGGCGACGCCCACGACGCCCTGCTCGTGCCGCAAGAGGCCATCGGCACCGACCAGGGAAACAAATACCTGCTGGTGGTCGATGCACAGAACGTGGTCGAGTATCGCCCGGTGACGCTCGGCGCCCAGCAGCCCGACGGGCTCCAGGTGGTCACGCCCGTCAAGATGATTCGCACGAAGCAAGGACTCCGCCAGGCCGACGAGAGCGAAATGCCGGGCCAGAAGACGTTTGACAGCATCGGCCCGAACGACCGGATCATCGTCGGCGGGCTCCAGCGAGTGCGGCCCGGAATCAAGGTCGAAACGCAGCCAACCGACGAGAAGACCCACAATAAGGCCGACACCTCGGCGTGTCATTCTGATCGCGGCGAAGAATCTCGGTGGTTGCGAGAGATTCTTCGCTGCGCTCAGAATGACAGAATCCCCAACTCCTGACTCCAGACTCCTAACTCCTGCCCCTAGCCCCCATGTTCGCCAAGTTCTTCATCGAACGCCCCATTTTCGCTTGGGTAGTCTCGCTGGTCATCCTTTTGGCCGGCGGCGTCACGGCGTTCATGCTCCCGGTGGCCCAGTATCCCGACATCACGCCGCCGACCGTCCAGGTCACGGCGACCTATCCGGGCGCCAGTGCCCAGGTCGTCGCCGACAGCGTGGCCGCGCCGATCGAGCAGCAGGTCAACGGCGTCGAGCGGATGCTCTACATGTCGTCGCAATGCACGAACGACGGCGCGTACAACCTGACCGTCACGTTCGAGCTGGGCACCGACCTGAACATGGCCCAGGTGCTCGTCCAGAACCGCGTCGCGCTGGCCACGCCCCAGTTGCCTCGCGAAGTCCAGGTGCAAGGCGTCAGCACGAAAAAAAAGTCGCCCAGCATCCTGCTGTGCGTCAATTTGACCTCGCCCGACGGCCGCTACGACGACCTCTATCTGTCGAACTACGCCACGATCCAGATCAAGGACGAGCTATCGCGGATCGACGGGGTGGGCGACGTGACCTACCTGGGCCAGCGCGACTACAGCATGCGCGTGTGGCTCGACCCACAGAAAATGGCCTCGCGCAACCTGGCCACGGTCGACGTCATCAAGGCGATCCAGAACCAAAATGTCCAGGTGGCCGCCGGCCAGATCGGCCGCCCGCCGGTCCCGCCCGGCCAGGCGTTTCAGTTCACGATGAGCACGCTCGGCCGGCTGGTCGATCCGGACCAGTTCGCCGACATCATCATCAAGACCAACCAGGGCGACGCCGCCCAGGGCCACGCGTCGAGCCAGGTCGTGCGTCTGCGCGACGTGGGCCGCGTCGAGCTGGGGGCGCAGATGTACGACCAGACCTGCCGCCTCGACGGCAAGCCGTCGGTCGGACTGGCCGTTTTCCAATTGCCCGGCTCGAACGCCATGGACGTGGCCGAAAAAATCAAGTCGAAGATGCGCGAGCTGCGCAAGTCGTTTCCCGAGGGCGTCGAGTACTCGATCGTCTACGACACGACGCCGTTCATCCAGGAATCGGTCGACGAGGTGCTCAAGACGCTGCGCGACGCGGTCATCCTCGTGGCGATCGTCGTGCTGCTGTTTTTGCAGGATTGGCGCGCCATGATCCTGCCGATGATCGACGTGCCCGTTTCGCTGGTGGGCACGTTCGCCGTGATGGCCGTGATGGGCTTCAGCCTCAACAACCTGACGCTTTTCGGAATGGTCCTGGCCATCGGCATCGTGGTCGACGACGCCATCGTCGTTTTGGAAAACGTCGAGCGGCAGATGTCGCTCGGCTTGGACGCCAAGAACGCGACGATCAAGGCCATGTCGGAAATCACCGGTCCGATCATCGCCATTACGCTGGTCCTCAGCTCGGTTTTTCTGCCCAGCGTGTTCGTACCCGGCGTGACCGGCCAGTTTTTCCGGCAGTTCGCCCTGGTCATTTCGGCGGCGATGGTCATCTCGGCCGTCAACGCAATGACGCTCACGCCGTCGCGGGCCGTGGCCATCTTCGAGAAACAACAACTCGACGAACATGGCCACCCGCGCCACGAAGCGCTCCCCTGGTGGATCTTCGCCGTGATCGGAGCGTTTGCGTCGGTTTGGGCGGCCAAGACGTTTTTCGCCCAACGGCTTGGCTTGCCGATCGGGGCCGAGTCCGGCACGGCCGACGTTTCGTGGCCCGCCTATCTCGGGCTGATGCTGCCCGGGGCTCTCGTCGGCGGGGCGTTCGGCCGGATCGTCATCCGGCCGGTCAACGCGGTCTTGTCGCGACTGTTCCGCGGCTTCAACCGGCTGTTCGACCGAATTACGGAACTCTACGGCCGGGCCGTGGCCCGCATGGTCCGGCTCAGCGCGCTGGTCCTGGTGGTCTACGGCGGCTTGCTGCTGGTGACCTACCACGCGATGGAAACGGCCCCGCAGGCGTTCATTCCCGAACAGGATCAAGGCTACTTGCTGGTCAAC